>JAGYOR010000071.1 GCA_018399535.1 Deltaproteobacteria bacterium | reverse complement strand
GGCAGCACATATCTCGCCGAATTAACGGGATGTTGAAGTGTCTGTACCGTGAACAGGCTGAATTAATCGCGGATTTCGGGGGTTGCCCGGCGCGCTGGGTTGCCCGGCGCGCTTGACGGAACCCGTTTCCTGTACTACATTTATTTTTAAAGCGATTCCAGTACGAGGTGTCGTTTCCGCGAGGGAGACGGCCGGTGTTCATCGAAGGCGGCGTTCTTATCCGGTTCGGCGGAGAAAGATCACGGTTCATGTCCCTTTTCAGCTCGCTCGCATCGATAGCGGCCTTTGTGCTTGCCGTGGCAAGCGCCGGTCACGCCCTCCTTCTGAAACGTGACCCCAGGGCCGCACTCGCCTGGATCGCTCTCTGCGTTCTCATCCCCTTCGGCGGACCCCTGCTGTACTTTCTCTTCGGCATCAACCGGGTGAAGACGAAGGCGAAAAAACTTCGTCCCAATGACAGGAGATCCTTTCCGCCCTTTCCCGAAAGAAACGATGCGGACGAACTGGCCCGGAGTCTTGTTCGGGCTGGCGAGGGGCTCTCCGAGTTTATAAATACCACCGCCGCCGTCACGAAACGGCCCCTGGTGGCGGGAAACCGGGTCGATTTTTACCATAACGGCGAGGGTGTCTACCCCGCGATGATCGAAACGATCGAGTCGGCTACCCGGTCCCTGTTTCTGACCACGTATATCTTTGAAACGAACCGGACGGGCCGCCGGTTTATCGGCGCCCTCGGCGACGCGGTCCGGCGGGGCGTCGATGTCAGGGTGATTCTCGATGGTTTCGGCGAGTACTACTCCTGTCCCCGGCCTGGCACGCTGCTTAAAAAGGAGGGCGTGCGGGTGGGACGGTTCATTCCTCCCCGGCTGCTTGTCATTCCGGCCCTTCACATCAACCTCCGAAACCACCGGAAACTGATGATCGCCGACGGCACGGTCGGTTTTGCCGGCGGCATGAACATCGGCGACCGGCACCTGGCGGAAAACCTTGAGAATCCTCACCGTGTCGTGGACATGCATTTCCGCATCGACGGACCGGTGGTGGCAACCCTGGAAGAGGTTTTTCTCGACGACTGGGCTTTCGTCACGGGGCGGTATGAACCGGGAAGCGATATTCAGCCTGAGCCAGAGGGCGACGCCGTCTGCCGCGTCATAACCGACGGGCCGAACGAAGACCTTGACAAGCTTGCCATGGTGATGATCGGCGCCGTCACGGCGGCGAGGAAGTCGGTAACGATTATGACGCCGTATTTCATTCCTCCCCGGGAATTGATGGCCGTCCTGCAGGCGGCATCCCTGCGCGGCATCCGCGTACTTATCGTACTGCCTGAACAAAACAACCTGCCGCCGGTCCACTGGGCCACCCGGAACATGCTGTGGGAACTGTTGCGCTGGGGTGTGGAAGTGTATTACCAGCCGCCGCCCTTCGTTCACACGAAAATTTTTATGATTGACGATCATTATCTGCACATCGGTTCGGCGAATATTGATCCCCGGAGCCTCCGGCTCAATTTCGAACTTGCCGTGGAAGTATACGACGCGACGCTCGCCGGGCGGCTGGCGGAATACGTTGAACAGGTGAGACGCCGGTCCCGCCGGGTTACGCTGGAGGACATGGACAGCCGTTCTTTTCCGGCTCGGGTGCGGGATTCCCTGGCCTGGCTCCTGTCGCCGTACCTGTGATGTGGACATGGACAATCACCGGCTCAAACAATATGCCATCAAACCGCTGAAAAGGAGGATAGCGTGGAGAAGCCGCGGTTGAGACAGGACTTGCAGGTTGTCCCGCTGATATACCAGGAGCGGAGGGTTATTGTCTTTCTTGATCCATTCAAACTGTCCGGGGGCGATGTCGCGCTGGACGCGGGACTGTATCCTCTCCTGGAAAAGCTGAACGGGCGGTATGACCGGCGAGGACTCCGGGACGTCCTGGCTGATCTCGGGCCGGATGGTGCGCCGACCCTGGAAGAGATCGACGCGCTGCTTGCCCGGCTCGACGAGCTATTCCTGCTGGACAGCGAACAGTTTCAGAAAAAAATGCAGGAACTGCGGGACGAGTTTCATCGAAACCCGGATCGAGAGCCCGTCTTCGCGGGTAAGGCGTACAGCGCGGAACCGGACGCCCTGCGCGCCTGGATTAAAAAGCTGGAAGAAGAACTTCCCGTTCCCGCGGGAAGGTCGCCGGGCGCGACGGTGACGGGCCTCCTGGCGCCGCATATCGACACGGCGGTGGCGGGCCCTGTTTACGTGGATGTGTACCGCAGAATCAAGGCTCAACGGTACGACCGCGTCATCGTTCTCGGGATCAACCACCGGGAGCAGAATGGTCTTTACTCCGTCCTCAACAAGGGATTCCTGACCCCTTTCGGAAGAATTGCTCCGGACAGGGATTTCATCGAGTCTCTGACGGACGGTCTGCCGCCGGGCACGCTGGCCACGGACGATTTCGGGCACAAGGTGGAACATTCCATCGAATTCCAGACAGTTTTTCTTCGTCACTACCTGGGACCTTCTTTTGCAATCGTTCCCGTTCTCTGCGGTGGGCTTCAGAATATCATGAACGGCGACACGTCCCTGCTGGGCGATAACCGGTTCCGTGCCATGTACGAACGGCTGAATCGACTGATCGCAGACTCCGACGGCAGAACACTTGTGATCGCCGCCGTCGATTTTTCACACGTCGGTTTTAAATTTGGCCACGGCACGTCCGCCGATGACCTGCTTCCCCGTGCCCGGGAGCAGGACCGGAACATCCTGTCGCTCATCACGCGGGGCGACGCGGAGGAGATTTACCGGGTGGCCCGTGATACGGGCGATCCCTACAACGTGTGCGGACTTCCGGCGATCATTCTCTTCACGCTGCTGATGCGGGAAAGCACGGGCGAAACGCTCGCCCACGAGACGTACCGGGAGGAAGCAACGGACAGCGCCGTCACGTACGCGTCCATGATGTTCGAACGGAAAGGGCGATGAAGCAGGGAGCGTCCGCCGGCGGAACAGCATCTCGAAACGGAGAGTTCATGAAAGCCATGCTCCTGTTCGTAACGGTCTTTCTGCTCGTCTACGGGGGAATGCACCTGTATTTTCTGCTGCGGCTCAGGTCGGCATTCGGGATTGGTTCGGCGGCGACCGTAGTCATGGCGTTGATCCTGGCATTTCTTGTCGCTTCTCCCGTTCTGGTGACTGTGCTCGAGCGGCGGAGCCACGAGACGGCGGCGCTGGCGATCGCCTACACGGGATACACCTGGATGGGATTCATGTTCATCACCGTGTCCCTTTTTCTGCTCTGTGATCTTCTGCGTGCCGTTCTTTCGCCTGTGGGCACGCACGCCCGGTTATTCACGGGTTTCGCCGCCACGGTTCTGTGTCTCGTTCTCGCTTCAGCACTTTCGGCCTGGGGCTGCTATGAGGCCAGGAACCCGCAGACCACGCACATTACCATCGAAACGGCGAAGCTGCCTGAAACGTGCAGCACAATAAGGATCGTTCAACTGTCAGATGTGCACCTGGGCCTGGTGCTCCGCGAGAAACGGCTCGCCAGAATACTCGAGCTGGTGAAAGAGGCGCGTCCCGACATGCTGGTGTCCACGGGTGACCTCGTGGACGGCCAGATGGACGCCATCGCCGGAAGCGCCCGTCTTCTCAGGGAAATTGATGCTTCCCTGGGCAAGTTCGCCGTCATGGGCAACCACGAGTTTTACGCGGGAGTTTCGAACGCGGAAGCATTTCACCGACTGTCGGGGTTCCGGTTGCTCCGCGGCGAGGTGGTTTTCGTCGCGGACGGCGCCCTGGCCGTCGCCGGCGTCGACGACCCGGCCGGGAGGCGGCTGTCGCCCCTCAATGCTCCACGCTCCGTCAGGGATACAGATGAGGAAGAAGAATTGCTCGAGACCGTGGACGACCGGGTGTTCCGGGTACTTCTGAAACATCAGCCGACGGCGAGTTCCGCCATGCCGAGTCCTTTTGATCTCCAGCTCTCGGGCCACACCCACCAGGGACAGATCTTTCCCTTCACGCTGGTGACGGGGCTCTTTTACCGGTATTCTTCCGGTTACCATCTTCTGCCCGGAGGCGGGCGTCTTTATGTGAGCCGGGGCGCCGGCACGTGGGGGCCGGCAATTCGACTGCTGGCGCCGCCGGAAGTGGTGATCATCGATCTGGTTGAAAGCGGCGCTTCATGATTTCAAGCCGTATTTCTTCATCTTGTAGCGGAGCGTCCGTTCCGTGATGCCGAGAACTTCGGCGGCCCGGGTCTGGTTGTAGCCGGCTTCCTCCAGGGCCTGTTCCATGAGCTGACACTCCAGGGTTTCCACTGAATCCTTCATCAGGTTTCCCGTCCCACCGGCTTCTCCCGGTCGCCGGGCCAGAGAATCCCTGAAGGGAAGATCACGCACCGAGATGACCTTGTCCCGGGTGATAACGGCGGCCCGCTCGATGATGTTTTCCAGTTCCCGCACGTTGCCCGGATAATCGTATTTCAGAAGCAGATCCATGGCTTCACTGCTCACGCCATCAATGGATTTTTCGTTTTCTCTCGCGAAACGGCTGAGAAAATGCTGGATCAGGGGCTGTACATCCTCTTTCCGTTCCCGCAGCGGCGGGATGCGCAAGGTGACAACGTTCAGACGGTAGTACAGGTCGTCCCGGAACTGCCCCCGTTTCATCAGCTCTTCCAGGTCCCGGTTGGTGGCGCTGATGATTCTCACGTCCGCCTTCAGCGTCTGGTTGCCTCCCAGTCGCTGGAATTCCCGTTCCTGGAGGAAACGGAGCAGTTTCACCTGGACCGCGGCGGACAGCTCGCCGATTTCATCAAGAAACAGGGTTCCTCCGTCGGCCTCTTCGAAACGACCTATGCGACGGGCCGTGGCGCCCGTGAATGAGCCCTTTTCGTGGCCGAACAGTTCGCTTTCAAGCAGAGTTTCCGGCAGGGCGCCGCAGTTGACAACGATCAGCGGTTCTCCCGACCGCGGGCTCAGGCCGTGAATGAGCTTGGCGAAAAGTTCCTTGCCGGTGCCGCTTTCTCCCTGGATGAGCACGGTGGTCCGGCTCGACGCCACCCTGCCCGCCAGGTTGACCAGCGATTCCATGAGGGGGCTTCGGTAAATGATCTGGTCGCCCGCCATGCCCTTTTTCCACAGTTGTCTCCTCAACAACTCGTTTTCGCGGATCAGGGTGCGGCGTTCCGATATACGGCCGATCAGGAGCAACAGCTCATCAAGGTCAACAGGTTTCGTAATATAGTCGAGAGCGCCCTCCTTCATGGCCTCCACCGCTGTTTCAACCGTTCCGTAGGCCGTCATCATGATGATGTCCACGGACGGATTGATCTCCTTGATTTTCTTGAGGACTTCGAGACCGTTCATGCCGGGCATCTTGTAGTCGAGCAGGACGAGATCGACTGGTCCGTCCAGTACCGCCTTTACCGCCTCTTCGCCGTCACCGGCCTCGATGATCATGTGGCCTTCATGGAACAGGAAATCCCTGAGCTGTTCCCGTTGTGTCCTGCCGTCTTCGGTGATGAGGATATTCATTCCCTTCATGATGGTTTCACTCCCGCAGCTTCCGTCCGCGCGTGATCAAGGGGCAACAGGATCTCGAAGGTGGTTCCTTCCCCCTTCGTGCTGGCGACATGGATTTCCCCCCGGTGGCCGTGAATGATTTCGTGGGCGAGTGTCAGCCCCAGGCCGAGCCCTTTTTCCTTGGTGGTGTATTCGGGGTTGAAGATACGTTCCAGTTCCTCCGGCGTCAGCCCCGAACCATTATCGGTTATCATGACGGCGACCCGCCGTTCGGCGCGGTCTTCCACATCGACGGTCACCTGCCCGTCGCGGGAACCGTCGATGGATTCCATCGCGTTTTTAATAATATTATAAAAGGCCTGCGTCAGTTTGTCCCGGTCCATGGCGACGATTGATGACCGTTCACCACTCCAAACCGGCTTAAGCACCACGTCGCGGGAGGCGAATTCGGCCTCCATGATTTTCACGATGCTGTCCAGCAGGTCTTCCAGGCAATCGGGCCGAAGTTCCATGCGCTTTATTCTGAAAAAGGTGACAAACTCTTCGATAATACCGTTGAGCCGGCGGATCTCGTCGCGGATGATGCCGGATATTCGATCAAAATCGTTTTTTTTCTCTTCGTCGTCGGGAGAGTACTCCCGCTTCAGGCGCTGGGTGGCGATGCTGATGGCGTTCAGGGGGTTTCGTATCTCGTGCGCCACGCCGGCGGCAAGCTGTCCCAGCGCTGACAGCTGTTCGGCACGCTGGAGCCGTTTCTTCATTTCTTCCATGCGGGTAAGTTGCTTGCTCTGGTTTCGGTAGAGGGCCACCGTGGACAGGGTGCCTATCAACACGATGAAAATCATCGTGAAAATCATACGGTTCCTGTTTTCCGCCAGCATTACCCTGGCGCGGTTCCACTTGAGGCCCATGCGGGCGTATCCCACGACGGTGTCGTCGAGGCGGACAGGGGCGACGATATCAAGATAATGGCCGTCTTCTTCACCGGCGTACCTGCGGCTTCTGACAGCCCCCTGATCCGGGAACGCCGGGGTTTCATCCGGGGAATCCGTTTTCATGATCTGCCGCCGGGGCGGTTCGTCGCCGACTTTTTCCAGGATATTTCCGTCGGGATCGATGACGGAGAGATAGGCGAGCTCCTGTTCCCATCCGATTTCCCCGATGACCCGCTTGACGGCGATTTTCGCCCCCCAGTATTTCAACTTGCCCGCGTCCAGGGCTATGACGATGGTGCCGCTGCCGTCCTTGCGCCGCAGCGTGATGTAGCCCATGTCCATGAGAGGTCCCAGCGTCTTGAGCAATTCCATCACCAGTTGTTCCTGCTCGCCGCTCTTGAGGAGCGACATGTCGGGGGGTTCCTGCTGAAACTTCCTGCTTTTCAGGGCTATGTGCCCGTTCTCATCGAGGAGAA
This sequence comes from Deltaproteobacteria bacterium, assembly GCA_018399535.1. Classification (GTDB taxonomy): domain Bacteria; phylum Desulfobacterota; class Syntrophia; order Syntrophales; family UBA2210; genus MLS-D. The sequence goes on along the minus strand of JAGYOR010000071.1, from coordinate 2,253 downwards.
CGATGAGCGACAGTTTTTCCCGGGCGGCGATTTCCTCGAGAACGCTCTCGGACAGCTCGTCCTTCTGCCAGTGCGCGTCGATATCACGCGCCACCTCGTAGAGAGCTTTTATGAGCCGCTCCTGAATATTATATTCTTCGTCGGAAAGGGGGACCTGCGCGACCCCGCCGTAATACCGGCTATCATCCCGCAGGGTGCGGCGCAGGAAATCAAGATCTTCCTGGGCCACGTTTTCAATGGTGGCGACGATGTCAAGCGCCCGGTTTTCCAGGAATTCCGTCAACGTCCTTTCGAGGCGCCGGAGGTCCATGACGCCCATGATCAGAATCAGCGTGACGAAAACCGCCACCACCAGGAAGACCGTGAGCGGAATAATGAAGTTCGAAAAAGCCGTTTTGTCTTTTCCCGGCCTTACCTGGTCAGGGGGAGATTCCTCGTGATTGTTCATGATTTTCGCGTCCGGTCCTTGTCACTGGCGTGAAATGATACTATACTACCATTTACCTGATTACAAGAGCTTCCGGCTGATTGGAGCAATTCGATTCGACAATTTTGTCGAAAGGAGTATATATTTCGACAAATGATAACTATTTAATATTATTAATAATAATTCCGATAATGCTGTTTTTGTTTCCTTTCGTTCGACAATTATTTCCGTTTTCGGCCGCGTCGAGTTTGCGGCCGGAAACGCCGGAAGACACTGCCCGCGGCGTTTTGCCGGAATATCGCCTTTCTGGTACGGATCATGCAATACCAGAGGCAAACTGGAAATCACCTCCTGATTCCGGTTGAAACCTTTGGACCGACCAATGGTGGAAAGTCCGTTCCGCGAAGGCGACGCGGGGCGGGCTGTTGAGTTGAACGGAAACTGGAAATTGCAAGGCGGGGATTCACCTGTGATGTTGATGAGACGCTAAGAATAATTGGTTGGTTATCCCCTGCAAGGGAGGCCCTCGGGCCTCCCTTTTTTGTCACTGTTCCATTGGGACATTCCTGATCGAGCACAAAAAAGACTTCCCGCGCCGTTACCGTGTCGCCTTTACTTGACCCCGCCGGGTGAACCGGTTATCCTTGTGCCCGAATGACCGGGAAGGGCGGCGTCATGCACGGCGCCGGGGAGGATCGACGCATGGGATGCGCAAACGGGGAAAACGATTTTACCGCCTGTGAAAAACATCTCGACCGTGTGTCCAGGACGTTTGCCGTTAATATCCGGGTTCTTCGGGGCGACGTTTACCGAAGCATGCTTCTGGCGTACCTGTTGTTTCGTATCGCCGATACTATCGAAGACGAACCGTCCCTTGAGGCGGCTGCCAAGATTGATTACCTCGCCGCCTATGAGGACCTTTTCCCTCCCGGACGCGACTGGCGGGGGAAGGTCGACCGCTTTACCGCTTCACTCGCGGTCGGGGGGGACGGCGCCGATATTGAACTGTTGCTCGACACGCCCCGTGTGTTCAGGGAGTTCGTCCGGCTGCCGGCGGACGCTGTTTCCACCATATCGGAACGGATCCGTGAAACGGCGCGGGGCATGGCGTCCTTTCAGCGAAAAGCCACCGGAAATAGCGCCGTCGTCCTCGAGGACAGAAAGGAACTGGAACGGTACTGCTATTACGTGGCGGGCACGGTGGGATTGATGATAACATCGCTGTTCTTCGGCGGTTCGACCACCGGACGGCGCGTTCCCGAGAAGGTCTTCGAACGTCTTAACGCGCGCAGCGTCCCCTTCGGGCTTGGCCTGCAGATGACGAACATCGCCAAGGATTTTCAGGGAGACCGCGAACGGGGATGGTGTTACGTGCCCCGTTCCTTTTTTCTCGATGCGGGAATCGATCCGCGGGACGGTTTCGCCGAGGATGGCCGCGCGGCCGGGCTCGTGCTGGGACGGCTTGTCGGCGCGGCGATGGAGAACCTCGATGAAGCGATCCGGTATGTGCTGGATATTCCGCGCCGATTCGTCCGGTACCGTCTTTTTTGTCTCTGGCCGCTGCTTATGGCCGTCGAGACCCTTGCTCTGGTCGGACGGAGCGGGGGCCGGCTCACGGAAGGAGAGCCGGTCAAGATAGGGAGAAACGATGTAAGGAGAATCATCATGATCAGCAGTTGCGCCGTTTTTTCAAATCATCTCGTCGAAATGCTTTATGACCGTTCCCGACGAAAAGTAAACATTGCGGCCGGTAACTGACCACGGTTTTGACATTTCAATCTGTGAAAGGAGTATCTCATTATGAAAACCCGCATTACGGAACTTTT
>JAGYOR010000070.1 GCA_018399535.1 Deltaproteobacteria bacterium | reverse complement strand
GTCGGAGATATATTTGATTTTTTATGGTTTCTGATCCTCTGAACGGCATCCATTCCCTCTGAACGGGAAACCGTGAAAATCTGAATTTCCAACGGTTCTCTCAAAAGCACTTCGGTCCCCAACAAAACGCCGAATCGATGAGACGCTATATGCTGATCCAGGTATTCACGGCTTTTCCATTCCTCCAGCAGGTAGAAACGGTTTTTGTCTTCGATATCGCAAAAAATGCCATGGCTTATGCACCCCGCTTCCTGTGCTGTCGGCTCGGCCATAGAGATGAGTGTTTGGCTAAGTTCCAGTTGTTTACCCGGGATTACATTCATCGTGATTCTAAAGACAATCATAAACGGCCGCCTCCTTGAAATGCCGACTTTCGCCGTTAATCCGCGATTTTGAGCAAGAACACTTCACCGTGTCTCTTTGAATCAATCTCAAGCTTTTTTGTAGTTCCGCGGTATTAAGCCGGCATTGAATTCCCTCCAAAGCAAATGTCACACACAATAGTATTTTGTGATTCCAGCCTGTTATTTCGATGGTTAACATATTGATACTCTTTATTATAAAGGAATCCCGGGAGAATCTTTCCTCCCGGAAATTGATAATCCCCCGGTTAAGCTCGAATTATGAGCTAACCGGGTTTACAGGGTTTAAGATCGAATCTCAGGAGGTTTGATTCGACATCACCGCATGTCTCAAGTTACCCGCAATTTAAATGCCAATAGCCCGAGAAAAGTCAGAAATTTGATTCATCGTTTAATAACGGCTGGTTAAATTAACGGGAGACAACGGCGGAAATTTATAAATGATTCGTTCTGCCTCAATATTTGGTAAAACCTCAACATATTGCGGGATGGGTTGAACGGTATGCCGGTCGGCATCAGCTAATCCTGAGGACTTTTCTTCTCTTCTCCTGATCTTCCCCTTTTTCAGTTCACACGCGGCCCGGGTTGCCTCTTCCAGATGAGGAACTCCTGGACAGGGGGATACCGGGGGTCCAGATTCTTCGGCGCGTCCACAACCGGCTTCCCGGCCGGAGTGATGTCGATGATTCTTCGGAGCCTTTCGGTGGGACCGCTCCTCCGTTCCCCCCGCCCGGACAGCCCCCACACAGGGAGTAGCTTTTCCGCATCTTCAGGATCTCGTTTACAAGACGGCCGATGGCGGCCGGAGCGGCCAGGATTCCGAACATCCACAGAGAACGGACCGTCTATGCTATGAATATGGTTTGTTCCAGGAAAGGGTCAGCTATTCCCGGCATTTCGCTGAAAAGAACGTCAACCGCATGCGGCGTTGATTCTGACATTGACCGAGTGTTCCTGTCGGTCGTCCCGAAGGGGAATAAACAGATCTTTCTGATCGACGCCGTCGACACTCACCCCTGCCTGCCTGTCGCCGTCCGCCGTATTGACGACGGAGATATGATAGACCGTTTCCCGGTACCGGTAGTGAAGGGTAAAACCCTGCCAACCTTCCGGGAGACAGGGAGCAAGGTAGAGCCTGTCTGTTTCCAGTCTCACCCCCAGGAGTGACTCAAGGATCAGCCGGTAGAACCATCCCGCCGAACCGGTGTACCAGCTCCATCCGCCCCGTCCCGTGTGGGGCTCGACGGCATACACGTCAGCGGCAATGACATAAGGTTCAGCCTTATAAACGGCAACCTCCCTGGGAGAATCACCGTGTCTGACCGGGTTTATCATTTCCATCAGCTCCCAGGCTCGCCGGGCGTCCCTCTGAGATGCAAAGGCCATGGCGGCCCAGATCGCTCCGTGTGTGTACTGCCCGCCGTTTTCCCTCACTCCCGGGACGTATCCTTTGATGTAGCCGGGATTCAGGGATGATGTATCGAAAGGGGGATCCAGAAGTTGAATCAGGGCATTATCCCGGTGAACCAGTCGGCGATCCACGGCATCCATGGCTATGAGGCCCCGTTCAGGATCAGCCGCCCCGGACAAAACAGACCACCCCTGGGCCACGCAGTCGATCTGGCATTCTTTGTTCCGGGACGAACCCAGCGGCGTTCCGTCGTCGAAGTAGGCTCGGCGATACCATTCGCCGTCCCAACCGTCGCGTTCGATATTAAGACGCAGCTTTTCCGCCTCGACATCGCAGAGATCGGCAAACTGGTTATCGTCGCGGGCACGGGCTAAAGGTGCAAATCGCGTGAGGACATCGTAAAGGAAGAATCCCAGCCAGACGCTCTCGCCCTTTCCCTCTGCGCCCACCAGGTTCATGCCATCGTTCCAGTCTCCTGAGCCCATAAGTGGCAATCCATGTTCACCGAAACGAAGCCCCCGGCGAATCGCCCGCTGGCAGTGTTCATAGATATCGGCCGTTTCGCCTGATTTGGAAGGAAGGTCGTAGTATGATTCTTCCCCCGGATTGACCGGTCGTCCCTGGATAAAGGGAACCGTCTCTTCCAGAACTCCCGTATCTCCCGTTGCCGTGACATAGCGGCAGGTGGCCATGGGAAGCCAGAGATAATCGTCTGAACAACGGGTTCGTACGCCGCGTCCCGCGGGCGGGTGCCACCAGTGTTGCACATCTCCTTCGGGAAACTGTCGGGACGCGCACAGAAGAAGTTGGTTGCGAACGAGATCGGGTTCGGCGTGAACGAGTGCCATGACGTCCTGCAGCTGGTCGCGGAACCCGAAGGCGCCCCCGGATTGATAATAACCGCTCCGCGCCCACAAGCGACAGGCTAATGTCTGATACACAAGCCAGCCGTTCAGTAGCACATCGAGCGATGAATCGGGCGTTTGTACCTGAACGGCGCCGAGGGTGTGCTTCCAGTACCGCCACACCGATTCCAGTGCTTCCCGCGCCGCCAGGGATCCTTTAAAACGCTGGGCCAGGCGGCGGGCGGCAGGCGGATCCTTCCCGGCGCCGAGGGTAAAAATGATTTCCCGCTCCTGGCCATCGGCCAGCTCAAAGGTCGTCTGGATCGCCGCGCAGGGGTCCATAGCCGCCCCGACCCTGCCGGACAGTCGCGTTCTTTTCATCGCCTCCGGCTGTGCCATAGAGCCGTTGCGTCCCACGAACTCCGTCCGGTCGCCGCTGACGGTCCTCGTCGCGCCTTCGCTGTTGAAAAAAACCATCCTGTCGGGAAATTCCGTATTGAATGGGTTCCGTGCGAAAAGTGCGCCGGTCGCGGGATCCAGTTCGGTCACCACGTGCATGGCAAATTTCGAAGGCAGATCACCCAGAACCCACTCCACGAAACCCGTAACGGACAGCTTGCGGGATCGTTCCGATTCATTCCTGATCTTGATCACGGTAAACTTGACGGGCGAATCGACGGCCACGTACATCCACACCTCGGAACGGATGCCTCGCTCGCTGTGTTCGAAAACACTGTAGCCGAAACCGTGCCGCGTGACGTATGGCGTCATGCCCCGGCTGGGCAGGGGCATGGGAGACCAGTAGTGGCCGCGCTCTTCATCACGAATATAGAACGCCTCGCCGCACTGATCGGTCACGGGATCGTTGTGCCAGGGGGTAAGGCGAAATTCGTGGGCGTTTTCTGCCCAGGTGTAGGCGGAACCGCTCTCGGAGACGACGGTTCCAAAATCCTGATTGGCCAGAACATTCACCCACGGCGCCGGGGTCACCTGGCCGGGCGCGGTGGAAATGACATACTCCCTTCCATCGTGGGTAAACCCGCCGAGACCGTTGAAAAACATAAGGTCATGACGGGGCTCCGCCGCAACGGGCGTGGCCCTGCCGGTATCGGTTCGCACCGTGGCCAGCCTGGGCATGGCCTTTTTTACGGGCTTTCGGCGGTTCAGCTGTTCCGCGAGCGATCCGGCTCTGTCGGTGATAATAGCCCGGGCCACGGTCTGAATCAGTATACGGTCCTCATCCGATATCTGGTCCCCGGCGCGCACACAGATACTGCCTGCCCTGTCGGGAACGTAGGCCTCGATGCCTGTCCAGATGGTCCCCATGATCTGGTCGTGAAGCAGTTGCCGGTACCCGGCGTGATCTTCGTTCCAGATGACCAGGTCCACCGCCAGTCCCTTCAGCTGCCAGTATGCGTGTGCCTGGGCGAGCTGGCGAACCAGCTCGATATTGGCCGGATCTTCTATGGTAAGCAACAGAATCGGCAAATCACCTGAAATAGAGTATCCCCAGAGGTCGGACTGGCCCCGCCGGTTTTTCAAAAGAATCCCCGCGTCGGCACGCAGTGAAGCATTGGCATGGATCATCGAACCGGCCAGGCGGCAGTAAAGCTGCGCGTCGGCGTCAGTGGCGTTGATCTGCCTCAGGAGCGCCTGGCTGTGTGTCCATGCCAGGCCGAAAACCCGGTCGGCCAGACGGCGATCCTGGTATTTTTCCACCATTGCAAGCGCAGTATCACGGGTATCCCCCACGCCGGTGACCATGTTGACGCTGGCCTTTTCATCGGGATCCAGCGTTATGTGGTAGCGGATCGCCACAATCGGGTCCAGAACCGAACCTTCATTGCCGCCAAGGTCCGACATATCGGTCATCGCACGGGGATCGGCGACGGTGTTGCCGCGACCGATAAACTGCGCACGGTCGGTTTCATAGGATATTTCCCCGATGGCCCTTCCCTGAAGGGCCATGAGGTGAAACATGCAGGGTGTCGCCTCGTTTTCGGAACGGGGTCGGCGGGTGCAGAAAATCGCCCGTTCCCGGCGGAGAATCTCGGTTTGAACAAAGAGATTGCCGAAGGCCGGATGGAGAGCGTCGGCGGCGGGCGGGGCCATAACGACCTCCGCATAGCTCGTGACCTCGATGTCCCTGCGTTTTCCGGATTTGTTTCGGATGGTAACGCGGCGCAGTTCTATGTCGTCTTCGGGGGACACAGCGATCTCTGTGTGAGTGTCGATTCCGTGATCGAAACGGCGAAACTCCGCCCGCCCTTCCGAAAAAATCGCCTCGTAATGGTCCGGCTCTGTGGGAACGGGCTGACCTGCCGTGGACCAGAAAGCCCCGCTGTCTTTATCGCGAAGGTAACAGAAGGTTCCCCAGGGGTCGCAGGTGCTGTCTTCGCGCCAGCGCGTGACAGCCAGGTCCTTCCACCGGCTGTAACCGCCTCCCCCGCTGGTAACCATCACGTGGTAACGGCCGTTTGACAGCAACTGCACTTCCGGGACGGGGGGAGTCTGGCTGCTGATGACACGAATCGGCGTTTCCTGGAATCCCCCACCCTGGCGATAATCAGCATAATCGGCAGTGTGTGCATAAAAAGCAGCCACCGTTGGAATTCGCTCCTGGAGCAACAGGACTGTCGCCTGAAACAGGGGTTCCGACTCAAACCGCTTCTGCATGGGACGGTCCAGGAGCAAATAGGCCAGCGCCAGGATGCTCATGCCCTGGTGGTGAGTCATGAAGGAGTGGACAACGACGTTGTTTTCCCCCGGCGGCAGCCGTGAAGGCGTGTAGTCGACGGCCTCGTAAAAGCCGTAGTGCCCGGCAAACCCTTCCGCTTCAAGTTGTTCGAGATTCCGGCAGGCCTCTTCCGGCGACACCATCAGCGCCATCGCCGACGCATAGGGCGCAATTACCAGGTCTTCGGCAAGCCCTCGCTTGAGCCCCAGGCCCGGTACGCCGAAAGCCCGGTACTGGTAGTTCCGATGCACGTCAATCGCGTTGTAACCCGATTCGGAAATGCCCCAGGGAACCTCGCGCCGGCGTCCGTATTCGATCTGCCGGTCCACGGCCGCCTTCATGGTCTGGTCAAGCAGGGTGTGTTCGTAAGTGGGCATCACCAACAGCGGCATAAGGTATTCGAACATCGAACCGCTCCAGGAAAGGAGGGTCGGTTTCCCCCCGGCCGTGGTAAGCAGACGTCCCAAGGCAAACCAGCTTTCCTGCGGCAGTTTCCCCTGGGCAATCGCCACGAACGTGCCGAACCGCGCCTCGGAAGCGAGGAGATCATAAAAACCTTCGTCCTGCCTGCGTTCAGATACGTTGTATCCGATCGATACCAGGTCGCGGGCCTTGTCGAAAAGGAATCCGTAGTCCACGTCTGCCAGCTCTTCGCATTGCCCCGCGAGCCGCGTTATTGTCTCGATTCGTTCTTCAGCGCGTCGTCGTGCCCGGGTTATATCTTGACGAAGCGTCCCTTGCCCGCGCCCGTCGGCTGACGGGCCATCCGGTTCTTTCATGTTGGCCAGCTGGCGCAGTGTCGGAATTTCGTCTCCCGATCCGGGAATGGCGATATCATCCGTTTGCCGCAACGCCGACCATGGAACAAGGAAGGAAAGTTCATCAAGCGCGGCGCGGCATTGCCCCAGGAGTGCCCGCGACCATACCTGCAGTTGACTTTCCGGATCTTCGGCACGACCGGCACATTCACCGGCCAGTTCCGCCGCCGAACTGACAAGTTCTTCAAGGCATTGATGCATCGCGGTCGGTGTGACCGGCGGAGAAACGGCCGCCGCCTTGAGTAGCCCGGTGAAAATCGCCTGCCCCGGGGGCGGCTTCATCTCCGGTGTGTCAGCGCTGCTGTCCAAAATGACGTCGGAAAGAACGTGCAGGGTGTCGGCCAGTCCCTCGAACAGCCGCGGTTCAAGGATCTTTCTTTCGGGGATTGAAAACAGCCCCGGTCGCAACGTCAGCAGATGTCCTGACAGGTTTCCACTGTCCACGGAAGATACGTAAAGAGGTGTCAGTGGTTTCAGGGACTGTGTGTCGTACCAGTTGTAAAAGTGGCCTCGGTACCTCTCCATGGATTCCAGGGTGGCAAAGGTGTTGTGCGTTCGTTCGATGAGCTGCCCCGCCGTGATGTACCCGAAATCATATGCGCTGAGACTGGCAAGGAGCGACAGGCCTGTATTGGTGGGCGACGTGCGATGGGCGATTACCGGGAAGGGGTGCTCCTGAAAGTTGTCCGGGGACAGCCAGTTATCATCCGGCCCGACGAAGGTCTCGAAAAAGGCCCAGGTTTTCCGTGACAGCTTCCTGAGAAAGCGGGTTTGATCTTTTGTCAGACGCGCTTCGCGCCGGACCAGCGGCCGGCTGATCCACCAGGTGACCACCGGCGACAGAAACCAGAGGAGCAGGATGGGGACGGCCGCGACGAGGACGTCCGGCCTGGCAAGGCAAAGAGCGATGAATACTGTGGCGGCAAGAACCGGGGCGAACCACATACTTCGAAACTCGCCCATGAGATCGTCCCGACCGTGATTCGAGTTGCTCGAGGGATTCCATTCGAGAAGCCGTCGGCGTGATATCCCCATTCGCCAGAGCGTGCGTACAATAGCATCGAGGCTGAAAAAGGCCTCGTATGGCAGGCATATAAACGTAACGGCGGACTGAGCGAAGCTTCTGCCGGCGGACCTGAGGACAACGGACACGTGTTGACTGAAAAGGAGGTCTTCCGGCTTTCGAAACCCTTCCACGATGGAAGTCAGCAACGCCGGCACAAGAATAATGCCAAGCACCGCGAGGGTCCAGAACCAGGTCGGCGTCAGGAACACCCAGGCCGAAAGCAGCAGGCCCGTCAAGGCCACCGGTATGAGAGATCGCCGGAGATTATCGAGAAGCTTCCATTGGGACAAAGGGGTAAGCGCATTTTTGTGCACCGATCCATCGGCCACGGGAACACGGCGCATCAGCCATCTGATAAGCTGCCAGTCTCCTCGAATCCAGCGATGGCGTCGGCTCACGTCGGCTCCGTAGCGTGACGGCGGCGCTTCGTAAAGTTCGACGTCGCTCAGCAGTCCCGACCGAACGTAACATCCCTCGACAAGATCATGGCTGAGTATCAGATTCTCCGGGAAACGCCCCCCGAGTATCTGTGCAAAGGTGTCCACGTCATAGATGCCCTTGCCGATAAAGGACCCCTCGCCGAACAAATCCTGGTAGACATCGGATACGACCCGCGTGTAGGGATCAATGCCGGAATCGCTCCCGAACAGAGCCGCGTACCGCGACAGGTTCGATCCTTGCATACTTGCGACAACCCGCGGCTGAAGGATACCGTAACCCTCGCAGACTCGTCCCCGTTCCCGGTCGTATCGGGGACGGTTGAGCGGGTGCGCCATGGCTCCCACCAAAAGACGGGCTGCGTCGCGGGGCAACTGCGTATCGGTGTCCAGAGTGATCACGTATCGTACGTTGTGCAGGATGGCTGTGTCGCCCACGACGAGCGAAAAGCGGTCCCCCGATTCCGACTGCGTATCACCACGCAGCAGGGCGTTCAGATCGGCAAGCTTTCCGCGCTTGCGCTCATAGCCCATCCAGACCCGGTCACGGGGATTCCAGCGGCGGGGACGGTGAAAGAGGAAAAATCGATCAACCTGGGGATCGCCGTACTTTGCGTTTAAGCCTTCGATCTTCTCCCGGGCCAGCCGCAGCAACTTGTCATCATCGGGCATCACCTCCTCCGGGGCATCGAGAAAATCGGTCAACAGGGCGAAATGCAGGTTGTCGTCGCGATTGGCCAGAAACCGGACCTCCAGCGCCTCGATCAGTTCCGCGATGTTTTGCGCGCCGGCAAGCATCGTGGGAACCACGGCGAGGGTGCGGAATTCCGTCGGAATACCCTGCGAGAAGTCCATGCGAGGCAAGGGATGGGGCATGACCCAGAGCGTTGCCAGCCAGTTCACCACGGCAATCGCCGGCTGGCTGACTGCCAGGACAAGAAGCAGCCCGAGCAGGGCCAACGGCCAATCCTGCAGCCCGCCGGCCCGCGCCTTCATAAGCAACAGCCAGGCAAAGAAAAGCGTCGACAGGAGCATGGAGCCGCTGTAGAGCATGAAGGGAAACCGGCGTCCGAATGTTCGAAGCCTCTCGACACAAGACATCCCGGCCCCGGCCGCCCGCTTCAGCTCGGCCAGCCCCCTGTCGACCAGGTAGAAGCCTACATGGGTCCTGCGATCTTCTTCGCCCTGCCCGGCTTCTTCCTTCCCGGCCATTCCCACGGCAAGCCGAGCCACGTCGATCTCCGACAGATTGCTGGACCTGGCGATCTCCTCCACCACGTGGCGGTAGCGGTCACGGGTGGAAAAATCCATCTGGCTGTATACATTGGCAGGATCCCGGGAAAGGACCTGATCGACGATGCTCATGGTCTCGACGAATTCGCGCCAGTCCATGGCGCCGAGAAAACGGAGACTGCCCATGCTGTTGCTTATGGAGACCTGGTCGGCTGCCTGCTGCTGGCTTTCCGTGTCCACGAGCTGCTTGGTGGTCTTGCCTTCTTCGGCGAGTCGCTGTTCGATCCAGTTCAGCGGCAAGGCCAGGGCGGGTCCCTGTCCCTGCAGGCGACGGGTGAGTTCGGCGACAAAGGAACTGGCCAGATTCGGGTCCGACCGTGCCATATCGGCAATCACCAGGATCAAGCCCTTCTGGTCCCGTGCCGCACAGTCGACCAAAC
>JAGYOR010000007.1 GCA_018399535.1 Deltaproteobacteria bacterium | reverse complement strand
GTTACACAGGAGAAAAAATTGAAAAGGCCTTACATCCAGAAGTGACGTAAGGCCTTGTTATTTCTGGAGCCGATGCGCGGATTTGAACCGCGGACCTACTGATTACGAATCAGTTGCTCTACCAGCTGAGCTACATCGGCTTCTCTTTAATGTGAGAGGGTCTTTATCGCAGAGAAGTTCCGTTGTCAAGTCCAATCAACCGGCGCCGGGGGTTCTATCTCTTTGCTTTCTCTTGACTTTGACTGATGCTCTGGTACTATCACGTATCTTTCGAAGAGGACGGCGCGCATGAAAAACACGATACGGCGGCTTTTTACCGTTTCGCCCTTCAAGATTGCCTTCCTGGTTGTCGTCGTGATGGTCTTCTCGTCGTATCTGAAAGTTCCCTTTCTGAGCTTCATGGAGCTGAAAGCCCTTGATCTCCGTTTTATTTCGCGTGGTGTGGTGGAGCCCGGTCCCGAGACGCTGATCGTGGCCATCGATGAAAAGAGCCTCTCCGAGCTGGGGCGCTGGCCATGGAAAAGGACGGTGATCGCCGATATCGTGAATAAACTTGATGAATACGGCGTGAAGGCGATCGGATTTGATATTGTTTTCGCGGAGCCGGACGAGCACGCCAGCAGGGGTATCCTGGAAGAACTGAATCGGGAATTTCAGCACATGGGCCTGGATGATGCCCGTATACAGGAGCTGGTGGAACGGCGAATGGAAGAAGCGGACACGGATGTCGCGCTTGCCCGGGCTATCGAGGATGCGGGGAAGGTGACACTGGGCTACTTTTTTTATACCAGCGAACGCGAAACGGCTCATCTCGATGAACAGGCGGTGGAAAGAACCGCGCGGAACCTGGAGGGGTCTCACTACCAGGCGATACGGGCCACGAGTGAAGGTGCGTATGCTCCGATTGTCACCGCGCTGGCGGCTGCGACCAACATTGACATGCTTTCCGAGGTGGCTGAAAATTCCGGTTATTTTAACGCGTTTCCCGATGTTGACGGAACAAACCGGTGGTCGCCGCTGGCTATCGGGTTTAACGGCAAAATATACCCCTCGCTCTCTCTGGCGACGCTGTGCGTGTACCGTGACTGGCCGCTTCTCGGCATGCTCGTTTCCGAAGGGGGCGTGGAAGAGGTCGTTTTTGGTGAGACACGGGTTCCCGTGGACAGGCATGGCCGAATGTTGCTCAATTACCGTGGACCGGGTGGGACGTTTCCACACTATTCAGCCTCCGACATCGTCAACGACAGGCTGCCTCCGGAGACGTTCAAGGACAAAATCGTGTTGATGGGAGCGACGGCAACGGGCATTTACGACTTGCGCGTCACGCCGTTCAGTACCGTTTATCCCGGTATCGAGATTCATGCCACCGTCATCGATAATATTCTTCACGAGGATTTCGTTCAGCGGCCGTCCTGGGCGTTCCTGGCCGACCTTCTGACCATCGTCCTGCTGGGTCTCCTCATGGTTCCCCTGCTCTCGAAAGTGCGCGCGGCGGCGGGTCTTGTCATTACTTTTGTACTTGTCGTCGTTTACGTGCTGTTCAACCGGTTTATTTTTACGAATTACAGCTTATGGCTGAACATGGTGTATCCCGTAATCACCGTTCTCCTGGTGTACATCGGTATAACGCTTTATAAGTACATTACCGAAGAACGCGAGAAAAAGAAGATCAAGGGCGCTTTCCAGTATTACCTGACGGCGTCGGTCATCAACGAGATGCTGAAAGATCCGTCGAAACTCAAGCTTGGAGGCGACAAGAAGGATCTGTCGGTTCTCTTCTCCGACATTCGAGGTTTCACAACTATTTCCGAATCGCTCACGCCGGAGGAACTGGTCTATCTGCTGAACGAATATCTGACGGCCATGACCGACAAGGTTTTTGAGCATGAAGGTCTGCTCGACAAGTACATGGGCGACGCCATCATGGCCGTGTTCGGGGCGCCCCTGGACCAGCCGGATCACGCGTTCAGGGCCTGCCGGACCGCTCTGGACATGATGAGCGAGCTGAGGAAACTTCAGAGCAAGTGGACCGCCGAGGGACGGCCCGTCCTGGATATCGGCATCGGGATCAACACCGGCGACATGGTGGTGGGCAACATGGGTTCGGAAATGCGTTTCGATTACACGGTTATGGGCGACAACGTGAACCTGGGCTCGAGACTGGAAGGCATCAACAAGGAGTACGGGACCAATATTGTCATCAGCGAATTCACCTATGAGCAGGTGAAAGACGTGGTGTTGTGCCGCGAGCTGGACCAGGTGCAGGTTAAGGGTAAGAACTTGCCGGTCAGGATCTACGAACTGATGGGGTTCCGCGGCGAGGAAGGTGATTTTTCACACGTGCCTGTTTTCGAGGAAGGTCTCGACTACTACCGCCGGTGTCAATGGGACGATGCCGTCGCCCGTTTTAAAAAGGTACTCGACATGCGACCCGACGACCGCCCGGCCGCCGTCTATATCGAACGTTGCGAAGCGCTGCGGAACAATCCTCCCGAACCCGGGTGGGATGGTGTTTTCAGAATGACCAGGAAATGAGGCTGTTCTTTTTTCGTTCCCTCTGGTAAAAACGACCGCTAACATTATTTTTTCCTGCAGGCGGGGTTACGGCTCCCGAGGCTGCGGGACGCAGGATCAATATGTCGAATACACCGGCTTACAGAAACTGGGTCGAGATCGACTTGGACAACTTCAGGCATAACTGGAACGTGATCCGCCGACTGGTGGGGAGCGATGTCCGCGTCATGCAGGTGGTCAAGGCGGACGCTTACGGGCACGGCGCCATTGAAATATCCCGGGCGGCACTGAAAAACGGCGTGTCATGCCTCGGAGTGGCCAATGCCGACGAGGGCGTCCAGCTGCGGGTAAGCGGCATCGAAGCGCCGATAATTATTCTCAGTCCTTCCACAACGGCCGAGATCGACGATATCATCAAGTATTCCCTGGTGCCCTGTGTTTCCGATCCGGTTTTCGCCCGGGAACTTTCCCGCCGTCTCGCCGGCCGCGGCACGTCAATGGACGTGCACGTGGAGATCGATACGGGCATGGGCCGTGGCGGTGTCCTGTATGATGACGCGGTTTCCGTCATCGAAGAGATTCAGGGACTCGAACATATAAGTATCGAAGGTATTTTCTCGCATCTCTCCCTCAGCGAGTCTGCCGGCGACGAATATAATTATCAACAGGGGCGTCTTTTCCAAGGGCTGCTTTCAACCCTGGAGCGGAAAGGAATCACTGTTCCCGTGAAGCACCTGGCAAACAGCGGCGGGGTCATCAACTTTCCGGAGTTTCACCTTGACCTGATTCGTCCCGGCATCATGACGTACGGCATTTATCCCGGACCGGAAAGGAAATCAACGGTAGATCTCGCCCCTGTTATGACCTTCAAAACCACGATCGTCCTGTTGAAGGATGTTCCTGCAGGCTACAGCGTCGGGTATGGAAGGACCTATCGGACGGGCGGACCCGCCAGGATCGCGACCATTCCGGTCGGGTACGGCGACGGTTACGGATTCGTCCTGTCCAACAGGGGAGAGGCGCTCGTGCGGGGTCGCCGCGTTCCCGTCGTGGGCCGCGTATCGATGGACATGTGTAATCTCGACGTCACCGACGTGCCCGGCTGCGCGACGGGAGACGAGGTGGTGCTCATGGGAAAGCAGGGTGACGACGTCATAACCGCCGACGAGATAGCGCGAAAGTCGGGGACGATCAGCTACGAGGTTGCGTGTGCCCTGGGCAAACGCGCGCCCCGCGTTTTTCTCAACCGGGGCGAGACCGATTCGGTCGAGCCCCGGCTGCGTCGTGTATTTCTTCCCGATGAGGAGCGTTCCCTCGCCCGCATCGACAATATTATACGAAGCTGCTTCCGGGCCCGCGCTTCCGACGCCGAGATGGGCGACGCGATTTTTTATGAAATGTTCGAGACGCTCTTTGGTAAAGAAAACCGACCGCTGGAGCTCCGAACGGGATTCAAATACCGGGTTCGCGTGCGCGAGGCCGACAGGGACAAGGTCGCTGACGAAAAGGAAGCGCGGGATTATTTCAGTGTCACGACGCACGTGGAATATATGAAAACACTGCGCCATCAGCACTTTCTCATCGGTTGCGCGCTTAACAACGAGCAGCTTTCGTCGCTTTTCGACGAGGAACGATGCGAATACCGCTGGCTCCTGCCGTCACCGCCGGGGGAAGTTCCCGAACAAGATTTCATGGTCGACAGTGTCCGCATCGACGGCCGAGACGCGGCCGTCAGGCGCCGGGAGGTCACCGACCGCGGGCTCGAGGTATGGTGCGGCGGGGATGAACTTCGGGACAAATTGAATCGGGACGTAAAGGTTGAAATTGAAATCGTCACCAAGAAACTCAAGACGAGCAGGACGTTCTCCGTGTACCTGGTTTATCCGACCAGGGGACTCGAGATATGCTTCGACTATGCCGGTACGGGAATCCGCAATGTCCGCGAGACCAGCTTTTTCGCCGGCAAACATCATACCCCCGAGGTAACCGTTGATCGGGGAAGAGCGGTTACCCTTCGACTGGGAACCCGGGACTGGATCTTTCCCAACAGCGGGGTGACTTTTTCCTGGGATTTGTAACCGGTCATTCGCGATAAAGACGAAGCCGCCCGGTATTTCAGAATTGCCGTATGGAAGCCATGACAGAAAAAATAAAAGTAGGGGTGCTGTTCGGCGGAATGTCCTCGGAGAAGGAAGTGTCGCTCAACAGCGGACGCAATGTATACGACAACCTGGACCGCGACCGTTTCGACCCGTTGCCGGTCTTCATGGACGCCGAGGCCGGGCTCTGGATACTGCCCTGGAAACTCGTATCCCAGAATACCACCGTTGATATCATTGAGCGCCTCCGGGGAGAGGCGGAGCGGATCGCCTTCGAGGACCTGCGCGACAGGATCGATGTAGTCTTTATAGCACTGCACGGAAAGTACGGCGATGACGGTTGCATTCAGGGACTGCTGGAAATTCTCCGAATTCCCTATACGGGATCGGGAGTACTCGCGTCCGCACTGGGGATGGACAAGCATGTTCAGCAGAGGCTGCTTCGTGAATCGGGTATCCGCGTGCCCCGGAGTATGACCGTGAGCGAAGAGGAATGGTCGCGCGACCGTCGGCAGACGGAGAAGAAACTGGCCGATTCTTTCGGGTTCCCGCTGGTGACGAAGCCCCTTCGGGAAGGGTCCAGTGTCGGCGTTACCATCGTGCGGGATCCGGAGTCCCTGGCCGACGGTATCGAAAGCGCTTTCACGTGGGACAGAACCGTGCTTGTCGAGGAGTATCTCGAGGGCGCCGAGTTTTCTTCCATCGTGATCGACGAGGATGACGGTCCCCGTCCACTGGCGGTGACGGAAATTCAGCCCCGGAGCGCTTTTTTTACGTATGACGACAAATACATGCCCGGAATGTGCCGCAAATTTACGCCACCCAAGTCCATACCAGGCAGGGCGGTGGAAATTATAAAAAAGGAAGTGGTGCGGGCCTACCGTTCACTGGGCTTCCGATGTTATGCCCGGATCGACGGATTTTACCTTGACAGCGGCGAGGTGGTGATCACCGACCCCAATTCTTCTTCGGGCATGGCGCCTTCGTCATTTTTTTTTGAACAGGCCGCGGAAGCGGGCCTGTTCCCCTCGGACATTATATCCCGCTTGATCGATATTTCGCTCGTTGTTCACGGCGCGAAACGGGGTCCGCTCTGATAAACAACCTGAATATGATTTTCTGCAACGGCGCCGGGACTCCGGGGATGATTGCCGTATACAGGGAAAAGAGCTTTACAAGGTTCTTTTTTCTCAGTATATGCCTGATACGTAATAATAATAATCGGATGGTTGCTTATGGCTTTGATGGAACAGGCCGATTCTTCGCCTTCCATAATACGGGTCGGCGTGGTTATGGGGGGGATCTCATCGGAACGGGAAATTTCTCTCGAAAGCGGCCGGAACATTTTTGGAAAACTTCCGAAGGGTCGCTACAAGCCAATCCCCGTTTTCATGGATGGCAGGGGTGGGCTCTGGCTGATTCCCCTCAAGCATCTCATGAGAAACGCCACCGCCGATATCGAAGAAGACCTTGACGGCGAGGCGCGGCGTATTCCCTACGAGGAACTGAAGAACGAGGTGGACGTCGTTTATATCGCCCTTCACGGCAAGTACGGCGAGGATGGTTGTTTCCAGGGGCTGCTGGAACTGCTCGGCATTCCCTACGTGGGTTCGGGCGTGCTGGCTTCGGCGTTGGGCATGAACAAGTACGTCGCACGACGACTGCTTTCCCTGGAGGGGATCGGCGTGCCGAAAACAGTGGTGGTGCCGCGCGCGGAATGGACTGCCGACCCGGAAGGCGTCGTCGAACGAATGGAGCTGAATATAGGTCTGCCCTGCGTGGTGAAGCCCACCCGCGAGGGATGCTCGACGGCGGTGACGAGGGTCGACGCCCGCGAAGAAGCGGTCGCGGCGGTGGAAGCCGCCATGCAGTGGGACAACGAAGTGCTCGTGGAGGAGTTCATTGCCGGCATGGAGGTCACCTGCGGCGTCATAGGAACGGATGATCCAAAGGCACTGACGCCGTCTGAAACGATTCCCACGGCGGATATCCTGTCGCTGGAAGACAAGTTTCTCTACGGCCAGGGCGAAAACAAGACCCCCGCGCGCCTGCCGCCTGATGTTCTCGAGAAGGTACGGGAAACGGCCCGAAAGGCCTATATAACGCTGGGGCTGCAGGTGTACGCGCGGATCGACATGTTTGTGAAGGACGACGGTGAAGTAGTGGTGCTCGAGCCGAACAGCCTGCCCGGCATGACGCCGTCGACGGTGCTTTTTCACCAGGCGGCCGAGTCGGGCATCAGCCAGTCCGATCTCATGGACCGGATTATTCAGTATTCCCTCGAGGTTCACCGGAAGAAAAAAGGTCCCCTGTGAGAGGGCTGCGGATATAAAAATAAAAAAACGAGGGTGTCCGTGAAAAGAGCAGAAGGTGATCAATGAACAGTGTGATCGCGTTTTTCGACCGGTTCGGCAGATCGATTTTTTCCGCACTGGAAGAGATGGGAAGGATGCTCCTGCTGTTCCTGTCGGTGGTGGCCTGGGCGGTGCGGCCTCCTTTCAAGATGCGACTCATAGTCAAGCAGATGGAATTCGTGGGGGTCAAGTCCATCTTCGTTGTGGTTCTCACGGGACTTTTTACGGGAATGGTTATGACGCTGCAGATATGCTACGGGTTCCGCATGTTCAGCGCTGAGACGCTGGTCGGGTCAACGGTAGCCCTGGCCATGGCTCGCGAACTGGGACCGGTTCTGACGGCACTCATGGTGACGGCCCGGGCGGGATCGGCAATGGCGGCTGAACTGGGCACCATGCGGGTGACGGAACAGATCGACGCCCTTTACGTCATGGCCGCCAACCCGGTAAAAACCCTTATTGTTCCCCGGGTGATCGCCGGCATCACCATGCTGCCCGTGCTTACCGTGGTTTCCGTTTTTGTCGGGGTGGTGGGGGCCTATTTCGTCGGCGTACCCATCCTGGATATCAACAAGGGCATGTTCATGAAGAACATGACGACCTTTGTGCAGTTATCGGATATTTATAACGGTCTCGTCAAGGCCGCCTTTTTCGGCCTCATACTCTCGTTCGTGGGATGTTACAAGGGGTTCAACACCACCGGCGGGGCCGAGGGCGTCGGAAAGGCGACCACCGAGGCCGTGGTTATTGCCGCCATCACTATACTGATCAGCGATTATTTCCTGACGGCCCTGATGTTCTGAGACCTGAAAAGGACGGCAGCGTGTACGATGATTCAACTGGTTGACATTTCCAAGTCGTTTAAAACCCAGAAAGTACTGGACGGCCTGAACCTCACGATCGAGGAAGGAAAGACCACGATCATCATCGGTCGATCCGGCGGCGGCAAGAGCGTGCTTTTAAAACACATTATCGGCCTCATCAAGCCTGACCAAGGAAAGGTTCTCGTGGACGGCGACGACATCACTGCCATGAACGACCGGGACCTGAACGAAACGCGCAAGAAGTTCGGCATGCTCTTCCAGGAGGCGGCGCTGTTCGATTCCATGAACGTGTTTGAAAACGTGGCCTTTCCCCTTCGCGAGCACACGCGGATGAAGGAACCCGAGATAAGGGAGCGGGTCCGTTCGCGGTTGCAGGACGTTGGTCTTTCGGGCATTGAGGGGAAAATGCCGTCCGAGTTGTCGGGCGGTATGAAAAAGAGGGTAGGCCTGGCGCGGGCCATGGCCATGCAGCCGCAGATCGTTCTTTTCGACGAGCCGACCACGGGGCTCGACCCTGTCATGACCGAGGCCATCGACCGGCTGATTTTTGAAACGCAGCGGAAATACAATTTGACCTGCGTGGTTATCAGCCACGACATAAAGTCGATTTTTTCCATCGGTCACCAGGTTGCTATGCTGTATGACGGTAAAATTATTGAATTCGGCGCCCCGGAGGAAGTGAAAAACTCGGAAAACCCCGTGGTGCAGCAGTTTATGGCCGGCAGTCTCGAGGGGCCTATCAGCATCATGTAGCGGCCTCTCCGAACGCCGCAGAGGAAGGATTAAGTTGCGTCGCTGGCGGTGATATGCGACAAACGTAAGAATTGTATCGGGGGATCGGCATGCGCTCCATAAGTACCGAAGCGAAGGTAGGGGTTTTTGTCCTGGCGGCCATGATCATTCTTGGCTACATGTCCTTCAGGGTGGGAGAGTACGGATTCGGCATTCGAAAGGGCTATCCCGTAAAGGTTGCCTTCGACAATGTGGCCGGCCTGGAGCGGGACGCGGCCGTGCAGATCGCCGGCGTGGAAGTCGGACGGGTCGAAAGCATCGTTCTTGAAGATGGACGGGCCGTGGTAACCTTGCGTATCCTTCCATCGGTCAAACTGGAGAAGGACGTGATCGCCTCGCTCAAAACCCATGGCATCCTGGGCGACAAATACGTCGATATCAAACCGGGCAGCGAGGAATATGGATACATACCCGAAGACGGCGAAATCGATCATGTGGAAGCGACCGCCGATATGGACAAGATGCTCCGGGAGCTGGGAAACATTGCCAACGACATTAAGACCGTAACCGCCTCCCTGAGGCAGGTCATGGGAGGCGATGAAGGAGAAGCCAACCTGCGCGCCATCGTGGAAAATACCCGTGATTTGACGGTGAACTTGAACCGGGTGGTCGAGAAAAGCGATGAAAGTTTCAGCCGACTGGCGGAAAGCCTGACGGAAGCATCCCATGAAATTCAGCGGACGTTTGTTTCCCTGAGTGAAATTTCCGACAAGATCAACCACGGTGAAGGGACGATCGGCCAGCTTGTAGAAAACAGGGATGTGTTCGACAACCTCAATCGATCCGTGGCGGCTCTGGGCGACATCACCGAACGAATCAACCGGGGTGAGGGAACACTGGGCCAGCTTGTAGAAAACAGGGAACTTTTCGACAACCTGACGTCGACTGTCGAGTCCCTCCAAAAAGTTACCGCCCAGATCAGCTCCGGTGAGGGAACCATCGGTAAACTGGTCTACGAGGACGAGACCGTGGACAACATCAACCGGGGTCTGAAAAGCATCGACCGCAGCATGGAGGGTATAAACCGTTACGTTTCCAAGACGGAGCAGTTCAGGACCTACCTTGCTTACCGGGGTGAATATCTCGCCCGGACGGACAAAGCGAAGTCCTATTTTACCGTGCGGATCCAGCCGCGGGAAGACATGTTCTACGCCCTGGGCATAGTGGCCGACCCTCGCGGAAAAAGAACCGTCACCGAGCGGACCGATTACTCAACCGGCAGGACGGTTCGTTATGAAGAATATGACAAAAGCGGAGTGCTTTTCGACGCCCAGATCGGCAAGCGTTTCAGGGACATCGTTCTGCGAGGCGGTATTTTCGAGTCCACCGGCGGGGTCGGTGTTGATTATTTCGCCTTCAAAGATGCCCTGCAGTTCACATTCGAGGCCTTCGATTTCGACGATGAACGTCGCACGCATCTTAAAGCCTACGCTGATTACCGGCTCTTTAAAAATGTGTACCTGACGGCGGGCTGGGACGATTTTATAAGCAAGCACGGCAATTCGTCGCCTTTCTTCGGCCTGGCCATTCGATTCGAAGACAAGGATCTGAAGTACATGCTCTCGAATATTCCGTTGCCGTAAGGCACGCGGGACGTTTTGAAACGCTCTTGACAGCGGGAAATATATCGCTATATTACGTTCCGAAGGCGTGAGAGGGTACGGGTCTTCGCCATGTATTTCAACCGTGAGCAGATGGCCGTCGTCGGATGGTCTTTCAACCGCGCAGAGGCCCTGGCGGAACGTTATTTCAACCTCGGGCGGGGCGGGTTCAGGAACAACCGGTATGACGTGCAGACCCGTTTTTATCTTGCCGATCACGAGGTGGACGATCGGGCGTTTGCTCACCTGTGCCGCTACGCGTATCGAAAACACGGAGAAGACAATAACCCGGAGAATTTTCATTTTTTTAAGATATGCCTTCAGGACGGGCGTATACTTCACGCCGTCGAGCGGAGCACCTCCTTTGTGAAACTGATGCCTCTCATGGAGTACATCGCTATGCACGAGCTGATTCACGTGGTGCGATTCAATCGCGGCGACGCGGATTTTGATGCTTCTGTGGAAGAAAAGATAATCGAGGAAGAACGGGTTCACGAATTGACGAGAACGATTCTGGCGCCTGGTGCGGATCATGACATGAAGCTCGTCATCGATTGTTTCAGATCGGACCTGCACGTGGGCGACATATTCTCGGAGGAAGAGCGCTTGCTCAACTGATCTCGATATAGAAATGATGCCGGGCCCGGCCGCATATAAAAGCAGGCGGTCCCGACGCGGGTACTATTCTGCTGGAGGTAGCGGGAAATGCCGATTTACGAGTACAAATGTGAAAAATGCGGGAAGGAGTTCGAGGTTTTTCAGAATATATCTGATCCGCCCATAACGACCTGCCGGTTCTGCAAGGGTAAAGTGCGAAAACAGGTATCCCTGTCTTCATTCCAGTTGAAGGGATCCGGCTGGTATGTCACCGATTACGGCGGAAAGAAACCGTCGGACCAGGTGGATCAGGTAAAGGCCGAGGAACATACGGCCGTCGAGGCGGGAAAAAAGTCTACAAGTACGGACAGTTCCAATGCGGGGACCGGTGATTGAACGGCCGACGGCTCGCGGGAGCTTAACCTGGATTCATTTTACATGCCCCGGTAACGGGGCTTTTTTATGATAGATTCCATTTCGGGTGCTGACGACGACAGTAAGAGGAACGTAGTGCGGATTATCAGTCGTTCCGGGAACATTCGGTTTCCATAGTGAAGAAATAGATCTTCAGTTCAGGGAGTAAGCACGTAGCGTTGCTCCGGTTCGGGAACGTACCATTCGATGAGATTGTAACCGATTCCGACGGGGGCGGGCTCGATCCCCCGGAAACGGGCGTGAATGATGGGAAGGGCATCGGGAACATAGAGGAACGTATAGGGCTGTTCCTCGGCGAGAATTTCCTGGATCCGGAAATAGCAGGCTTTTCTCTCCTTGATGTCAAAGGTGCTTCGGCCCTTTTCGAGCAGTTCGTCAACCTTGTCGTTGGCGAAAGAAATAAAGTTCAGCTCCCCCGGCCGTGTTTTGCTTGAATGCCAGATGTCGTACAGATCGGGATCCATGGGAATGGACCATCCCAGGATTGTGGCGTCGAACCGTTTCTTGTTGATGAAATCGTTGATGAAAGCAGCCCATTCGATGATGCGGATGCGGACGTCTATCCCGATCTCGGCCAGCCGTCGTTGAATGATCTCGGCGCACTTGGCCCGCACCTCGTTTCCCTGGTTGGTGATAATTTCGAAGGAGAAACGTTTGCCATCGCGGTCCAGGAATCCGTCCCCCGTCGTGTCTTTCCATCCAGCTTCTGCAAGCAAATCCAAAGCCTTTTCAGGATCGTAGGGATACCGACGGACATCGGGATTATAGGCCCATGTACCCGGCTTGAGAGGACCCGTGGCTTCCCGTCCGAGGCCGAGAAGAACGCCCCGAATGATCTCTTCCGTGTCGATGGCGTAGCTGAGGGCCTGCCGGATTCTCCGGTCCTTGAAGAGAGGATTTTCCAGGTTGTAACCCAGGTAGGTGTACGCGAAGGCGAGATACCGGTACTTGTTGTAGTTTTTCTGAAAAACCGGGGCTTCCGTTTGTCTGGTGTACTGGAGGGGTGTCAGGTTCATCATGTCAACGCCTTGGGCCCGCAATTCGAGAAACATGGTGGCCATGTCGGGGATGATGCGCATGATGTATCCATCAAGGCGAGGCCTGCCTTCGAAATAATCCGGATTCGCCTCGAGCACGATCTTCTGTCCCGTTTTCCACTCCTTGAACATGAAGGGACCGGTGCCGACGGGGTGGCGTACCAGGGGGCTCCTCGTTATATCCCTGCCTTCCAGCAGGTGCCGGGGAAGAACCGCCGCCCCCCAGCTCGCCAGGGCGGGGGCGAAGGGTTCGTCGTAGGTTACGCGGAATGTGAAATCATCAATAACCTCAGCCTTGGAAACCTTCAAAAAGTCGCCGGCGTAGGCCGTCGGCGTTTTAGGATCGATAGTTACCTGGTACGTGTAGAGCACGTCATGGGCGGTGAACGGTTTGCTGTCATGCCAGGTGACATCGTCACGCAGGTGAAACGTTATAACAAGTCCGTCGTCGGAAATATCCCAGGAACGAGCCAGGTCACCGACCAGGTTTATGTCTTTGTCATATTTTACGAGTCCGTTGAAGATGAGCCGTGATATGCCGTGCGAGGCACTGTCGGAAGAGAGGATGGGTATCAGGTTCGAAGCGTCGCCGATAGATCCCTCCACAAGAATGTCTCCGTAGGCCGTCGTTTCGCCGGCCCTGTCGCATTCTTCTGAAGATTCCGGCACGGAGCTGGGTGATTCGCCGCAGTTCCAGAGGAACAGCAGCACAAGGATGGTCAGTATGGCCGGTGTCCGCCGGGCGGCTTGCCTGTTGAACATCATGACCGGCTTCTTATCACAGACGACGGTGATGTCAATTGCATGAACGCGTCTCGTTCGCTCCCGGCGTCCGAATCAATAGCAATCCGGGAAAAACGACGCCGCTGCCGGTATGAAAAATGATCACTTTCGGAGGGATGCGAAAATATCCCATGAATATCATCCGGTTAGAAACAGCCGTCTGAAAAGATATATTGACAGGGTTACTGAATTACATTACAAACGAAGGTCAAAACAAACACACAAGGAGACTCGTGGTGAACGAAGTACTGGCGGTTACGACGGCCGACATCGCAAAGCCTTTTCACGGCAATATGCTTGAGATGATTTTTGATGCCGGGCCCATGGTTCAGTTCGTCCTGCTGTTGCTGCTCATGTTTTCGGTTGTTTCATGGGCGGTGATCCTGGTGAAATTCAGAGTGATCAGGCGGACGAGAAAAGAAAACGACATGTTTCTTGATGTATACATGAGAAGCAACAAGCTGTCCGCCATATTCCCCGAGTCGAAAAAATTCCGTCATTCGACGATCGCCGAGGTGTTCAGGGCCGGATATACGGAACTCGGCAGGCTGGCCGAGGCGAAGCGCGAAGGTGACGATCCGGGTGTTGCCGGCGAAGATGAGTCGGCCGCTCTGGAATTCAGAGGAATGGACAATATAGAACGAACGCTGAACCGGGCCTGCGACAATGAAATGACCAGGCTGGAGCGTTTCCTCGTATTCCTGGCGACAACAGGGAGCGCTTGTCCTTTTATCGGCCTGTACGGGACGGTCTGGGGCATAATGAATTCGTTTCAGGGTATCGGCGCCAGGGGCGCGGCCACGCTTTCCGTAGTGGCGCCGGGTATTTCGGAGGCGCTCGTGGCAACGGCGGCCGGACTCGCGGCGGCGATACCCGCCGTTATTTTTTATAATTACTACCTGGCGAAAATACGGGCCATAACCGTTGAAACAGAAAACTTCTCGGCGGAGTTCCTCAATATCATCGAACGGTTCTACGTGCGGAAACTGCAACGACCATGAAATACAGGAAAAATATCCGTGAACGGAGAAAGGCGATGGCGGACATCAATGTCGTTCCCCTGGTTGATGTCGTTCTTGTTCTGTTGCTGATCTTTATGGTTACCGCCCCAATGCTGCAAATGGGAATTGACGTGAATCTTCCCAGGGTCACGGCACGGCCGGTCGACGTGGGGGAAGAAAAGCTGGTGTTGACGATCAACGCCGACCGGGAAATATTCGTCAATCGATACAAGGCTACGCTAGACGACCTGAACACGAAACTGGAAAGCATATTTGCCGCCAGGATCGACCGGGATCTTTACCTGCGGGCGGATGAAACGGTCCCGTATGGTTTCGTGGTGCAGGTCATGTCGGAAGTACGCAAGGCCGGAGTGGATCGGTTGGGAATGATAACGGATCCGCCGAAGGAATAAGAGACGGATGTCCCTGGTTGAGCAGCTGAGAAAACAGCGTGACGAAAGCGCCGGCCTGAACAGCATGGTTGTACTTTCGGCCTTGCTGCACGCTTTGGTGCTGTTCGTCGTTTTTTTTTCACCTTCTCTTCCCGCTCCGAAACGGACGTTCGTGCCGGCCTACACAGTCGATCTGGTAACCATGTCACCCGCGTCGAGTGAAGAGGCACAGAGCGTCGGCATCCCCTTCGGCGAGGAAATAGGCGTCGAGGACCGCGAGACCGCGGTGGCGGTACGAAGACCCGTCGATGTCGCCATGGCGGCGCCGATCGAGCGTATACGAGTTCAGCGTCGTGAAACTTCAGGTGAACTTGACGAGGCGATTCGTCAGATTCGAAAGAGGGTCACGGCGGCATCTCCTTCAGAAACGGCTCAGAAGCCGGGTCCTCCAGGGCCGGCTCAAACCGCGGCGGGCGACGCGGGCACCGACAGGATGAACGCCTATTATACGGAACTCTGGGGCAGGATACAGGAGAGGTGGGCTCTCCCCGAGACAATCCTGGCTGATCGGAATCTCGAAGCGGTTCTTGCGGTTACCATCGCGCGTGACGGGTCTATAAAGCGCCTGGATTTTGAAGAACGTTCGGGGAACAGGCGTTTTGACGAGTCGGCGGAGAGCGCAGTCAAAAAAGCGGCGCCGTTTCCCGCATTGCCGGCCTGGCTCAATGCTCAGTATATCGAAGTGGGCATCCGGTTCCGTCCTTCCGATTACCAATGAGCAGGCGACATTTTTTCAGCGGGAATGAATGCCGTAAGACGGAACAGACGTTCAGGAGCCTGTCGCGAAGTCGGGATAAACACGAAAAAGGGAGATGGGACACACGATGGCATCACGAAACGAAAAAAACCGGAGAAACGTGGTGCGCTTCGGCCGCGTACACGATAACGCGACAAGGCGGTTTGTCCGCGCCGGCATACTTGTGACGGTGGTCCTGGGGTTGCTCGTTTCATGGGGTTCTCCGGCATGGAGCAAGGTATATATCGATATCGACGCCCCCGCTTTCCAGCGGTTTCCCATTGCAGTCCAGGATTTTAAGACTCTGGACGAAAACGGAGATCCGAAGGAGGAAGGGGAGTGGTTTGCGGATGAAATGGGCAGGATGCTTGATATCACCGGGTTTTTCAGGGTAATCGAACGTTCGGCTTTCTTGGAAGACCCCGCAGGCGCGGGAATAATCGCTCCCGAGATACGTTTCGGCGACTGGCTTTCCATTGGTGTTGACTTTCTTGTCAAGGGCGGACTCGAAATCGAGGACGGCCGACTGGCGGTGGAATTCAGGCTTTTTGACGTTGTCAGGGGTGCGCTGATTACGGGTAAGCGCTACTGGGGCCGTCCCGAAGATAAAAAGACAATGGTCATGAAATTCGCCGAGGAGGTGATGCTTGCTCTGACGGGCGAACGGGGTGTTTTCAACACGCGAATCGCTTTTGTGGGCAAGAAGGACAATAAATCCGAACTGGTTATGATTGATTATGACGGTTCCGGCTGGACGCGGTTGACCGACTACGGGGCCTTGACGTTGTTTCCCCGCTGGTCGCCGGACGGGAAGATGATTGCCTTTCTCTCGTACATGAGGGGTAACCCCGATGCATATATTCTCGATCTTGAATCGAGAGAAAGGACGGTCTTTGCTGAATATGCCGGTCTTAACATGCCCTCGTCCTGGTCGCCCGATGGCAAGGAAATTCTTTGTGTTTTCAGCAAGGACGGTTACGATGACATCTACGCGGTCAACGTAGCCACAAAGCAAACGCGAAGAATTACCCGCAGTCCATCAATAGACGTGTCACCGCGCTGGTCGCCCGATGCCTCGGAGATTGTTTTCGTGTCGAACAGGTCCGGCGCACCGCACCTTTTCATCATGGATGCGGACGGCGGTAATGTTCGACGGATAACATTCGAAGGTTCCTACAACACCTCGCCACGCTGGTCGCCGACAGGGGATGCCATCGTTTTTGAAAGCTCGGTGGACGGGCGATTCCAGCTGTTTACCATCGAACCGGATGGCTCCAATTTCAAGCAACTTACCTTTCAGAATGGTGACTGTCTCAGTCCCTCCTGGTCGCCCGATGGCAGGTACATCGCTTTTTCTCTTCGACGTTCCAATTCTGAAAAAATTTGCATTATTAATGCAAATGGTTTAAACTTCCGAACAATTGAGGATATCGGGGGGTTCGATTCAGTGAAGCAGCCCTCGTGGTCTCCGGCGCTCAAGTTGTATTGACGGTGCATGTCGTATGACGCCGTCGCAGGTGAGATCCACGGGGGGGAGGTGTTTTTTTGCGTTGCTTGTCGCGGAATTCCCCCACGAAAACGCATCCAGACGAGGAATAGAGGAGGTAAGGAATGAAACGGAACTGGCAGATTTTGGGGAGGTTGGTCGTTGTTTCTACGGTGCTGGTTTTTGTCCTGAGCGGATGTTACTGTTTCAAGGAAACAGCGGTTAAGGAGACGCCGCCGCCTGCGCAAGAAAAAGCCGCCGAGGTGAAGGCGCCGGCTCCTGCGCCGGCCAAGAAAGCCGATGATGAAGCTGCGAAGGCGAGAGCGAAAGCATTGTGGGAAAAGCAGGTAAACGAAGCTCAGGCTTTTGCGAAACGGCCGATCCATTTTGATTTCGACCGTTACGACCTGAAGTTGCAGGCACGGTCAATTCTCGACGAGGTCGGAGCATGGTTGCTGAAAAACAAGGATTTTAATGCCATTGTTGAGGGTCATTGTGACGAGCGGGGTACCGCCGAATATAACCTCGCGCTGGGCGAAAGGCGTGCAACGGCAGCCAGAGATTATCTTGTAAAACTTGGTGTCGATGCCGACCGTCTGAGCACGTTGAGTTATGGTGAGGAAAACCCTGTTGATCCGAGAAGTAACGAAGAAGCCTGGGCGAAAAACAGGAGAGCTGAATTCAACATTTACCCGACCAGTTGGTATAAATAACAGTCGGAGCGTATGATCGGTGAAATCGAAGGTTCTTGTTACAGCGGCGCTGCTTGCGGTGGTGTTCGTGGCAGGCGGGTGCGCCACGCAGGATGAGTTGCGGCATGTAAGCCGAAATCTCGACGCTAAAATAACAGCTGTTCAGAACACGATGTCGGGGTTCCAGGAATCCCTGGAACAGGAAATCGAGAGCAGGCGCGAGATCGAAGATGCCGTAAAGTCCGTGCGCAAGAACCAGGCGGATGTAAACGCCGACATTATTCAACTCCGGGATGAGCTCCAGCGGGTGCGGGGCGCTCTCGAGGAAGTGCAGGCGCGGGCGTTGCAAGAAGGCGCCGGGTCGCTTGATCTCGAAACCGGCGATACTCGTGAAGTGCTGAAAGATATTGAAGCGAGGATCCAGTCTATTGAAGCCGAGCTGGGAATAGTGAAAGACCGGCCTCGGGCCGCGAAGAAGACGTCGGCTCCCGCGCCCGAAAAGCCCCGGGACAGTGAAACGATGTATTCAGAGGCTTACGGGCTGTTCAAGGAAGGGAATTACACAGATTCACGAAATAAATTCAGAAAATTCCTGGAGTTGTTCCCGAAAACGGAATATTCCGACAACGCGCAGTTCTGGATAGGGGAAAGTTATTACTTTGAAGGGGAATACGAGCAGGCGATCCTGGAGTACCAAAAGGTGATTCAGGATTATCCACAGGGAAGCAGGGTTCCTAATTCCCTTTTGAAGCAGGCGTTGTCCTTTGAAAAACTCGGGGATACGTCCAGTGCCCGGCTTCTCCTGCAGGGCGTGGTGAGTGATTTCCCCGGTACGACAGCCGCAGAGTCTGCCCGTTCCAAACTTCTCGAACTGCAATAGCACCAATCGTTTCGGGGCCGCCGGTTTCTTTACAAGCCGGCGGCCCCTTCGTTTCTATCTACCTGTTCTCAGTGTGCGGTGGCTCATCGCCGAGGGATCGCTGATTTTTTTTAATCCAGGTAAATCGTATCCACGCCCTGCGTGTGCGGAATATCAAACAGTGAGGCGGGATCGCCGCGTGTTACCGATAGATCACTGAGCCGGAGCTCGAGAGTCGTCTGGTTCAGCGGGTTTTCGATGTGGACGATGATATGAAGTGGTCGTTCCGTGACGCCGTTTTTGATCGTCGCGTATTCTGAAAAAAAGGCACGGTAACGAAGTACGCCTTTCTCATCAAAAACTTTCGTTTCTGTCATTCTATGCTGTTCGTTGAGTATGACCGACTGGACAGTACGTCCGCGCCGGGACAGGAAATCCAGCCGGTATTCACCCTGTAGATTTCTGAATGCATTGACCCACCGGTCATCTTTACGCCCGGGTGGAACAGGTGGAGTTCCTCTCAGCAACGCGATGATTTCCTCCGGCGACAGGTCCAGGCCGAAAAAAGAATACATTTTGTCTGTGGTGGCCGAGCCCGTATACAGAGTCTGCCTGGAGGGAACGAAGACTTTGAATGTGCCGTCCCGGAGCGACATGAAGAAATCGGGGATACCGAAAGTCGGCAGGGCGTCGACTCTCATGCGCGAGGGGTACTGAACGGCCAACGCAACACGGCGGGAAAAATCGGTTCCCATTTCCTGGTGAATGGTCACGGTAGCTACGGCCCGGGTTGTTTCGTCATGGTCGGGACGAAGCAGGTTGTCGAGGACGGATTCTTCAAGTGAAACCGGCGTATCTTCGCCGCGGAAGATGTGTGTCGTCGAACAGGCGCCGCAGAGAATAGATGCTGCAACGATCAGGTTGAGCAATCGCCGCTCTTTCATGGCATCATCTTTTTGAGGTTTTCGATTTTCCGTTTTATCTCGCTGTCATCAGGCGCATGATCGAGTGCCTTTCGGTATATCTCGAGCGCCTGTTCGTAGCGGCCTTTCCGTTCATAGATGTCGCCCAGGTGCTGAGCAACCGTCGGATCGTCGGGAAGGAGCTTCCGGGCTTTCTCGAGCTGGTCAAGAGCCTCGGCAATGCGATTCTGCCTGAAATAAACCCACCCCAGACTGTCGATAATATGACCGCTTCCCGGTTTCAGTTGCAAAGCTTCCAGGATCATGGTTTCTGCTTCGTCGAGATTGATGCCGCGGTCGGCATAACTGTAGCCGATAAAATTCAGGGCTTCTGCGTTTTCGGGATCGATAGCGAGAATATCCCTCATCAGGTCGATTGCTTCGTCGGGTCGTCCCATCTGTTCACAGATGAGCCCGAGCTGGTAAATAATATCAGTATTTCCGGGCAGTATTACGAGGGCCTCACGAAGAACCTTTTCGGATTTTTGAATGTCGCCGTTGTCCTCGTGCAGGGACGCCAGTACCAGATACAGATCCGGTTCGTCGTTTTTTGCCGCGATTGCTTTGTCTATGACTCGCACTGCTTCGGCCATTTCGCCTTCGAGATTCAGTATGAGACTCATCTGTATGCGCGAGGGAGCGAACATGGCGGATGAAGCAGTAATGCGTCCGAATTCCTCAAGTGCCAGCTCTTTTTCCCCCTGTTCCTGGTAGGAGACGGCCAGAAAATACCGCGCCCGCTCGTCGTCGGGATTTTCGTTCACGAGATCGAGAAAGATTTCCGTACTCTTTTTAAAATCGATTTCACCGAAAAGGTAGGCGAGTCCCAGTGATAAACGGATATCGACGCCGTAGGATTCCTGGTCGATAATAGTTTCAAATTCTTCGGCGGCTTCACGATACAGTCCCCGGTTGAGCAGCAGTTTTCCCAGCCGTGCTCTGGCCGCAGCGTCACGTGGAATGAAATCAAGATATTGACGGTACAGGGAAACGGCT
The DNA here is from genome assembly GCA_018399535.1 of Deltaproteobacteria bacterium. Taxonomy (GTDB): domain Bacteria; phylum Desulfobacterota; class Syntrophia; order Syntrophales; family UBA2210; genus MLS-D. The sequence continues at coordinate 14,278 of JAGYOR010000007.1, read as the reverse complement.
TTTTCGAGATCCTGTTCATATTCGAAAATGACGGCCATATCTTTCATGGCTGACGAAAACCCCGGTTCCAACGTCAGGGTTCTTCTCAACCAATGCTTGGCTTTGTCGAGGTCCCTCGTTTCCAGGTACACGTGAGCGAGCTGGTAGGCCGCCATGGCATTGTCAAAATTAATACACAGCAGTTCTTCCAGAACGGATCGTGCCGCGTCGTAATCCCTCTGGTTTCTGTAGGCGGTACTCAACAGCAAGTAGGGATCCGGCAACTCCGGTTTCAGCTCGATGGCGATTCGATAGTGACGAACGGCCGTGTCATATTCCTGCATTCTTTCGTAGAAAGTGCCTAAAAGGATGTGGGTGTCGACGTGATCGGGGTTTTGCCGCACCGACGCCTCGAGAATGGCGACAGCACCGTCTATATCATTTTTTTGCAGGTGCGACGAGGCCAGTTCCATGGCCAGGTACGGCGAACCGGGGTGGCCGCCGAGTGCCCTGGTATATTCCTCCGCTGCCTTGTCAGTTTCGTCATGCAGGCTGTGCAGGACTCCTTTCATGTAATGATAGTACGAATCAGCCCGGGTCGTTTTGCTTTCCTCCCGTTCTGTTACGGGAACATCAGGCGACAGATGGGCACAGTCCAGCAACACGCAACAAGGGACAAGCAGCGCGAGGACAATATAAAAATTGTACAGATATTTGTGTCTCATGACGGTTCAGTGCCCTGTGATTGAAGAAAGATAGACGGGCTTGATCCCGTACTCGTCGAGAAAGGGCAGTATGCGTCGTATCGCCCGAACGGTACCGGGATAGGGATGGCCGATAACGACGATTCTGTCCCAGCTGTTTTTGTTATCCAGCAGGTGTTTCAGGATTTGAAAAGTGTCTGTTTCGTCATGGTTGTTGTCCATGAAGGTGTCCCGCGAGATGAAATCAATGCCGACGGTTTGTGAGACTGTCCTTCCTTTTGAGTGTTCCGTAGTCAGGCTGTCGAGAAAATACAGATCCCGCTTTTTCAACTCGGCGAAGATCACCGTCAGCTTTCCACCATCTTCCATGAACCGTGAACCCATGTGATTGTTGACGCCTGATATGTGGGGAACGGCCCGCAGGTTTTTCTGCAGGAGTTCCGTCATTTCCTGTTGTGTCATGTTCACGAAAAGCGCCCCTTCGCCGGGGTTTTTTTCGGGATAATCATGCGGTTCCATGGGGAGATGAAGAATAATTTCATGCCCCGCCTCGTAAGCCTTGCACGCGGACTGTACCGAAAAGGGACAGTGCGGCAGAACGGCGAAATTTATGGCAATATTCAAAGAAAGAAGCTTGTCGAGAATAGAAAGGTCATACCCGATATCGTCGATCACGATAGCCATAAGGGCAGTCGTCGGAACCGGTTCGTCCCTGAAGGGTTCACCCGTTTCCGGCATTACCGGTGCCGGCGGTACAAACTGCCTGGTAACAGGGGACTGTACGGCCCTTCCGGTCTCGGGAGGCGGTTCTTCCTGGCCGGAGAAAAAAAAGACGCCGAAGGCTACTCCGACAATAAAAACAAACACTATCGACAGAACCAGCAATCGGACAGGGACCTTCTTTGTCCGCCGCTGTTGCTTTTTTTTCTTCACTCCTGAGGATAACCCGTCATTTAACCCTTCTGCATTGTTTTCATGAATGCCCAGCCCTTGATAAGATCAATTGCCCGCTGCAACTGGTTATCGATTTCAAAATCCTTTTCGTCGAGTCGGTGCAGGTGTTCGGGGCCTTCGGGCATTTCCTGCAAATCTCCTTCGATATGACCCTCAAGATCTTTTTCCCTTACCTGTTCTCTTGCCGGCGCCGGCGGTTCCGGTCTGCTGTATTCCACAACGAAATCGGGCGTTATGCCTTTGGCCTGGATGGAAACGCCGCTGGGCGTGTAGTATTTTGCCGTGGTCAACTTGACGGCCGAACCGTCCCTGAGGGGAATGATCATTTGCATGACGCCCTTGCCGAACGTCTGGGTGCCCAGCAACACGGCACGGCGGTTATCGCGCAAAGCCCCCGCAAGAATTTCCGAACCGCTCGCGCTGCCACCGTTGACCAGCATAATAATGGGTTCATCCGGTTCCATGCCCTGGTTTCGAGCCTGGTATTTTTTCTCGGGAACTCGACCGTCCCGTCCTTTCGTGGTGACGATGATTCCTGATTTGAGAAAGAGATCCGCCGCGCTTACCGCCTGGTCGAGAAGCCCGCCCGGATTGTTACGCAGGTCGACGACCAGTCCCTGGAGATCCGTCCCGGAAGACCGAATGGTTTCCAGGGCCGCTTCCAGGTCATCCGTCGTATTTTCCTGGAACGACGATATGCGGATGTAAGCGATGTCGTCCTGCAGAATGCGGTGCTTGACGCTCTTTATTTTTATGATGTCCCGGGTGATGGTGTAATCCTTCGGTTCATCGAATCCTTCTCGCATGATGCTGATGGTAACCTCGGTTCCACGGGGACCACGGAGCTTATGAACCGCGTCCATGATCGTCAGGTCCTTCGTGTCCTCGCCGTTGATCTTCGCTATGGCGTCTCCCGACATGATGCCGGCCTCGAAAGCGGGCGTGTCTTCAACGGGAGAAACGACAGTAAGAATACCGTCCTTCATGGAAATGACGATGCCGAGTCCACCAAACTCTCCCCTGGTGTCCACCTGCAGCTCTTTATACATTTCCTCGGTCATGTAGGTGCTGTGCGGATCGAGGTTTTTCATCATGCCCTCGATAGCGCCCTGTATCAACATGTCCGAGTCAGTCTCTTCCACGTAGTTTCTCTCTACCAGGTCGAGTATTTCGCTGAACTTTTTCAGATTTTTGTAGGTGGTCTCGTCCGCCGAGAATGCGGGGATTCCCCTGAAACAAAGAGCGGCGAGCAACAGAGTCGAGAGTACAACAAGAAAGACCGTGCCGGCCCTTCTTTTTTTAAACCAGCGTGTCATTGAAACCTCCGAAATAGTCCCGTATTCAGACTCGATTCATAAAAGATAATAGCATTTTTTAACAAGTCAGTGCCAGAGCTTTTTCCGAACCGCGCGCGGCACCATCATTTTCGGGAACGGCTGAGAACGATTTCGTATATTTCCCGCTTAGGCATTCCTGTTTCACGGGCGATTGCGGCTACGGCGTCCCGTGTTGAAACGGCGTCGCCTGCGACGACGGTCGTGTAGCGTGACCATATTTCATCGGGGGAGAGGTGCGGAATAACCGTCTCACTTCCGGAAACGACCAGTGTAATCTCTCCCTTCAGCGGTTCATGCTCGAGTGTTTCCACGAGTTCCCCTATGCGTCCGCGGCGGGTTTCCTCGTGGAGCTTGGTCAATTCCCTGGAAAGAGAAATGTACCTGTCACCGAAAATTTCCAGCATGTCCCGAAGGCTTGCCTCTATTCTCACGGGCGATTCAAAGAAAACCATGGTTTTTGTTTCTCCGGCCAGGGACTCGAAAAATCGGCGGCGCCTGGCTGATCGGGATGGAGGAAAGCCGTGAAAAACAAAACTGTCCATGGGAAGACCGGACACGGAAAGGGCTGAAACAAGGGCGGACGGCCCCGGAACGGCAACCACGTCTATACCACGTGCGGCTGCTTCTTTTACCAGCAGGTAGCCGGGATCGGAGACACCTGGCGTGCCCGCGTCCGAAACGCAGGCAATAGTGGATCCGTCGAGCAGTTTCGCTATAAGAACGGGTGTCTTTTCACGCTCGTTGTGGTCATGGAAGCTGGTAGGGCGGGTGTTGATTCCGTGATGCTTCAGAAGAATTTTTGTATGCCGTGTGTCCTCGGCGGCGATGAGGTCTGCTTCCCTGAGTACGCGGATCGCCCGTACCGATATGTCTTCCAGGTTGCCGATGGGCGTGGCTACAATATAAAGTGTGCCTGGTTTCATGGTTGCAAATTCCGTGGCATCTCAATTGAACGACCTTTTCCGCTGGCACCCGTGCTTTTTAAAAAGCGACGGTATGGATGAATGCTACAGCGCCAACTCAAAGGCGTCCCGGATGTGGCGTATTGTATTTCCCCGCGGGGTCATGCGAACAGCCAGTACATCGAAACGAGCCTTTCGCCCGTACAGGTCGTGGTTTTCCAGGTAGCGGAGCGCCGTCCGGGACAGTTTTTTCTGTTTCGACAGGTTCACTGATACTTCGGGATCGCCGAATGCCGAGGAGGTCCTGCTTTTTACTTCCACGAAGACTATTTCATCTCCGTCGCGGGCAATAATATCGATTTCTCCGAAGACACACCGGTAATTCGACGACAGGATCAGATATCCCTGTTTTTGGAGATATCGGGCGGCTATTTTTTCTCCCAGGAACCCCCGATCACGGTTTGTTGAAGGTAACCTTGAAGGACCGCCTGTGGATTTTGCAGTAACCATACCGTCGTATCGCTTCGCGGTGTTCGCTCGTTCCGTATCCCTTGTTTTTACCGAAGTTATACTGAGAGTACTGAATATGATACCGATCCATCAATTGATCACGGGAAACCTTTGCTATGATTGATGCCGCCGCTATGGAGAGGCAGATCGAGTCTCCCCGAATGAGCGTCCGTTGCGGGATAGAAAGATCAATACGTGCGGTGCCGTCAATCAGGATGAAGTCGGGAGGAGGCGAAAGATCCAGAACGGCTTTTCGCATCGCCAGCAAGGTGGCCTGAAGAATATTAATAGCATCGATTACAGCGGGTTCAACGAAGGCGATGCCTACCGAAAGGGCGTCTTCCATGATGACCCGGTAAAGCCGTTCCCTCCTGGCGGGACTCAACTTCTTGGAATCCCGAATGTCGCCGTTCTCGTATCCTTCCGGAAAGATTACCGCCGCGGCCGCGACGGGCCCGGCAAGAGGGCCCCTTCCCGCTTCGTCAACTCCCGCGATGCGGTGGAATCCGAGAAGACGGCCCTGTTGCTCGAATTCGGTCATTTAAATTCTGCCGAGTTCCCTGATACGTGCCTTCTTTCCCTTGAGATTTCTCAGATAGTACAGGCGGGATCGCCTTACCCTGCCTCTCATTACCAGCTCGATTTTGTCGATGACGGGTGAATGAATCGGGAAGGTTCGCTCAACACCGATACCGGAGGATATTTTTCTCACGGTGAACGTTGCCCGGTTAAGTCCGGCACGTTTCCTGATGACGGTTCCCTTGAATACCTGGATTCGTTCTTTCTGGCCTTCAACGATGCGGACATGCACCTTGACGGTATCCCCCGCCTTAAAATAAGGAATATCCATCCTCATCTGTTCTTTTTCAATCATGTCGAGAACATTCATTATTCGAAACCCTCCTCGGTAACGCCGTCGATATCGATGTGAAACGGCATCTATAAAACAAAGGGCCCGCAAAAGTCAATGGAAAATACAAAAAAGGGACGCTGCGGAATGAAGCAGATTCGTCATGCTCCTGCCAGCCTGTCCAGGACGATCGATACGGCCGATCGCACCGACAGGTGATTATACCCGGCAGTTCCCCGGATCGGCTCTAGAAGGAAATCGCAATCCCCCAGCACATCCTCGGCGATACCCCAGCCTGTTCCGAACAGGAAAAGCCATTCTCCGGCCTCCTCGAGCATCGCTGTCCGCATGTCGCGGAATGATATATTTCCCTGTTTTTCCTGAGCGCTGGTGGCGACGAGACGGGGATGTTGCCCCGACTCCGCTGCAATTGCGTTCCGCGCCGCCTGGAGTGACGGTTGTACTCTCACGATGTCGAAAGCTTCCTTCCTTGCCGGATTGTAGGATGCTCCGTACCCCTGCCGCCAGTGCGCCAGAATGCGATGAACAAAGTCCCGCTGTATTTCAAGCGGCGTAATTATGAAAAATCGGCGTGCACCGTAGGTTCTCCCGGTCCGGGCAATGTCGTGAATGTCGAGGTTTGTCACCGCCGTAGTCACGACTTCGCCCTTTTTATTGTAGACGGGATAGTGGAGGAGTGCGATGGAAAAACTAGCCTTCTGATTCATCCCGAAGCGCCCCGAGCATGATTTGGTCTTCTTCCGTCAAGTCCGCCCGGGTCAGCAGGTCGGGTCTTCGTTCAAGCGTTCTTTTCAGTGACTCCCTGCGTCGCCATAGACGAATGTTCTTTTCATGACCAGACAGCAGAACCTCGGGTACCTTCCAGTCCTGGTAGCGGCGGGGTCTTGTATAGTGGGGACCCTCGAGCAGTCCCGTGGAGTGCGAATCGTTCAGTATCGTTTCGTGATTGCCCGCGAAACCTCTCACCAGGCGGGAAACGGCATCGACGACGACGAGAGCCGCGAATTCCCCGCCCGACAGGACATAATCACCTATGGACAGTTCCCGGTCGGCGAGATGCCGCCCGACCCGCTCATCGACACCTTCGTAATGACCGCAGATGAGTACGATGTGGCTGCTGAGACTGAGTTCTTCGGCAGCTGCCTGCGTGAACGGTTCCCCCTGCGGCGACAGGAGTATCACGAGACTCGAATGACGGTCGGGCACAACGGCCTGGAGGGCGCGATCAACCGGTTCCACCTTGAGGATCATGCCGCCGCCGCCGCCGAAGGGTACATCGTCGGTAACCCGGTGCTTCCCGGCGGCGTAGTCCCTGATGTTGTGGACGCCGATTTCGATCAATCCCCTGTCGATTGCCCGTTTAAAAAGACTCGCGCGAAAGGGGGAGTCGAATATTTCAGGAAAGAGGGTGAGAATATCGAAACGCATGGCGACGCTTTACAGCTCGCGGGGAGGGGATGCTATAACGATTCCCCCGCGAATATCTATTTTTTTGATAAACCCTTCAATCGCTGGAAGGAGAGTCTCTCCCCCGGGGCCTTCACACACGTATACATCGTTACTGCCTGTGGCGATGATGGAGGTGATGACTCCCAGTTTTTCACCTTCCTCGTTGACAACTTCAAGCCCGATGATATCTTCCCAGAAGTATTCGTCTTCTTCAAGCGGATCGAAAACATCTCTGGGCAGAAACAGATATCGTCCCTTCAGACCTGCCGACGCTTCAGCATTTTCGATGCCTTCAAGTGAGAGAAGTATGGTTTTTCCTTTAGCGGTGATTCCGGTGATCCGGTGGGAAACTGCGCTGGATGCGTCGTGGCCGATAAAAACAGACTGCTGTCGCGTGATAGTATCGCCCGATGCCAAGTAGGAGACGGCCTTGAGCCGGCCCCTGAGGCCGACCTGCTTGACAATTTTTCCTATAGTTATGAAATCCTTCAACTATTCGATGATTTCCAGTACCGACCTCTTGTTGAGTTTCGATGAGGCAGCGCTGAGAATGGTGCGCATTGCCTTGGCGGTTTTCCCCTGTTTCCCGATTACCTTGCCGAGGTCTTCCTTGGTGACCCTCAGTTCAATGACCGATGTCTGTTCACCCACCACCTCGGAAACATCAACCTGGTCGGGGTGGTCTACCAGCGCCTGTGCGATATACTTGATCAGATCTTTCATCGTATCACCGTCCATCGTGTCAACCTCCACAGCGTACAAGAATTAAAAAGCCGATACGAATCTTGTCCTGGTTGAGATGCTATTGTGTAACCGGTGTCTCCTTCGGGATCGAAATTCCCTTCTTTTGCAAAAGATTCGAGACTGTTCTGGACGGTTTCGCACCCTTGGACAGCCATTCCACGACGCGGTCTTCCTTGATGTTTATGACGGCGGGGTCCTGGAGCGGATCGTAGTTCCCGATTATCTCGATGAATCGTCCATCCCTTGGTGACTGGCTGTCCGCCACGACAATGCGGTAAAAGGGTTTTTTCTTCGCACCCATGCGGGTAAGTCTGATTTTCGTCGCCATGCTGATTGATTCCTACCTCCGGCCTTTCAAGTTTTTTTACCTATATCTGCGCGATATTCTGTAAGACGTAAATTTCACTGATAACATAGTTGCACGACAATTAAAAGGGTATTTTCCCTCTGGAAAATGATTTCATGCCGCCCTTCGACAATTTTTTCATCATTTTTCTCATGGCTTCGTAATTCTTTATAACCCTGTTGACGTCCTGCACGGTGGTGCCGCTCCCAGCGGCGATTCTTTTGCGGCGGCTTCCGTTTATTATCTTGTAATGCGCGCGTTCCTCTTTCGTCATGGAATCGATGACGGCCGTTACCTTGACCAGTTCATCTTCATCGGGCTGCATGTTCTTCAGGCCCTTTATTTTTCCGGCGCCGGGAATCATGCCGAGTATGTCCTGAAGCGGGCCCATTTTTTTGATCTGCTGCAGTTGCGTCTTAAGATCGTCAAGCGTGAAGTCATTCTTCCTTATTTTTCTTTCAAGCTCTTTCGCGGCCTTTTCATCGATCGTCTTCTGCGCCTTTTCAACGAGCGTAAGGATATCGCCCATCCCGAGAATCCGGGAGGCCATCCGCTCGGCGTGGAAAACTTCCAGGGCATCGATTTTTTCGCCGATTCCCAGGAACTTGATCGGCGTGCCGGTCACCTTTCTCAGGGAGAGGGCGGCGCCGCCGCGGGCGTCGCCGTCTATCTTGGTCAGGACCACACCGTCGAGGGCCAGGGTTTCATTGAACGATTGGGCGACTGAGACGGCCTCCTGGCCGGTCATGGCGTCCGCGACGAGAAGGATTTCCGAGGGATTCACCGCCGCCTTTATCCTGGCAAGTTCTTCCATCAGCGGCTGGTCGATGTGCAGTCGGCCGGCCGTGTCGATGAGCAGTGTATCGAATCCGTTCGCACGGGAATACTCGACGGCATCGACGCAGATTTTAACGGGATTTTCTGCCTCTCCTGATTCGAAGACGGGCACGTCGATTTTGTTCCCGAGAATTTTCAGTTGTTCCATGGCCGCGGGACGGTATACGTCGGCCGAGACGAGGGCAACCCGGTTCCCCTGTTCCTTGAGATGCCGGGCCAGTTTGGCAGCTGTTGTGGTCTTGCCGCATCCCTGGAGGCCCACCAGCATGATTGGCGAGGGAAACCTGCCGTCCAGTTTCAGCTGGTTGTTCTCGTCGGCCATCAGGAGCGCCAGTTGGTCGTGAACGATCTTGACGATCTGCTGTCCCGGCGTGATGCTGTCCAGCACCTCCCGTCCGACGGCATGCTCCCGGACTTCCTCTATAAATTCCCTCACCACCCTGAAATTCACGTCTGCTTCAAGCAGGGCAATGCGAATATCCTTCAGGGCTTCCCGTATGTTCTCTTCGTCAAGGACTCCGCGGCCCTTGAGTTTTTTAAAGACTGTGTCGAATTTTTCCGTCAGATTTTCAAACATTGATCATACCGTTGTGCAACGATTCAGTTTTTCAGTACCAGGCATTTAAGCCCCTTGATGCCGGTCTCTATCCTGGCTGATTCCCGCTGTGCCTCATCACGACTGTCAAACCCTTCGATTCTGAGCCGATACCACACATCCTGTTCGGAAGATTCGCCTCTGTGAATCAGGGAGACATATCCCATTTCAGCCAGCCTGTCACGAAGCCTTTCGGCGCCGACCCTGTCTCGAAAGGCAGCGACCTGAATCGTGTAGGCCCGAGGTTCAACTACCGGTCCTTCATCTGATATTTGCGGGCGCGACGGTTTAGGACGGGCCGCGGTCTCGTCGACGGGCATTACCTTCGAAAAATCGTCCCCTTTCCGGGACAAGGTCTGGTAGAAGGTGAGCGCCATATCGTCTTTCGCCGTCACCTCGGGCGGCGTTTCACCGATTGCGGACATCTTTTCCCGAATAGCGGAGGGAATACCCTTCGCTATTTTTTCCGGGTAACTTTCGATATTCCGCCCGACCAGCACGCCGAACATGAAAGATGCCAGAAGCAGCATCGAAATCCCCACAGTCATGATGGTGATGCCGATTCTGCCGATCGTCAGTCCAAATCGACTCTTGTTCCTCTTTGCCATCGGCCTGTTCCTTCACGGGCGAACCGGAATTTCCACCTGTTCGGTTTCACTCGCCTACATTCGATCCGGAGCTGAAACACCCAGCAACCGCAGGGCGTTGCCAAGAACGACACCAATGATTTTTACAAGGAAGAGCCGGGCTCCGGAAAGTTCCGCGTCATCGCTTATAACTCGGTTTTTATTGTAATAGCTGTGGAAAGCAGCCGCCAGCTCGTGGCAGTAAAAGGTGATACGATGAGGTTCGAGACTCCGGGCGCTGCCTTCCACGAGATCTGGAAACCGGTCTATCAACTTGATGAGTTCACGTTCCTCGTCCAGTGCAAGACGCGAAAGGTCGGTCTCTTCATAAGCGGGAGCGGCGTACCCTCGTTCAAGAGCCGTTCTGAAAATGCTCGAGATGCGGGCGTGGGCATACTGGACGTAGTAGACCGGGTTATCATTTGACCGGCTCTTGGCAACTTCAAGATCGAAATCCAGGTGGCTGTTCGATCGTCTCATCAGGAAATTATACCGGGCCGCGTCTTTTCCCACTTCGTCTATGACTTCCCGCAACGTGACGAATTCGCCCGCCCGCGTCGACATGGGAACAGGGATCCCGTTTCTCAGAAGATTGACCAGCTGTACCAGGACGACCTGGAAGGCCTCGGGTTTTTCCCCTATGGCTTGAATGCCGGCGTACATGCGGGGGATGTAACCATGGTGATCGGCTCCCCAGACATCTATAACCAGGTCGAATCCCCGTTCGTATTTGTTTTTATGGTACTCGATGTCGGCGGCGAAGTAAGTGGGCGATCCGTTTTCCCGCACAACGACACGGTCTTTCTCGTCTCCGAATGTGGTGGTGCGGAACCAGCGGGTTTGTCCTTCCCGGTACACGTAGCCTTTTTCTTCCAGTTCATCGAGGAGACGGCCGACGCCGTTGTCCCGGTGCAGCTCCTTTTCACTGAAATAGCGGTCGAAGGTGATGCCGAAAGCGCGAAGATCCTCCTTGATGCCTTCCATGATGATGCCGCTGCCGAACTCCGTAAAAAATGAAACCGCCTCACCGGCATCGGCGTCGAGCCAGCGTGCTCCGTAGCGATCCCTGATTTCTTCCGCCAGCCCGATTATGTAGTCTCCCTGGTAACAGTTGTCGGGAAGAGTGACTTCTTCTCCGAAGAGCTCACGATACCGGTAAAGAATAGACCGGCCGAGCATGTCCATCTGGTTCCCGGCGTCGTTTATGTAATATTCCCGTGATACGGAATAGCCCGAAGCCTCGAGAATCCGGGCGATAGCGTCGCCCGTGACGGCCCCCCGGGCATGGCCTATATGGAGGGGACCCGTCGGGTTTGCGCTGACGAATTCCACCTGCACTTTCGCGCCGGCGCCGATGGAGGATGTCCCGTACTGTTCCTTCAACCGGTCGGCGTCCCTGAGCAGCCTGGTCCAGAAATCCTTTCGTATAAAAAAATTAATGAATCCTGGACCCGCAATTTCCACCCGTTCGATTATTTTTTCGGGATCATCGAGATGAGAAACGATCTGCTCCGCGATTGCCCTGGGATTTCGTCTCTGCAGCGAGGCGAGGGTCATGGCTATGTTTGTCGCGTAATCGCCGTGGGCGTCTTCGCGGGGGAGGTCGACTTCAACGGGGGGAATATCGCAGGGTGCCAGGCCTCCCGCTTCGATGCATGCGGTGATTGTCCGTTCAATGAGTTCAGTGAGCAGTTTTTTCATCTGTTTGTCAAATCTCCCGGGTATAAAAAAGGAAAAGTTGGCGCAAAGGCCAACCACGTGTTTTTTCGCCGAAGGAAGCCGACCGACTCCCCTGCCGCTTATAATATGCGTGAACCGGGTAAGTCAAGACAATTGACACCCCGGTCGTGTCGGGGACCCGTGCCTCGTTGCATCAGGGACCGCCGATGAGATACAGCAGGTAATCTCCGAAAAAGAGGTATGAAACGGCCCCGATTGAAAGAAAGGGTCCGAAGGGAACGGCATACTGAGAGGTTTTTCCTTTCCATATCATTGCGATGATACCCACAATCGCGCCCGTTAAAGATGCGACCAGGACGATGTGAATGAGCGCTTTCCAACCCAGGAAGGCTCCCGCCATAGCCAGCAGGTTGATGTCGCCGCCGCCCATTCCCTCGCGACCTGTCAGCCATTCGTAGTATACGGCGACGAAATAGAGCGACCCGGCGCCTGCCATGATGCCCAGAAAGGCGTCGAGAGGGCCGACATCCATCCAGAGAACGCCGGCAAGAAAGAACAGGGGTATGCCCGGGAGTGTGATGCAGTGAGGAATGATCTGGTGCCGAAGATCGATGACGCTGATCACAATGAGTGCGGCGGAGAACAGGAACGCGGCGAGAAGAGAAGCGGAGAGACCGTACTGCAGGAAAAGAAGAAGTGCGATCACGGCCGTCAGGAACTCCACGGCGGGATACTGCGGGGAAAGTTTCGCTTTGCAGTAACGGCAGGCGCCTCCGAGTAGAAAGTAGCTCACGATTGGTATATTGTCGCGCCACCGTATCGGTTGGCCACAGGACAGGCAATGGGATGCGGGCGTCACGATCGAGGCGCCCTCGGGCAGTCGGTAGATGCAGACGTTGAGAAAGCTTCCGACGACCGCCCCGACGACGAAGGAAAAAACAGCCATGAAAACAAACATTATGCCGTGCCTCTCCCTGTTTTCCGGTTTCGTGTTTCTCCGCAGCCCCCTTGAATAAGGAGCGACGATGGCATATATACAATGCCGGTGGAGGCAAGTCAAAGACGAACTGAAAGGTGAATGACTCGATGCATCGATTTTCCATTCAGACGAATTCGTCCGTCGAATTGATCGACATTACGGACAGGATCAGGGAAATTATCGATACGTCCGGCGTTGACGAAGGAACGTGTTGTATTTTTGTTCCTCATACAACTGCGGCCGTAACGATTAACGAAAATGCCGATCCCGACGTGCTGGTTGATATCATTCAAGGACTGGAATCCATGGTTCCACCGAATGCCGGGTACCGGCATCGGGAAGGCAACGCGGACGCGCACATCAAGGCGTCGCTCACAGGCGCGTCGCAAACGGTTCTTGTCGAAGAGGGGCGGCCGCTCCTCGGGACCTGGCAGTCGATATTTTTCTGTGAATTTGACGGTCCCCGTCGTCGGAATGTCTGGGTAACCGTGAGAAGGTGACGACTATGGTCGTGACAGGAGAAGAACGAACGGGACCCGAGTTTATTCTTGCTTCGGCTTCGCCGCGGAGGCGCGAGTTGCTCGCGCTCCTGGACCTGCGATTCACCGTTGTTCCGGGAGATGTAGATGAGTCACCCGCGGAAGGCGAATGTCCGAAAGAACACGTGCTCAGGCTTGCAGGAGAAAAAGCTGCATCCGTCGGCGCCGATCACCCGTCAGCCTGGGTTCTCGGCGCTGATACCATCGTCGTCGTTGATGATGAAATCCTGGGAAAGCCCGAGAACGCTGATGCCGCCCGTCGCATGCTCCACAGGCTGAGCGGCAGGGAGCACACGGTTGTAACCGGATTTTCAATCGTCAACATGGAACGGGAAGTCTGTTTTACCGAGGCCGTTGAATCGGGCGTTGTTTTCAAGGAACTGGATGATGATGAAATAGAATGGTACCTGGCGAGCGGGGAGGCCTGCGACAAGGCCGGCGGTTACGCCATTCAGGGGAAAGCGGCTTTCTTCGTGAGCGGAATTCAGGGGTCGGTTTCCAACGTGATCGGCCTGCCCCTGGCGGAAGTTGTGTCAGTATTGAAACGGTTCGATATTATTCGGTTCGGAGGCCGGTGAGCCAATTATACAATAATTATGTAACATTTTATAAGGGGGTTGGACCATGTCGACCGTAGAAAAAAATATAACCACGGTACGGGAAATCATTGCCGAACGGGCCCTGAAGTCGGGGAGGCAGCCGTCGGACGTGCGACTCATGGCGGTGACGAAACAGGTAGATGACGAAAGGATTCTTGAGGCTGTCGAAGCCGGAATCCGCATCATCGGAGAAAATTATATTCAGGAAGGCAAGCGGAAATACGACCTGATCGGCCCGCGCGTCGAGTGGCACATGATCGGGCACCTCCAGAAAAATAAGGCGAAATACGCCGTTCAGTTCGTCGATATGATCCATTCCGTGGACAAGTTCGAGCTGGCGCGGGAAATCGACCGTCGCGCGGCGGCGGCCGATCGTACCATGAAAATTCTCATAGAAGTGAACATCTCCGGCGAACAGTCGAAGAGCGGTATTCCAGCCGAGGAGACACTCGAGCTTGTGCGGCGGGTTTCCTCCTTCTCGAACCTGTCGATTCAGGGACTGATGACCATGCCGCCCTGGTCCTCCGATCCGGAAGACGCGAGACCGTATTTCAGGGCACTTCGCCTGCTGCGGGACCGGATCGGCGAGGAAGACATTCCCGGCGTCGAGATGCGGGAACTGTCCAT
>JAGYOR010000069.1 GCA_018399535.1 Deltaproteobacteria bacterium | reverse complement strand
CCCCCTCAACCGAGATAATCGGGACACCGCCCTCCTGTTCCCGATAGTCTTCCTCGAGGCAGGCGTGCTCGCATCCGTTGACAAGCACCAGGAGATCAACCGCCCTGCTCCTGTCGGTGGTAATGTCGACAGCCGCTTCCAGCTTCGCGAGGCCTTCCCTCGTGTTTTTCACCACGCGGGTTCTGTCTATCTGGGGATTGCATCCGCCGCAATATCTGAGTCCGATCGTGTACATGCGCGCTAGTATATCTCCGTCTTCCGCTCCCGCAGTTTTTCCTTCACCTCGTTCCAGTGCGTCGTCTCGTCCCTGCCGATGATACGTTCGAAATATTCGTCCCGGTTTATGCCGGCGACGGTCCTGGCAAGCTCCATCTTCGTCTCGATTCCGCTCCTGCGCGCTATCATGATCTTCTGCGCGGCGGGGGACCCGGCCCCGTGCATCGCCTCGGGAAGACCCGCCCCAACGGACATGTTCTCGATCAGCCGCAGCATCCTGATGATATCAAGGGGAGAAATACCTTCCTTCCCCGTAAAGCACTCGAAAAGGGTTTCCCTGATTTCCGGATTTTCAAGGTCTTTCTCGGAAGGCAGCGTTATGATCTTGCCTCCAGCTATATCCTGGGCGAGTCTCATCCATTCGTACACCATCCTGGTGATATTCAGTTTTGTCACGTTGGCAAGCAACGGGTGTATGTTATACGCGCCGGAGGGTGTCTTGTGGCCCTCGTAGGAGCAGGCGAGCGTGCAGGACCAGCAGGTCTCCGCCATGGCGATCATATCGGTCAGTTTGTCCACGATATGAGAAGATCTCTCCACCCCGTGCGCTTCGGCTATCCAGTTGGAACCGCCGATTACCACGTCCGCGAGGCCTACCTTGCACCCCCCGTAATTGCTTCTGTGATACCCCGCGAAGGTCTCTACCAGCTCAGTGGTGAAGTCGTACTCGCCCGCCATGAAGACCCGCTCCCAGGGAACGAAAACATCCCTGAAAACGATGACCGCCTCGCCGCCCACAATTCCGTATTTCGGGTTCCCCCCGTCGAGCACGCCGTCGAGACGTCTCGTGTCGTTGGTCTGCCTGCTGAATATATAGGAAACTCCTTCGGTATCGGCTGGAAGCGCGAAGGAAAGAGCGAAATCCGCGTCCTCCTGTCCCATGGTCCTGGTCGGCATGACAAGAATCTCGTGGCTGTTGACGGCGCCGGTAATATGCGCCTTCATCCCTGAAACGATGATGCCGTCGTCGAGCCGTTCCTTTATGTGAAGGTACACATCCGGATGCTGCTGCCTTGAAGGACGGAGGCTCCTGTCGCCCCGCGCATCCGTCATAGCGCCGGAAGGCATCCAGTCGTTTTCCTGTACCTGAAGCAGGTAGTCCCTGAATCTTTCATGATAATCGGTACCGTATTTCTGATCGATGTTGTAGGTGGTCACATACACCGCGTTGAGGCCGTCAAGACCAACGCACCGCTGGAAACAGGTGCCGGTTTTCTGGCCGAGCAGTCTCATCATGCGCACTTTTTTGACCAGGTCATCGATACTGTGATGGATGTGGGTAAACCGGTTGATTTTCTCTCCCGTCAGGTTGGAGACGGCCGTCATGATCTCCTGATATTCCGGTTCATGGGCCAGCTCATAGGTCATGGCCGCTGTATGAATATGGGGCTGGAACATTGGTTCATCAACGACGTTCTTGATCTTCCGGCCCAGAAAATAGACCTCACGGTTCAATCCCCTGAGGGACTCGATATATTCCTTTCCGTTCATCATGGCTTTCCACCCCTTTCAAACGTGATGACGCAGTATTATTCCCCTGCCTTGCCTGTTCCGGCAAAGATCAGCCGGACAGCACATGCTAAACATATTTTTATAATACATTTTTTATTCCGCCACAAACCGCTCGGGATTGAATTCCGCGATTTCCCCGGCACACGGACATTCACGTCTTGTAAAACCACCTTGTTTCAGGTAAATATCTGACATACATGAAAAATCGCGCACCGGCGCCGGTGACAGCGCGGCACGCCGGGCGGCGCTCTTCCGGAAAGAGAAATTCCTATGATGGAACTGAATATTCCCGGCTACGGACGTCTCAGGCTGTCGTTTCTTGTTCTCGATTACAATGGCACTCTGGCCTGCGACGGCCGCCTCATTCCCGCGGCGCGGGAACGCCTCGCGGAACTGTCAAAACATTTGGACGTTCATATTCTCACGGCGGACACCTTTGGTAACGTGACGCGGGAAACGAGTAGTCTTCAGTGCAAGGTCGCGGTTATCGGAAAGGAGCGCCAGGCGCGGGCGAAGGCCGATTACGTCAGGCAACTGGACGAACGTGAAACCGTCGCCCTGGGAAACGGCAGGAACGACGTCATGATGCTTCAGGAAGCGGCCCTGGGAATCGCCGTCATTCAGGACGAGGGATGCGCCGTCGAGGCGCTCCTGGCGGCGGATATTGTAACGACGGGTATCGGGCACGCCCTTGATCTGCTCCTCCATCCCCTTCGACTGACGGCGGCCCTCCGTTCCTGATTCAAACTCCGTTTCACTTACAGTAAAACCAGTACAATGCAGTCGTCTGTCGGCGTCAATTTTATGAAATCGTAACAGGATCGTCATCATTTTGTAACGTTTCGCGGGTATAAGGACATCATGAGAAAGGTATCCCATGACGCGGACGTTAAAAGAACTGTTTATTAAAAATATCCTGCTGCTTTTCGCGCTTGTCTCGGTGATCATCCTGGGACTGATCGTGCTTTTCCTGTTCCTGGAAGGTCTCCCCGTATTCGAGGTTGTCTCTGTCGCGGATTTCCTCTTCGGCCTCGAGTGGTACCCGACGTACGATCCCCCCGACTACGGAATATGGCCCCTCATAGTGGGATCGCTTGTCGTCACCTTTTTCGCCGCCCTGCTGGCGATCCCGCTGGGCGTACTTTCGGCCGTTTACATCGCCGAGCTGGCGCCGGGGCCCGTCAAGGAGATTTTCAAGCCCCTCGTGGAACTCCTGGCCGGTCTTCCATCGGTGGTACTCGGCTTTTTCGGCATGGCCGTCGTGGCGCCGCTGCTTCAGAACACATTCAACCTTCCCACCGGTCTCAATATCGTGAACGCGTCGCTGATCCTGGCCTTCATGGCGGTCCCCACCATTGCCAGCATTACTGAAGACGCCCTCTACTCGGTTCCCGCCGAGTTCAAGGAGGCCTCCTACGCCCTCGGCGCCACGAAGGCTGAAACTATCGTCAATGTCGTCATGCCCGCGGCCCTTTCGGGCATCGCCACGGCGGTTATGCTGGGCATGGCCCGGGCCATCGGCGAAACAATGGTTGTTCTCATGGTGGCCGGCGGAGCGGCGGCGGTGCCGGAAAGCATTTTCGACCCCGTTCGTCCCATGCCCGCGAGCATCGCCGCCGAAATGGGGGAAGCTCCCGTCGGCAGCATCCATTATCACGCCCTCTTCGCCACGGGCATTGTGCTCTTTTTCATGACCCTCGCCTTCAATCTCGCGGCCGATTACATCTCTGAACGGTTCAGGGAAACGGGATCGGGAACCTTATGAAGCGCCGCTACCTGAAACAGCACCTGTTCCTTCTGACCGTGCGTGGGTCGGCACTGCTCATCGCGCTCGCCATCTGCGGATTTTTTATTTTTATTTTTGTCCGGGGGTACGGCGTCATAAGCTGGGAATTTATAACGGAGGCGCCGCGGGACATGATGACCAAAGGCGGTATCATGCCCGCCATTATCGGGACGTTGTACCTGACGCTCGGCGCCCTCGCCGTCGCCCTGCCCCTCGGCGTGCTCGCGGCGGTGTATCTGAGCGAATACGCGAAAGAAGGACGTCTGCTGCGGTTTATCCGGGTCGGAATCCGCTGTCTCGCCGGGGTTCCCTCCGTTGTCTTCGGCCTTTTCGGCCTCGGGCTGTTCGTGGTCAGGTTCGGATTCGGATCATCCATACTGGCCGGCTCGCTTACCCTGGGATTTCTCATTCTGCCCACTATCATCGGCGCCTCCGAAGAGGCGCTGAAGGCGGTCCCGCGGACGTTCAGGGAAGCGTCGCTGGGCCTCGGCGTCTCGAAATGGCAGACTACGACAAGAATAGTGATGCCGAACGCGCTCCCGGGGATTCTCACGGGGTCGATATTGAGCATCGGACGTGCCGCCGGCGAAACGGCGCCGATCATGTTCACGGCCGCCGCCTTCTTCACGGCCTCCCTGCCGAAATCCATATTCGACGAAGTCATGGCGCTTCCCTACCACATCTACGTCCTGGCCACGGCGGGAACCCGCATCGCCGAAACGCGTCCCATTCAGTACGGAACGGTTCTGGTCCTGGTAGGCCTGGTGTTCGGCATAAACATCATCGCCATACTCCTGCGAAGCCGGGCCCGAAAAACAAAACGGTGGTAAGCATGAAAGAAAGCAATCACATCATCACAACGGAAAACGTTAATTTTTATTACGGCGACTTCAAGGCGCTCCAGGACATCACCATGGGCTTCGAAAAGAACCGCGTCACCGCCCTCATCGGACCTTCGGGATGCGGCAAATCGACGCTTCTGCGGCTTCTGAACCGCATGAACGATCTCATCGACGGAACCAGGGTGGAGGGAAAGGTCCTCTTCGAAGGCGCCGACATCTATGATCCACGCGTCGATCCCGTCGACATACGGCGGCGTATCGGCATGGTCTTTCAAAAACCCAATCCCTTTCCCAAGTCCATCTTCAAGAACGTCGCCTACGGTCCGCGGGTGAACGGCGTCTGCAGAAAACGCGACCTCGATGCCCTCGTGGAAAAAAGTCTGCTGCAGGCGTCGCTCTGGAACGAGGTCAAGGACATACTTGACCGTTCGGCCATGACGCTCTCGGGAGGCCAGCAGCAGCGGCTCTGTATCGCACGGGCGCTGGCCATGAAGCCCGACGTCCTTCTCATGGACGAGCCCACGTCGGCCCTTGACCCTGTTTCGACGGCGAAAATAGAAGAGTTGATTGAAGAATTAAAAAAAGATTACACTATTATCATCGTGACGCATAACATGCAGCAGGCCGCACGGGTATCCGACTGCACGGGCTTTTTCTACCTGGGAAGGGTAATCGAGTACAACCGTACGGACCTGTTGTTTACAACGCCGGAAAAGAAACAGACCGAGGACTACATCACCGGCAGGTTCGGCTGAGGGGGAGAACCGAATAATGGAACAGAAACTTCACACGAGTCGCCAGTACGAGAATGAACTCAGGGAAATCAAGGAAAACCTCATGTACCTGGGTGTACTCGTTGAAAAGGCCATCGGCGAATCAGTCCGGTCGCTGCTCGAACGGGACACCGAAGCGGCCCGTTCCGTCGTCGACGGCGATGAGGCCGTCGACAGGCTGGACGAAGAAATCGAGGAAAAGTGTATCCGGCTCCTGGCGATTCGACAGCCCGCGGCCCGCGACCTGAGGTTCATAACGGCGGCCATCAAAATCAACGCCCACCTCGAGCGCATCGGCGACATGGCCGTCACGATCGCCCGCAAGGCCGCCGCTCTCAACGAGGAGCCGCAACTGAAGCCTTACATCGATCTGCCCCGCATGGCTGAAACGGCCAGGGGCATGATCAGAAAAAGTCTCGACGCCCTGATCAGGGAAGATATCGACGCGGCGCGCGAGGTGCGCCGCGAAGACGAAGTGGTGGACAGCCTGAACGAGCAGATTTTCCGGGAACTGCTCACATTTATCATCGAAGATCCCCGCACAACCCACCGGGCCCTGCTTATCATACAGATATCGAAAAGCCTGGAACGGATATCGGATCATGCCACCAGCATCGCCAAGGCGGTCATTTATATGATTACCGGAGAAAACGTGAGACACACGAAGACCGACGAAACGGTTACCGGCGCCACGCCGGAGGACAACCGCTGAATACAGTCACGCGGCACGAGGCATAACCCGTGAAAAAAAACCTGGTATACAAATTATTCGCCACCTATCTTCTCCTGGCACTGGCGGCGATCGTAACGGTCCATATCCATTTGGGAAACCATATCAAGTCCCACCTGAATGACGAAATCGAGCAGACGCTTTTGACCCATGCCCGGCTCATAAACGTGACATCGTCGTTGCCGGAAATGGAACGGTCGTCCCGAAGCATTGCCGAGACGGCGGAAACAAGGGTCACCCTCCTGAATAAAAAAGGCGACGTCCTTGCCGACACGGAAGGCGTCGCGGAAGAGATGGAAAACCATTTCAACCGCCCGGAGATCCAGGAAGCCCGCCTGAAGGGAACCGGAACGGCCACGCGGCTGAGCAAGACTCTCGGCATCGACACGCTGTACGTGGCCGTGGCAGTCGGAACGGAATCAGACGCCCTGGGCTATATCCGCCTTGCCCGTCCCCTGACGGAAGTCCGGAACTCGATGAACGCCCTTCGACGTTCCCTGTTGCAGTCCTTCGCCATTATCGGCATTATTTCTTTTATCATCGCCTGTATCTTTTCAATCCGCCTTGTGTCCCCCATCCAGGAAATGGAAGAATTCACCGCGAAACTTCAGAAGGGTGAATTTCCCGGAACGCTGCTTATCGGCGCCGACGACGAACGGGGACAGCTCGCCCGCAATATCAATTACCTGGTGGGAGAGCTGCGCGAAAAGATCGACCTGGCAATCGAAGAAAAAGGCAAGCTGGAGGCGGCGTTCGCCTCCATGACCGACGGCGTGCTTATCCTGGATGAAGAGGGGACCATCGAGGTGTGCAATGATTCATTCACGGCCATGTTTCCCGGGGTTTCCCGAGAGGTGATCGGCGAAACGCCCCTCAACGCTCTGAGGAACCTCGACCTGCATGACGCGCTCGAACGTTTCGGCGAAACCGGGGAAACCCTGTCGCGGGAAATCACCATCGAGGACGGATCGTTCCGCGTAATGGAAGTCACCCTGTGCCCGATTCACGGTGTTTCGGAAGACGAAATGAAAACGATGATCGTCTTTCACGACGTCACGCGGCTGAAGCAGCTCGAAAAAACAAGGGCCGATTTCGTGGCGAACGTGACCCACGAGATCAAGACACCCCTCACGGCCATCATCGGCTGCATCGAAACGCTTCGGGAGGGCGCACTCGACGATCGTGAAGAGACCGATCATTTCCTGGAGATTATCGAACGCCAGGCGGCGCGTCTGAACCGCCTCGTGGACGACCTGCTTATCATCTCGGACCTGGAGCTGGGTGCACTTCCGCTTGCCCCTGAAGAGCTCACGCTTGAATCAGTTCTCGACGGTCTCTGGACGCTGGTCGCTTCACAGGCGGAGAAAAAGGGCGTTGTCCTCGAGAAAGACGTGCCTTCGGACCTGCCGTCTCTCAGGGCGGATCGCGACCGGCTTGCACAAATTCTGCTCAACGTGCTCGACAACGCCGTCAAGTTCACCGATCCCGGCGGTTCCGTCTCGCTTTCGGCCGCGAAGACCGACGGCGACGGCCTGGAAATCCGCGTCGCCGACACGGGAATCGGCATCCCCGCCGGGCACCTGGCACGCCTGGGGGAACGTTTTTACCGGGTCGACCGGGACCGGTCCCGTCGTTCCGGAGGAACGGGCCTGGGACTATCCATCGTGAAGCACCTGATGGCGGCCCACGGAGGCGGCATGCACATTTCCAGCCGGCCGGGCCGGGGCACGGAAGTGCGGCTTGTCTTCCCTCTTGCGCGAACGGGTGATTGACGTCACAATGCATAAGAAGAATATTTCTTCCGGGGGCCGAAGGGCATGACGAAGCACATACTCGTGATCGACGACGAAGAGGATATCGTCAACCTGATTGCCTACAACCTCGAAAAGGAGGGCTACCGTGTATCAAAGGCCTACGACGGCACGCAAGCCCTGCAGGCTGTAAAAAAGGAAAAACCCGACCTGGTCATACTCGATCTCATGCTGCCCGAAGTATCGGGAATAGACGTCGCCCGGATAATCCGGGGCGATGCGGACACCGCCGGCCTTCCCATCATCATGCTTACCGCCAGGGGGACGGAAGTGGACCGGATCCTGGGCCTCGAAATGGGAGCCGACGATTACGTGACCAAGCCCTTCAGCGTGAGGGAACTCACGGCCCGGGTGCGCGCCGTCTTGAGACGAAGTTCGTCAGCTTCCCCGGAACCGGAAACCTTTTCTCAGGGAAAACTTTTTATTAATTTTTCCAGCCACAGGGTAACCATCGACGGGAAACCGGTCGAATTGAGCCCCACCGAGTTCAACCTGCTCAAGTTTTTCACCCGCCGCCCCGGCCGCGTGTATACCCGCGACCAGATCCTGGACCGGGTATGGGGCGACGATTTCTTTGTAGAACCGCGCACCGTGGATGTCCACATTCGGCGACTCCGCTCCCGGATCGAGGACGACGCCGCCGACCCCCGCTACATACTCACCGTACGGGGCGCAGGGTACAAATTCAGCGAAACATGACAGGCCATTCAAAACCGCGGGAAAAAGATTTCCCGGCGTCTTTTCACGGAACATTCATACAACCGTCATCACGGTGTCATAAATCTCCGCTATATTAACCGCACAATAAAAAAATAAAAGGAGACAAGGACATGTCAAAATTTTTTACAGTACTTCTGGCAGCGCTGTCGGCTTTTATCCTGGCGGCTTCACCGTCTTTCTCGTCGGAATCGGTTACCATGACGGGTTCCACCACGGTCCTGCCCATCGCCCAGGTGACGCTGGAAGCCTACATGAAGGCAAATCCCGGAACAAACTTTTCTCTTTCCGGCACCGGGTCGGGCGACGGCATCAAGGCCCTGATCGACAAAACGACCGACATCGCCAACGCGTCGCGTGCCATGAAGGCCGGGGAGATAGAAAAGGCACGGCGCGAAGGTGTTTATCCCATTGAATTCACCGTGGGCATCGACGCTATCGTGCCCATCGTTCATCCCTCGAACCCGGTCGGCAACCTTTCCATCGACCAGTTAAGCCAGATCTACCAGGGCAAGATCACCAACTGGAAGGAAGTCGGCGGCGAGGATCGACCCCTCGTGGTCGTGTCCCGCGACAGCAGTTCCGGGACCTACGAGTGCTGGTCCGACCTGGTGCTGAAGAAGCAGCGCGTGTCGCCCAAAGCCCAGCTCCAGGCTTCCAGCGGCGCTGTCGTGGAAACAGCGTCGACCAACCGGAACGCCCTCGCCTATGTGGGAATGGGATATCTGAATTCCTCCGTCAAGGCGGTACACGTGAACGGCATCGCCCCTTCCATGGAAACGGCGAAATCCGGCGAATACCCGATCTCCCGGCCGTTGTTCATGTATACCGACAGTGTGCCCACGGGCGAGACGGCCCGGTACCTGCGGTTCGTTCTGAGTCCGGAAGGGCAGAAAATCGTCGAAGAAACAGGTTATGTTCCTGTGCGCTGACCCCTGCGGGACGGAACGAATACAAAGCCCCGGATACTGTGAAGGCTCCGGGGCTTTGAATGTGGTGAAACGGCGAAGAGGATCTCGTCGGCAGTTGTTGAAAAAAAAATAATATTATGTGCTTATATACTTAACAAACCCATTTGAAGGGGTTATTCTGCTTTCAAATGGAGGCAA
>JAGYOR010000068.1 GCA_018399535.1 Deltaproteobacteria bacterium | reverse complement strand
TCTTGATCGTTTTCGCGCCCGCGGCCATCGGCGTAACAAGCAAGGCGAGGCTCAAAATCATCGGAAGCGCGAACACCATCCATCCCCTGATTGCACCTTTCTTCATGATTCTTTTCCTCCTTTTTTCTGTTGAAAATCGTCAGCAACGGAACCCGATCCCTCACGGAAATCTTCGAGGGAAGACCCCCGGGGACCCCCGATCCTTTTCTCAAAGACCGAGATAGCTCTTTCGTATGACTTCGTCGGAAAGCAACTGATCGGGCGACCCCTCCGCCATCATCTGTCCCTGGGACAGCACATAATGTCTTTTAGCCAGATCGAAGGCGAATCCGATATCCTGTTCCGTCAAAAGGATCGTTATTCCCATGCCGTGAACATTTTTTATTCGTTCGAACAGATCCGCCTTGATCTTGGGGGCGAGTCCCACCGAAGGCTCATCGATGAGAAGAAAACGCGCCTGTGCCATCAGGCTCCGCCCGATGGCCAGCATGGTTCTTTCACCGCCTGATATGGTACCCGCTATCTGGTTGGTCCTGGCCTTCAGAACAGGGAACAGTTCGTAAACACGTTCCAGGTTTTCCTCGATGACTTTTTTGTCCTTGCAAAGATGCGCCCCGGCCTCAAGATTCTCCAGCACCGTCATTTCCCGAAAGGGCCTCCCCCGTTCCGGGCAGAGAACCAGCCCCCGTTTGACGATCTCGAAGGCCCGCAGTTTCAGCATATCTTCACCGTTGTAATTGACGCTTCCTTCCAGGGTGATTTTGCCGCCCACGGTTCCCTTCAGGGCCTCTTTTTCCCATCCGATCAGGCCGGATATAGCCCTTAACAGCGTCGTCTTGCCGGCGCCGTTCGGCCCGACGAGACCTACTATTTCTCCTTCGTCAACGTGCAGGCTCACATTGTTGAGCACGACGGCCCGGTCATAAAGCACTGATATATTATTGACTTCGAGCTTCAAGTCCCTTCACCTCCTTCCCGATGTAGGCCTCTATAACCCTCTCGTCGGCGACAACTTCTTCAGGAAGGCCGTTTGCGATGATTTCTCCGAACGCCAGCACGATGACACGATCGACGATGGGCATGAGGTCCGCCAGTTTATGCTCCACGATCAACATGGCGGGACCTTCGCTGTGAAGTCTGCCGAATCGTCCTCCTTTGTGGAGTCTTTTCAGTGACTTGGCGACCAGGGTGGTTTCCGCCGGGTTGAGCCCCCCGAAAGGTTCGTCAAGCAACAACAGGTCGGGCTCCGTGGCTATCGCCCTGGCGAGTTCGAGCCGTTTCAGGTCGCCGTGTGAAAGGACCGACGCGGGTTCTCTGGCCAGGTCGGATATACCGCAAAACTCGAGCGCGTCCCGCGCCCTCAGCTCGACCGTCTTGACCCACTCGCCCTTGCGTCTCGATCGCGGCGAGAGACAGGGAACCATGACATTGGCCAATACCGGCAGCTGGCGGAAGGGCTTCACGATCTGGAACGTACATGCCAGCCCCTTGTTCACGGTTTTCGATATGGACTGGCCGGTGATATCGTGTTCTTTAAAAAACACCTTGCCCGACGTCGGCTGCAGAATGCCGGTGATAAGCCGAAGAAGGGTCGACTTGCCGGCGCCGTTCGGCCCGATCAGCCCCACGATTTCATGACGTTCAAGCTGAAAGCTTGCGTCGTTGACCGCTTTCAATCCGCCGAATACCTTCGTCACATTTTGAACATTCAGGAAAGGCGCCGTCATGTCAGCCCTCCTCAACCTGATCCCTGATTTCTCTTCTGGAAACCTTGCCGATATCGGTCTTCGGAATTTCACCCGCGAATTCGACAAATGCAGGAATCTTGTAGTGGGCCAGCCTGTCTTTGCAGAATGCTACTATATCCGCTTCCGAAACCTTTCCGCGGGCATCCCCTTCCAGGACGATGATCGCCTTGACGTATGCTCCCACCTTCAGGTCGGGAACGCCGACAATACCCACCTCCTTGACATTGGGATGGGTTTTGATCACCTCTTCCACTTCGCGCGCGAATATTCTCAGCCCCTTGTATTTGATAAGATCGCGTTTTCTGTCATAGACGTAGAAATAACCGTCTTCCTCCATTCTTCCCAGGTCGCCTGTCCTCCACCACCGTTTCCCGTCAATGAAGGCTTCGCAATCCTGCGTGGAGTCCATTCTTTTCCAGTAGCCCAGAGGCGTCACCTGGGGCCCGCTGCTCACGATTTCTCCTATTTCGCCGGGCGGCAAAAACTTGTCCTCATCGGGATCAAGAATGGCGGACATCGTTCCTGGAATCGGGAATCCTATCGATCCGAATATCTCTCCTCCCGGAGGATTCATGTGCGTCGTCGCCGTTGTTTCAGTCATACCGTATCCTTCAACGATGCGGGTGCCTGTTCGTTCCTCCCAGTCACGCACGGTCTCGTCGTGAAGCGAGTCCGCCCCGGCCAGTATCACTTTCAGCTTTTTCCAGGACACCCGGTCCGTTTTTTCGTAATCCTTGAGCATTTCGTACATGGTCGGCGCTCCCATGAAGAACGTCGCCTTGTACTTGATGATCGACGAGATGATATCGTCCAGGTCGGGCGTCGTAATCGTCACCTGTGTGTATCCAAGAAGTATCCCTATGAGTACAGCGACGCTTTTCCCGGCGGCGTGATAATAGGGCATGTACGCTATCAGGGTTTCTTCTCCTTCTTTCAGGAACGACAGGAACTGGTGAATCTGGTGAACATTGGCAATAGCGTTGGCATGCGTGATCATGACACCCTTGGGAGGTCCGGTGGTGCCGCCGGTATAAGGAAGCATCAAGAGGTCCTCTTCCGGATTTATATCCACACGCGGGGGGATCGGCGGGTGCTGGGCAATCACGGCGTGAAATTTCATGATGCCCGGCTTTTCGAAAATTTCCGGAGCCGGCGCGGCCATTTTCTGGTACACGCCCCTGAGTATGCTACTCCCCATGAGTTTCTTGAATTTGGGAAGCGAGTCGGCAATATTGGTAAGAATCACGTTCTTAAGGGGAACCTCGCTTCTCTCAACGCCCTCGTACAGAATGTCCTGACAGATGATGGTCTCCGCCCCGCTGTCCTCCAGTTGGTGCTTGATCTCGCTCGAAACATAGACAGGACTGATGGGAGTGACTACGGCGCCTATCTTCGCGGCAGCGTAAAAGCTGATAATGTATTCCGGCGAATTGAGCATGAGAAGAGCCAGCCTGTCCCCTTTCTTCACGCCCATGGAAGACAGCGCCGCCGCGAACCGGTCCACCATGTCCCGTAGTTCAGCGTAGCTGATCTTGTTGCCATAGAAAATTATTGCCGTCCGGCGACCCCATTTGTCGGTGCTTTCATCGAAAGCCTCGCCCAGCGTCATGGTCGGAAATGTAATCTCGGGACTCACATCTTTCGGATAATACTTCAGCCAAGGTCTTTCTTCGTAGATTGACGTCACTTCTTACACCTCCCCTTTATTGTATTGGTGTGCGGATTCCCTCACCAGGTGCAAGGGAGCCCTGCATGCCCGGCATTTCTTGCGGTAAAACACGTTTACCACCTTGCAGCGCGGGCATTTCACCTCAATTTTATCCAGTATCCACACGGTGATTCCTTCCGGCATGAACATAAGCGCCACGATCAGAAGCACCGCAAAGATTATCTGCCGCAGTAGTTCTCCCCACGCGGTCAGGTTGAGAAATTCGAGAAGCGGGTACAGAATAAAGACACCCGCCACGGGACCGTAAATGGTGGCGATGCCGCCGAAGATGGTCCACAGAATCGCCTGGAACGAGAAGAAAAGATCCAGTGTCTGGGGACCGGCGATACGCATGTAATGAACATAGAGTCCGCCTGCGATTCCCGCGAAGAAACCGCTGAGGGCGAATGCCATGAACTTGTAATACGTCGTGTTGATTCCCGAAGCCCGGGCCGTTATCTCGTCCTCGCGGATGGCGTGCAGTATGATGCCCGTTCGGAGCAGCTTGCTCTTCGCATCGGTAAACTTCCACATGATCATGACCGATACAGTAAAAACAACCATCGCGGTATAGTAATTGACCACGGCAGACGATGAAACCCTCGATATCCCGGACACGCCCAGCTCTCCTCCCGTAAAGTTGGGAAAGGCGAACAGGATTCCCAGAAGAATGAGCGGGAAGGTCAGGGTAACCAGCCCCAGGTAAAATCCTCGAAGCCTCAGTGCGGGGATGCCCGCAAACAACCCCACCGAAACGGCAATCACGGCGCCGCAGGGAATGGTGACCCAGGGAGAGTACTGCAGGTGGATATTCAGCAGACCAGCGGTATAGGCCGACACGCCGAAAAACAAGGCATGCCCGAGGTTAAGCTGGCCGGTGAATCCCGAAAGGACGTCCCAGCTAGCGGCAAAAATGGCAAAAATAAGAGCCAGCGTGAATACGCGGAGATAAAAAGGATCCTGCGTCACCAGGGGCAGAGCGATGAGTAGCAGGAAAAAAACCAGGGCAATGACACGTCCGGGTATCGCGAATATCTCCTGTTTGATCCATCCGAAAAATAGATTGAAGTATATCATCGCTACAGCCTTTCCTCTTCAAACACCACGCCGAAGAGACCCTCCGGCCGGACCATCAATACCAGCACCATGATTCCGAGGGAGAACGTCCCCTGAAGAAAGGCGCCCGCCGGAATGGTAAAGACGACGATGCTCTCGACGAAACCGAGAATCAGCGCCCCCAGAACACACCCGCCGACGCTTCCGAGACCGCCGAGCACGACCGCGGCAAGGACGATGGTCAGGGGCTGCATCCACATCGTGGGACCAACCACGTAGAGGGGCGCTACGACGGCGCCGGCAAGCCCGGCCAGGGCGACGGAAATACCCATGACGATGAGAAATATACGGCTCACGTTAATGCCCATGAGATTCGCGATTTCCCTGTCCTGAGCGACCGCCCGGATGGAGTTCCCCAGTCTTGTTTTCTCGAGGAGTATCCACAGTCCGACGAGAATCACGCCCGTGGCGGCTATGGCGATCAACTGCTGGTAGGCCAGCCTGATGCCGAACACTTCAAGGAACCCGCGCGCGAAGGGAGGAACACCCCGGTAGTGACCACCGAAGATCAGAAGCAGGATTTCCTGAAGAAGAAGGGCGACGGCGACGGATATGATCATGACCGCTGTTTCATGGTGTTTAATCCGGTCGAAGAGAAACCTGAAACACAGCATTCCCAGTATCGTGGTCGCCACTATGGCTATGAACAATGCAACAGGAAGTGAAAGTCCCCCCAGAGACGTACAGGCGAAAACAAGATAAGCGGTAAGCATATAGAAAGCCGTGTGAGCCATATTCAGAATTTTCGCCACTCCGAATATCAGAGAAAAACCTACAGCGAGAACGGCGTATATGCCCCCGGAAACAAGGCCGTTTACAATGATATTGGTCAGCATTTCATACAGTCCCTCCTTTTCTGTCTAGCACGTATTCTGTACTGTCAGTCATTGCAGGTTGTGCGCGGGTGTCAGTCACCGCCAAACAGAGCAGCTCTGCTACCTCCTCTATTTTCCGCATCCTGTCCTCGTGGCGGTCGCCGTGGACGATAAACCAGCGGAGCGTCAGATTGTTGAAGGTACCTATGAACATGTTCCTGAATACCTCTGGATTTACATCAGGACGGAACGATCCGTCGGCCATGCCCTCTTCCACGATCGACTGAAGAATATCGAAGAACTGGACAAAAAATTGGAATTGTTCGGTTTCGTAAAACCGGCGGGTAAGCTGTATCTGGACCAGGAATACCTTGAGAAAGTCCTGTTTTTCGAAGAAAAGGGAGAAATAGTATTTGATGAAGCGCTGCAATTTTAAAAACGGGCTCTTGATTTCAAATATTTCCGGGAGTCCTTCTTGGTAGCGACGGAAATGCCGGTCCGGTAGAGACAGCAGCAGGTCCTCCTTGTTTCCGAAATATTCGTAGACGGTACCTTCAGAGACACCCGCCAATTTCGCGATATCCAGCACGCGTGCCCGGTACACGCCTTTGTCCGCGAACACCTTTTCCGCCGCGTCCAGTATTTTGTCGACCTTGTTTTCTTCCGTTTCGGGCCTGGGTCTCAGAATACTCAGAATAAGCGACATCATGTCTTCAACGTCCGGCGCCGTGGCATCAATGGTCTTTGAAGCGATGGACTGGACGATTTCACATCCCATCATTCCGAGTATCATGTCGCGCACCAGGACCGTATCGACGTCCCGGGAAAACTTTCCTTCCCGAACACCCTGCTCGAGACATTCCAGGAGAATCCTCGCGTACCGGCGAATCGACGCGTACCCGGTACTCCGGTAAAAATTAACCGAAGAGAAGCAATCAAAATACAGTATTTTTGAGTACTGAGGATGTGTGTCGGAATAACGGAGATAGAACCAGAGAATTTTCATCAGCCTGCTCTCGGTATCCCATATACCCTTCAGGTGTTCGTTCAGGGATGTGAAAAAGTCCTCCTCGTGGCTGATGGGAAGAGAAAAAACGAGGTCCTCTTTCCCCTTGAAGTACTGGTAAATAACGGAATCCGCCAGGCCCGCGGCACCGGCGATTTCAGAAATCGTTGCGTCACTGAGCCCCTTCTCGGAAACAACCTGCTCCGCCGCTTCAAGGATCCTGAGTTTTTTTTCTGAGGCATCCATTTCGCTCACTCTCCTTACGTAACCTGTAACGCTGTTTTCGACTGATAAACGAAACATGGTTTCGCGCCCTTCGCATCAGGATCAGAGGCTGTTTCCATCGAAGGATTTTTCCGAAGTACGGTTGAGGGATATACAAAAATTATATCACTGTCAAGAATTTTTTTATTGAGTAATATTCATGATTATCCCGGATACTACCTACTTATATTCTCCGTAATCTTATATTATATAATTATTTCAGGATTTTATAAATTTTATCGCAAATTGAGAATTATTAAATTTTTTCTTGACATATTTCCTGTCATGGGTAAGTATGCAACCGAAAAACTGGGGGTTTCACTGTGCTGTTATGAATAAAACTCAGATTTGTAGATCTGGGCCCTGGGCCGCCTCGAGCTGTTCGGCTATTACTTACTTTTTTAAGGAGGGATTATGAAAACACGGATCACTGAATTATTGGGAATGGAACATCCCATAATTCTCGCCGCCATGGCATGGGTTACCAACGCAGAAATGGTCGCGGCTGTTTCCGCCGCGGGTGGTCTCGGAACACTCGGCCCCAATGCGGGAAGCCGGGTTGTAACAGGAGACGTGGAGGAAACCGGTGAAAGGCTGCGGCAACAGATCCAGGCCGTGCGAAAGATCACGGATAAACCCTTCGCCGTAAATTTTGTCGTCGGCGCGGGGGGTCTGGACAAGGAATTCAGCGAGCGTTGCATGAACGTGGGAATGGAAGAACGCGTCCCCGTGGCGATTGTTTCTCAAGGCAGCGCCGCGGTTTATACCAGGCAACTGCAGGAAGCCGGCATGAAGGTGATACACGTTTGTGCTACCGTCGCGCACGCGCTGAGCGCCGAACGGGCCGGCGTGGACGCGATCGTGGTCTCAGGCACCGATGGCGGGGGTCACAGCGGGTTCGACCAGAATACCACGTTCTGCCTTATCCCCCAGGTCACCAGGGCCGTCAAGATTCCTGTTATCGCCGGAGGAGGCGTCGCGCACGGCCGTCAGCTGGCGGCTGCACTCGCCCTGGGCGCGGAAGGCGTCTACATGGGTACGCGGTTCATCGCCACGAAAGAGTGTCCGGCCCACGAACGATACAAGCAGGCCCTTCTGGAAAGCAGGGACGGCGATACGATCGCCATCCGTCACGGTATGGTTTCGCAGCCGGGAACAGGCCATTCCGGATTTACCGGTGAGCGCCGCGGATCCCTGAGAATGATACTCAGTGATAAAATTCGCGAAGTGCTCATCAAAAAAGAAGGCCACGTTGACTTCAACGATCTCATGACTTTCCAGGGACCCGTTCCGATCGAGAAAGGCGGCAGCGCAACAGCGGCAGCACTGATCTACGGAGACACCGATCTTCCCTTCTGGGCGGCAGGCCAGGGGGTCGGCCTGATCGACGAAGTGCTTCCCTGCGCCGAGGTTGTCAGGCGAATAGCGGCTGAAGCCGAGGAGGCAAACAGGAGGCTGGCAACAATATTTTAAGGACGGCAATCAGGCTTGTCTTCAGGTACGTGGTACATTACTTTCCTGAAAGGAGGCGTGGATCGTGATTGATTTACGGGAACGTTTTATCGAAACCAACGGAATTACGCTGCATGTAATGGAAGCGGGTCCTGCCGACGGCCCCATGGTGATGTTTCTTCACGGGTTCCCCGAGTTCTGGTACGCCTGGGAAAAACAGATCGAGTATTTCGCCGAGAGAGGCTACCTGGTGGTGGTACCCGATCAACGGGGATATAACCTGAGCGACAAGCCGGAAGGAACAGCCTCGTACCGGATAGACGAACCGGCACGAGATGCCGTGGGTCTTATTGATCACTACGGGCGGGAACGAATCTTTCTGGTCGGCCATGACTGGGGTGCTTCAGTTTCCTGGTGGATCTCCCTGAAATACCCCGAGAGGCTCAATCGACTCGTCATCATGAATGTGCCTCATCCGGTTGTATTCGGAAAGCATCTTTTCGGCAACCAGAAGCAGATGGAGCGGAGCTGGTATGTCTTTTACTTCCAGATACCCGGCGCCGTCGAAACTTTTGCTGCCGCGAACGAGTATCAATGGCCCCTCGATCTGCTTGTCTCTACCAGCAGACCGGAAACCTTTTCGCCGGAGAAACTTGAAAAATACCGGGAAGCATTCAAGCAACCGGGCGCTTTTACTTCCATGGTCAACTGGTATCGCGCGGCCCTTCAAGCGCCCCCCGACCGTCTTGCAGACTACAAGGTTCGCGTGCCCGTGCTGGTCCTCTGGGGAGTCCGGGACGTCGCCATCGTTCCCGAACAGGCCGATGAATCAATGGCGTTCTGCACCGACGGAAAGCTGGTGAAATTCGAGGATTGTTCCCACTGGATAGAGCACGAAGAGGCGGACAGGATTAATCCGATGATCGACGAATTTTTGCAAAAAAGCGACTAAATCGTTTTTGGGGAAATATTCATTCCCGGGCTTAGTGATGCCACCCCTCCCCCGATAGCAAGGCGGAGACTCATGCTTGCAGTTCAAGTGGCGTCGCCGCTCCCACCCCAAAAGAGGCAAATCATTTCGCCCGGGGATTCCCCTTCTTTTTGAATTTCCTTCCATGCCGGCCCGAACGAAAAAGTCCGCCGATCCCGCCCGGCAGTGTCGTTTTGTTAGCAGTGTCATTCTTCCTCTTTGCAACGATTTTGTGTATATATCAATTTGAACATATGCATGACGACCATCGGCGTCGGCAACCGGGGCGGAACATTCGCACCAGGGAAAACGTTCCGATAGAGCGTACGCCGATGCCGGGCAATGCATGGAAACGCGAAATCGAAAGCGATACCCGGTTTCTTTCACGTCCCGCGATGCGGACCATCCGGGACAACTTTCGTGAAAACATGGTGTGCCGTTTGCCCGGTTCGGATGAATATGGACAAGACACGACGACAATTCATGGCGGGGACCGC
>JAGYOR010000067.1 GCA_018399535.1 Deltaproteobacteria bacterium | reverse complement strand
TCCGTCACATTTTTAATAAATTATAAAATTTTCTGACGATTCCTTTTTTTGTGTCCTTCTCATCATCAGGTTCCTCGGCAGATCTCACAACCTGTTCTTCGGGAATAACAGGAATGTCGTCGTTTTCCGCTGAAGGCGGCGTTTCTTCCTCTCGCTTGTCCGGTGACGTGGATTCCGCGTCGTTCGCCGTATGTGCCGCGCTTCGCGGCCGGCGCCTTCGCGGCCGGCGCCGACGGCTCGCAGGCCGTTGTTCGTCGGCAGGTTTTTCCTTATTGTCAGCCGCCTGGTTCACGGCTTTCTCATCGATTTTTTCCTGGTGGCCGTTTCCTTCGGCCTCGGCCTGGGCCAGCTCCGGGGCGGGCTCGACTCGTTTGACGATGTTGAATTCGCCTTCCGTCCGGGCAATGCCGGTGCTCCCCGATATGTAGACGGACACGTCGTAGGCCTGCTCGAGGCGGCTGATCTCACTCCTCTTGTTATTGAGCAGGTAGGACGCCACGTCTGTTGGAAGGGTTATCTCGATTTCAGACGCGCCCCGCCCGACGGCCTCGCGTTTTATCTTGCGGAAGGTGTTGAGCGCCAGGTACTCGATTGAAGGAACCCAGCCGCTTCCCTTGCACTGATCGCAAACGGTGTAACTTATTTCCTGTATGGTGGACTGTTTCTTCTGCCGCGACAATTCGAGTATGCCGAACTTCGATATACGGGCCAGCTGAATCCGCGAGCGATCGCTTTTCAGTGCCTCCTTGAAGGTCCGCTCCACTTCTACGTTATGCTTGCGGTCGGCCATGTCAATGAAATCGATGACAAGAAGACCGCCCAGGTCGCGAAGCCTGAGCTGCCGCGCAATTTCCTCCGCCGCCTCGAGGTTCGTCTGGTAAGACGTCTCTTCGGCGTCCCGCTTGTGAGAACGGCCTGAATTAACGTCTATGGTTATGAGCGCCTCCGTTGGCTCGATGATGATGGAACCACCCGATTTCAATTCGACCCGCTCGCGGTAGATGGCGTTGATCTGATCTTCTATGTTGTATTTATCAAATATGGGCGTTTCTTCTTTATAGAGCCTGATCGTCTTGACGCTGCGCGGTGAAACCGCCCGGCAATAATTTTTCATCACCTTCAGGGTTTCCAGATCGTCCACCAGTATCTCTTTGATTTCGGATGTGAAATAATCCCTGAGGGCCCGAATGGCGAAATCGCTCTCCTTGTAGACAAGGGCAGGCGCCGCCATGCCGTCGGCCTTTTTCTTGATTTCCTTCCACAGACGCGTCATCATCTGGAAGTCGCGCAGGAGCTCCTGCTTGGTCCGGTTGATGCCGGCCGTCCGCACGATGAACCCCATTCCTTCCTTGGCGCTTATATCGTCCATGACCTGTTTGAGTTTCTTACGGTCCGCCTCGTCTTCAATCCGACGCGACACGCCTTTGCTGTCACGATTGGGCATGAGTACCGTGTAACGTCCCGGCAGCGAAATCAGGGTGGTCAGCATGGCCCCCTTGGCGCCTTTTTCCTCCCGCACCACCTGGACAAATACTTCCCTGCCCACATGGAGGCTGCCGTCTTTGTCGAGGTATTCGTCGCTCACATCACGAAGGGGAAGAAAACCGTTTTTCGCGACGCCGTAGTCAACGAAGGCGGCCCGAAGTCCTTTCTGAACGCTGCGCACGATTCCCTTGTAAATATTGCCTGTTATAGGTTCCCGAACGGCCATCTTGATGTTGAACTCGACCAGCTTGCCGTTTTCGACGATGGCCATACGGCTTTCTTCTTCATCAATTGTATTGACAAGCATCTGCTTTGCCATGAGAATAATTCATTCCTTTCTTGTTTAAAAAAAGCTCACGTCACCCTTCGCCGCTCTTATGACCTGCGGTGTCTCTTCCACGAGACTGACCACGCTGGATAATTCGTCCCCCACGACACCCCCGTCGATGACGCAATCCACGTGGTGCTTGAATTCCTCTTCCATCTCTTCGGGGTCGGTCATGATTTCTCCGGCGGCGTTTTTGGCGCTGGTGCTGATGACGGGACGGCCGAACTCGCGCACCAGGGTCAGGCAGATCAGGTTGTCGGGAATCCTGATGCCGACTTCACGGCGCCGGGGAAGCAGGGTTTTCGGCACCATGCGGGACGCACCCAGGACAAAGGTGTAGGGACCCGGCAACAGGTGTCGCATTATTTTGTACGCGTAGGTCGGGACGACGGCATATTTGCTGATATCGCTGAGATCGGAGCACACGAAACTGAAGGGTTTTTTCCGGTCGCGGCGCTTGATCTCGTAGATTTTCTCGACGGCCTTCTTGTTGAAAAGATCACATCCGATCCCGTAAACGGTGTCCGTGGGATAAATGATAATCCCTCCCTGTTCGAGAATGTCCACGACCTGCCGTATTAACCGCATCTGCGGATTCTGCGCGTTGATCGAGAGAATCACCGATCCGCCACCTCGTCTATCTGGGATTCGGGCAGTTCCCTGCGGGCATAGTCGAGATACACCTTCTTCCTGACAAAAAGGTCAAACACGTCGGCGTCCAGATGGTTGTCCTTCACCATGAATCCGAGTATTTTCAGTGCTCCCGAAAGGGTATTCGCCTTTCGATAGGGCCGATCGGGCGCGGTGAGGGCTTCAAACACGTCTGCCACCGCCATGATGCGGGCCTGGAGCGATATCTCGTCCCCTTTCAATCCGAAAGGGTAACCCGAACCGTTGAGGCACTCGTGATGCGTTGCGGCATAGATCGGAACGTTCCGCATCTTCTTTGGAAAGGGCAACTGCGAGAGCATCTTGTGGGTGATCGTCGCGTGACTGTTGATGATCTTCCTCTCGTCCGCCGACAGTGTCCCTTTCCTGATAGAAAGACTCTCGATTTCGTCCTCGTCGAGCAGCGGTCGTCGGCCGCCGTCGCATTGCCAGGCCAGACCGCCGATCTCCCTGATTCTCTCGATCGCCTCGTCGGACATGAATTCGCCGCCCCTGTTCGCGTCAGCGAGAAAGCGCAGGTCGTCCTCGAGCTTGCCGGCGTCGGCTGCCGCCCCGACATCATCGCCCCCGCCGTTGCCGCCGGCCCTGAGACGGCTGATTTCGAGGTCCCGCTTCAAAACTTCGAAACGCGTCCTGAGAAGCTCGATCCGGTCGAAACGCCCTTCGAGCTTGGTCGCCTTGTCCATGACGTGTTCGGGAATGGCGATTTTCCCCACATCGTGCAGCCAGGCCGCTATTCTCAGCTCGTTGAGCTGGTCCGGAGTCAGGTGAACGTCGGCGAAGGGCCCCTCGTCTGCCGCATTCAGCGCCTCGGCGATCATCATGGTGATTTCCACCACCCTTCTGCCGTGGTCACCCGTATAGGGGGATTTTTCATCGATCGCCGTGGCTATGGTGCGAATAAAGGATTCGAAGAGGTTTTCCAGGTCCTGAATAAGACGGTTGTTGGTCAGGGCAACCGCGGCCTGGGAGGCAAGAGATTCCGTCAGCTCCTGTGACTCCGGCGAAAAAGCAATCACTCGGCCGGTCGCCGGGTCCTGGGCGTTCAGAAGCTGCAACACGCCGATGATGTCGTTTTCGTGGTTCCGCAGGGGAACCACGAGCATCGACCTGGACCGGTATTCCGTGGTTGCGTCGAATTTTCTGGTTCCTTCGAAGTTGAACCGCTCGGCGTTGTACACATCGGGAATGTTGACGATTTCGCCCGACAGGGCGGCATAGGAGGAAACGTTCGCGTGGTTGGCCCCGCCGTCGGAAGTGTACAGCGGGACCGGCGACCAGGTCAATTTACCCGCCGTGCCTCCCATGCGCGTCTTCAGAGAATCGTTCTGAACGATGGCGAATCGGAGTTCCTTTTCATCATCACTCATGATGTAGAGCGTTCCACCGTCGGCGTGGGTGAACGCCCGGGCCTCGTCGACAATCATTTCCAGGAGTCTGTCGATATTCCTCTCGGCCGACAGGGCGGCCCCAATACCGGTCAGCCTGCGGATTTTTTCCACCTGGGTTTCGGTAAAGTCCCTGACCGACTCCACCACCGTGTTGAGGAGGCGATTAATGTCGGCATTCGAGGTAAACTCAAAATCACTCTCGTGGTCGGAACCACCTGTAAAACCCTTCTTCATGCATCGATCCTCGCTTTACCGCACCATATATCACGCAATTATACTGAATTCAAGCGCTTATAGTCACATCGACCGCGCTTTCACCCTCCGGGAACGGCATAAAGGTACAAACACCATCGAACCTGTCGGACAAGCTTTTACCTTTTTTTATTGACATAAATATCTTGATAATTTATATTTTTTGATTCTCTTATCTTGCGCATTATTACCTCCCGGAGAACGGTCCCGCAACAATAGCAAGCGGAAAACGAACCGGAAGCAGATCAATCAAATCCGGCCGGCACATGTCCGGGAACGGCGAAACAAGGAAAGGTACCATGGCAAAGAACATCGACAGGGTTCGTAACATCGGAATAAGCGCTCACATCGATTCAGGCAAGACAACTCTTACCGAGCGCATGCTTTTTTATACCAAGCGCATTCACGCCATGCACGACGTGAAGGGCAAGGACGGCATCGGTGCCACCATGGATTCCATGGAGCTCGAGCGGGAACGCGGCATCACCATTGCCTCCGCCGCCACCTTCTGCGAGTGGGACGGATACGAGATTAATCTTATTGATACGCCCGGCCACGTGGATTTCACCGTGGAGGTTGAGCGGTCGCTGCGTGTCCTGGACGGCGCCGTGCTTGTTCTCTGCTCGGTGGGGGGCGTGCAGTCACAGTCGATCACCGTTGATCAGCAGATGAAGCGTTACCGCGTCCCGCGTATCGCCTTCATCAACAAGCTTGACAGAAGCGGCGCGAATCCTTTCCGTGTAATTGACCAACTCCGGTCGAAACTCGGTCATAATGCCGTGGCCATGCAGATTCCCCTGGGACTTGAAAGCGAATTCGAAGGAATTATCGACCTGGTCGGCATGAAAGCAATCCGCTTCGGTGGAGCAAATGGTGAAGACATGCTGGTCGACGACATTCCCCCGGACATGATGAACGAAGTCTCCGCACGGCGGGAAGAACTTGTCGAGGCCGCCTCGCTCTTTTCCGATGAACTGACGGAAGCGATCCTCAACGAGGAACACATATCGGAAGACCTGTTGCTCGCCGCCATCAGGGCGGGAACCCTGCAACGCGAGATCACGCCCGTCTTCATGGGATCAGCTTACAAGAACAAAGGCGTCCAGCCGCTCCTGAACGGCATAACGGCCCTCCTGCCCGGACCGCGAGACATAACAACAGACGCACTCGACCGTGATAATGCCGAGGCCCCCGTCAGGCTGGAAAGCGACCCGGAAAAACCGGTGGTCGCCCTGGCGTTCAAACTTGAGGACGGACCGTACGGTCAGTTGACCTATATCCGCGTCTACCAGGGAACGCTGGCGAAAGGCACAACCCTGATGAACGTCCGGACGGGGAAAAAGTTCAAGGTGGGACGGCTCGTCCGCATGCACGCGGACCAGATGGAGGACATCGACGGGCTCTCTGCGGGCTATATCGGCGCCCTCTTCGGCATAGACTGCGCGTCGGGCGATACCTTCACGTCTCCCGAGCTGAACGTCTCGATGACATCCATGTATGTCCCGAACCCGGTGATTTCACTTTCCATAACGCCGAAGGACTCACGGTCGCAGGTCGCCCTTTCCAAGGCCCTGAACCGCTTTACCAAGGAAGATCCGACGTTCAAGACCCGGGTCGACGAAGAAACCAACGAAACAATTATCGAGGGTATGGGCGAACTGCATCTCGAGGTGTACGTGGAACGTATGCGCCGGGAATACAATGCCGATGTGGATACGGGAACACCCCGCGTCGCCTACCGTGAAACCATCACACGGCGGGCCGATTTCAATTACACCCACCGGAAGCAGACCGGCGGGGCCGGCCAGTACGGCAGGGTGGCCGGCTACCTTGAACCGGCCCATGAAGATGACTTTGAATTTATAAACGAGATAACGGGCGGCGCCATACCGACGCAGTTTATACCCGCTTGCGAAAAAGGCTTTCACGAATGCATGAAAAAGGGTCCGAAAATGGAATTTCCCGTTACCGGCGTACGCGTGGTCATTAATGACGGTCAGTCCCACAGCGTGGACTCGTCGGAGATGGCCTTCCAGGCGGCGGCGCGTGGAGCCTTCAGGGAAGCCTACGTGAAGGCCGGACCCGTTATTCACGAACCGATCATGAAGGTGGTGGTGGAAACACCCACGGAATTTCAGGGCGCCGCCATGGGCCTTTTGAACCAGCGCCGCGGAATGATCGTGGGCGCCCAGGACGAGGGCGTCATGTGCGTCATCGAGGCGCAGGTTCCGCTGGCCGAGATGTTCGGATTTTCCACGGTACTCAGGTCATCAACCCAGGGCCAGGCACAGTTTACCATGGAATTCCTGCATTATCGCCAGGTGCCCCAGTCGATCGCCGAGACGCTCGCGACTGAAGCGGCAAAAAGGAAAA
Organism: Deltaproteobacteria bacterium; assembly: GCA_018399535.1. Classification (GTDB taxonomy): domain Bacteria; phylum Desulfobacterota; class Syntrophia; order Syntrophales; family UBA2210; genus MLS-D. The sequence goes on along the minus strand of JAGYOR010000067.1, from coordinate 3,302 downwards.
AGGCGGCTGTGTAGGGACCCGACACGGTGCCTGCGGAACGTTCATATCGAACAGTGAACCGTGACGGCTGCGCGGCGCGCATTATTCAACTGAAAGACAGGAGCAAAACAATGATCATACAGAACCTGACGACCACCCACCCGTTCCGTCGCATTGAAAAGAACGGCGCACTTCTGCCTCCGGGCGGCCTGGGCGCGGTACTTTCGCCGGCAGGCGTGGGGAAAACGGCCTTCGTTGTACAGGTGGCCATCGACGCCATGATCCGCGAAGAATACGTTCTGCACGTGAGCCTGGGCGATTCGATCGACAAGATCACTCTCTGGTACGGCGAACTGTTTCAGAACCTGGCACGTCACCACGACCTGGAACAATCTGACGATGCATGGAGGAACATATTGCTGCGGCGGTTTATCATGACCTTCAAAGTAGCGGCTTTCAGCATACCCGTGCTGGAGGAACGAATCGCCGATCTCGTCGGACAAAACATATTTAAACCATCGATTCTCATCATAGACGGTTTGAACTTTGACGAAGACCAGTCTCCCCGCGCCCGCGAACTGAAAGACCTGGCGGCAAGACGAAAACTGTCGATCTGGGTTACGGGCAATGTGCACCGTGAAGATACCAGGGATCCGGACGGAATTCCCTCACCTTTCGTATCGTCAGCACCATTTTTCGACGCAATTCTCGAACTGGAACCGGGAGATTCCGGAATCGCCGTCACCACCCTGAGAGGATTTGCCGGTGGAACGGACGACACGCGGTTACGTCTGGACCCCGCGACAATGCTGATTCAGGCGTGAACGAGTCGCTCCCGCCGTTATATGTTCGTCAGTAACGGGCACGGGATTCCCGAACAAGATCATAGGCGTCCTTGACGTCCCTGGTCTTTTCCGCGGCGAATTTCATCATTTCTTCGGGCAGTCCCTTTGAAACAAGGGTATCCGGATGGTATTGCATCATGAGGCGACGATACGCCTTCTTTATATCATCGTCCGAAGCGTTTCTTGATACTCCCAGCACCCGGTAAGCGGCGTCCGCGTCGGGTCGTGCCGACACGGTTTCCCCCCGGCCGTTCACTCCCATCATTCTCAGGATACGCTCGAATTCAGCGGAGGAACAGCCCACCCGCTCACGGACATGTTCAAGAATCAACCGTTCCGATTCATGCAGGACTCCGTCGGAAACCGCCGTGGTGAGCAGCATCTCGATGAACATTCTCACGAGGTTCCTGCGCCCCCTGCACTCGCGACTGAACTGATCGAGAATGTCATCCAGGGGAAAGTCGGACCGTTTGCCCTGGTTGAAAAGATTAACCGCCGCCCGTTGCTGATCGGCGTTGAGCCTCATGTGGCTCATAATCCGCCTGACAGCCTGCACCTCTTCTTCGGAAATCCGGCCGTCCGCCTTTGCCAGGTGACCCATGACCGCGAAAGTGGTGGTAAAAAAAACCGTCTGAACACGCTCGTTGACGCCCGGAAATCCGGCTGTTTCCTCATCCTTGAACGTGTCGTACCCATGACCGACGGACGCGCCGAGCACCGCCCCCAGTGGGCCTCCCATCATGAATCCCACCGTTCCGCCGATAACTTTTCCCCACCAGCCCATCAGGTTCCTTCTCCGTTCCCCGGATTATTTGTTACCGTATGTAGAAAACGGATCGCCGGTCGTCAATGAAAAAATGGCGCGGCGGGCGGCGGGCCTTCCTCCGGCCGCCCGGCGCGGAAACACGGGCTCAGCGTTATATCGCAGAGAAAAGCTACTCGATGGAAATGATCCACGAACAGGACGTGTCGGAAGGAAATTCTTCCGGTTTCTCCTCGGGAGGGGTAAATTCAGGTGTGACCCGGGCTCTCGGATCGACCCAGCGGAAAAAGGAAGACCTGAGCCGCAGCGCCGATGATCCGCAGTCATAATAATCCATTCCCCACTTCTTCGCCGCCCTCTGGGAACTGCATCCCGTTGTGGTCATGCGTGCGGTGGTATCGGAAAGTTTCGTAACTTCGATGTTCTCAAAAGCATACCAGTGAGAATGTTCCAGGAAACGAATCAGCCGGTCGATTCCTTCCGGCCCTTCCTCCACGGTCTTTGCAAGACGCTTTGCTTCATAGGCGCCGAACTCGTCCGTCAGGGCCAGCATGCCTTCCAGAGCCTCCTCTTCAGGACAGTTTTTTTTGACCCAATCTTCCATGAGGAACCACATGTAGTTGAAACTGTACAGCAATTCGATCATGACATCATAGACCCGCTCTTTGCTCCAGGTATCGACGGGAAACATAAACTCCTCCTTTTTCGGTATTCTGCGGCGGGCCTTCTGCATCGACCCTGAATGACAGAAAACATAAAGAACGTACACCGAAGTGTCAAGCTATTCCCCGCACTTATTTTTTTCTTTGGGTTCGGCGTTCTAACGTGGTATTTACGGTGCTTATGACGGCGCAACCGAACAGAGCATCATCAGGCAGGGCATCCATCCCGGTACACCTGTTTCCGGCTGTAATCATTGCCGCGCTGTTCCTGCTGTTCCCGGCGGCCGAAGTAATCGCCGATATCTACCTCTACAAAGATGAAAACGGTGTATTTCACTTCACGGACCAGCCGTCGACGCCGGAATACCGGCTCTTTATAAAACAATGGCGAACACCGAAGCCATCGGAATCTCCGTCCTCGTCGTATGACCCGTATATCGACGAGGCGTCCCGGTTATACGGCATCGACACGGCGCTTCTCAAGGCCGTGGTCAAGGTTGAATCGAACTTCAACCCCCGTGCGGTGTCGCACAAGGGCGCCCTCGGCCTGATGCAGATCATGCCGCAGAATGTAGCAGTGCTTGATATACAAGATCCCTTCGATCCCCGGCAGAATATTCTGGGCGGCGCCCGGTATCTCAAGGAAATGCTCAACCGTTACGGAGATCTCAACCTGGCCCTCGCCGCGTATAACGCCGGCCCCGCGGCAGTCGACCGGTACAAAGAAGTACCGCCGTTCACTGAAACCCGGTCATACGTGCAACAGGTTCTTCATAATTACGATACCCTGAAAAAACGCTGAGAAATTAAAACCATGAAACATCCCGCAGAAAACGAAATACGTAGAAAGAAACTTTTGAATAATGCCCCTTCCCGTCATTCCGGCGGAGGCCGGAATCCAGAAATACTTAAACACTGGATACCGGATCGGGCCTGCCCCGGACCTGATCCGGGGTCCGGCATGACGACATTGAAGCAGAGAGGGTTTTTCAATACAGGTTTCAGAAGATCTTTTGCAAGAATCATCGTTCCGGCGGCTGCCGTAGCACTTCT
>JAGYOR010000066.1 GCA_018399535.1 Deltaproteobacteria bacterium | reverse complement strand
GGCCTCGCTGGGCCTGGTAGGCCTTGGTATATTTTTCTTCTTTTTCGCTGAAACTGATTACACTGTCATAACGGGGTTTGCCATGGGCGCTTCGTCTATCGCGCTCTTTGCCCGTGTCGGCGGTGGTATTTTTACGAAAACGGCCGATGTGGGATCAGACCTGGTAGGAAAGGTTGAAGCGGGCATTCCCGAAGACGATCCACGGAATCCCGGTGTTACAGCCGATAACGTGGGCGACAACGTGGGCGACATCGCCGGGATGGGGGCTGATCTCTACGAATCCTACTGTGGGTCCGTTATTGCCGCCATCGCGATAGGAGCGACCATGGGCGCCATGTCCATGCAATGGATGATGCTTCCCATGCTTTTCATCGTGGCAGGCCTCCTGTCGTCGGTTATCGGTATCGCCATGTTTAATTTTCTCAAGAACATGAAGCCCCAGTCGGCGCTCAGCAATTCCCTGTACATCGCCGGCGTGCTTTTTATCGTTCTTTCCTTTTTCGTTGTTCGCATTGTCACGCAGGGTATGGACGCCGAGTACCTCAAGAGCATCGGCATGATCAGCGCCTACGGGCCTTTCTATGCTGTACTGCTGGGCATAATCGCAGGTATGCTCATCGGCGGAGTTACTGAATACTACACGGCTCGCGGGCCTGTCAGGCGAATCGCGGAAGCATCGCAGACCGGTCCGGCCACCAACATCATCAGCGGTTTTGCCGTTGGTCTCGAGAGTGTCGCGGCGCCGGTCTTCTTTATTGCCATCGCCATCTGGCTCTCCTACACCATGTCCGGCCTGTACGGCATAGCCATCGCCGGCGTGGGTATGCTGGGAACAGTGGGCATGACCATGTCCGTTGACAGTTACGGACCCATCGCGGACAATGCGGGCGGTATAGCGGAACAGGCCCATATGCCTCCGGAAGTACGCGAAATCACGGATGGCCTTGACGCGGTGGGCAACACCACGGCGGCTATCGGCAAGGGTTTCGCCATTGGTTCAGCGGCATTGACGGCGCTGGCCATGTTTGCTGCCTACACGACAACAGTCCGTACTTTCCCGGGTTTTGAGAATTTCGCTCTTGATCTCACTGAAGCGCACGTTATTACCGGCGTGTTCATCGGCGGCCTGATCCCGTGCATCATGGCGGCCATGACCATGAACGCCGTGGGCGACGCAGCATTCGAGATGATCAACGAAATCAGGCGGCAGTTCCGTGAGATTCCCGGCATTATGGAAGGGACAACACCTCCCGACACGAACCGTTGCGTTGACATCGCAACCACGGCGGCCCTGAAACGAATGATCGCCCCCGGTGTCGGAGCTGTGCTGGCGCCCATTATCGTCGGCGTTCTCATAGGACCCCATGCCCTGGGCGGATTCCTGGCGGGAGCCACCCTGACCGGTGTTATTATCGGTCTGCTTATGGCGAATGCTGGCGGTGCCTGGGATAACGCAAAGAAATACATCGAGCAGGGGAATTTTGGAGGCAAGGGTTCCGAGGCTCACAAGGCCGGCGTCATCGGCGATACCGTGGGCGATCCCTTCAAGGATACCTCGGGTCCTTCAATGAATATTCTCATCAAGTTGATGTCGGTTGTTTCGCTTGTTATGGTGCCCGCCATCATGGCGATGTACGAGATGATTCACTGATAACACCCAGATAAACATAGTTAAAAAAGGGGCATGGGTTACCGTGCCCCCTTTTTTTTGCATATGTCCCGGGGTCTTGTATCTCTTGCCGTCGAAAACCTGTGTTTGTTTTACGGGGGAACCGGCGGGCGGAAAGGAGGGAAGAAAACCGCCCGCCGGCAGGTGTTACGATTCATGATTGGATTCCGGAACGCGTTGCCTGCATGTTTCGGAATCGTCAGCAATCTTGATAAAAAGGACTATACGGAACGGGCGTGAAACACGCAATTGGCAAGTTGCTGAATCAAGGAGGGAAAAATCCTTAATGGAACTCAGGATGTACCTTGAAAAAAAAGATGGTTTCATCATAGAGATGAAACCATCTTTTCGTATATACGCTGAAGAGCGATAATGAAACAGCGCCCGTCAGATTCGAGGGGGGGTGCCGGTGAGCGGAAAGGAGGGAACCGAAAACCGCCCACCGGCAGGTGTAAGCCCTTATATTCTTCGTGGTGAAAGGGATGCTTATGTTCGAGAACCTGTATCTCTTGTTTCGGGAGTGAAAATACCTGAATGGGAGACGGGAATCAATGGGAGTGTATCTGATTTACGAAGGTAAAAACCCTTATTATAAATAAGGAAAAGGATTGGTTCTGTGAAGGATGTTTCCGGGATATCGCCCTGTCCTTACTGGTGCTTGTCGTACCGGAGGAACTGCATGGAAAAGGTGGCTCTTCCCTGGGTCAGTGACCGTAAATCGGTCGTATAGCCGAACAGGTGTCGAAGCGGAACGGTCGCGCGTATTTCGGCGACCGGGATCTTCTGTATTACACTTATAACTTCGCCTCCTCTCGAATTGATGCTTCCAATGACCTCGCCCGTGAATTCAGCCGGAGTCAAAATATCGACGGACATGACCGGTTCCAGGAGCACGGGGCGAGCGCTGACAAGGCCGTTTTGAAACGCCGTCGATGCGGCAACCTGATAGCCCAGTTCTGACGAATCGCCTTCACGGTGGGAGCCGCCTCGAATTGTTACCTCGAGATCAACAACGGGATACCCGGAAAGAGGACCGCTCAATCCGGCATCGCGGATGCTCTGTTCAATGATTTCATAGTATGCCGGCGGTATCACTTCCGGGTCGAGCTCGTTGACGACGGAGAGGCGGCCGCTTCGAGGCGTGGGAGTGAATTTAAGAATGACATGACCGAAGTGTTTCTTTTCGCCGACTTTCTTGTCGAATGTTTCTTCAGACCGGAATTCGTTTTCAATGGTCTCGCGATATACGACGCGAGGTTTACCCACGTTGACGCCGGTTTTAAATTCCCGTTGCAGGCGGTCGAGAACGATTTCGAGATGAAGTTCTCCCATGCCTGAAATAACGGTTTGTGCCGTTTCTTCATCGTACTTGACCCTGAGCGTCGGATCCTCGGCGGTTAATTTGTCCAGGGCAAGCGTCAGACGGGACTGGTCATCGGGCGTTTTCGCCTCAATAGCCCTGGAAATGACTGGTTCGTAAAAATCCATGGTCTCCAGGAGTATGGGGTGTGATTCATCGCAGATCGTGTCTCCGGTGCAGGTGTTTTTAAGGCCGACGGCGACGACTATATCGCCGGCGATCGCCTTGTCGACGCGCTCGCGCTTGTTGGCGTGCATCTTCATCAGCCGTGCCGTCCGTTCACGCTTCTGGCGCGTGGCGTTATAGACTTCATCGCCGGCTGACAGCGTTCCCGAGTACAGGCGCAGGTAGGTTATTCGCCTTCCCTCGTCGGTCATAACCTTGAAGGCGAGAGCGGTAAGGGGCGCGTTCACCCTCGTTTTTCTGATTTCTGCTTCGCCGGTCAGGGGGTTTATCCCCGATACGGGGCGGACTTCCTCCGGTGACGGAAGAAAATCCACGACGGCATCGAGCAACGGCTGAACACCCTTGTTGCGAAGGGCTGATCCACACAGGACGGGGACAATGCTCAGTGAAAGAGTTCCCTTTCTCAATGCCTGCAAAATTTCCTCTTCGGATATGTCCTCGCCTTCAAGATATTTCTCGGCGATTTCATCGTCCGATTCAGCCAGTTGCTCAATAAGTGCCTCACGGTATTTTTCCGCTTCTGCCGATGTTTCGGAAGGAATATCGGTGATGTTGTAGGTCGAGCCAAGGGATTCCTCGTTCCAGATCACGCACTTTCGTCGAATAAGATCGACGATTCCCCGAAAATTGCCGTTTTCCATGAGAGGCATCTGAATGGGCAGCGGAACGGACGCGAAACGCTCTTTCATTGTTTCCACGGTGCCGAAGTAGTCCGCGCCGGGTCGATCCATCTTGTTGATGAAGGCGATTTTTGGAACACCGTACCGGTCAGCCTGGTGCCATACCGTTTCCGACTGGGGCTCGACGCCGCCGACGGCGCAAAAGACAACCACGGCGCCATCCAGGACGCGAAGCGACCGCTCAACCTCGATAGTGAAATCAACGTGTCCCGGTGTATCGATGAGATGAAGATCGAAATTTTTCCAGGGACACGCTGTAACGGTCGACGTAATGGTTATGCCCCGTTCCTGTTCCTGGGGCATCCAGTCCATGACCGCTTCGCCGTCATGGACCTCCCCGATCTTGTACGTTTTTCCCGTGTAATACAGGATACGTTCAGTAACGGTCGTTTTGCCCGCGTCGATATGGGCCACGATGCCGATATTCCTGATTTTCGTTAATTTTGCAGCACTCACCTGCCGGTACCTTCCTGTGGCGCGTTCGACGATGGAAACCGCCGCTTTTCAGCCGTTTTCACCGATAATCAATTCTTTATTGAAGACAAAGGGCGACGTCGTGTCGATATGACCTTTCAGTGTCTCCGTGGTTTTTCCTTCAATCCGAAAGGAGACCTGCTTAAGGGAGGGAATATTCTTGATAATCGTGTTGGCGACGGAATACAGGGTGATCATTTCACTGGCGCTGCTTCCGGGATGAAGGTTGACGAAGCTTCTGCCGAAATCGACGACGATGACGTCTCTCTTTGCTGTTATATCAATCAGCTCGCTTTGGGCCGGAATCGTTCTCCCTCCGCCCGTGTTCGATCCTTCAATCAGCGCCTGAACCAGTTCTTCCGCCTGTTTTCCCATGTCTGCCCGTTTCGGTATATATCGTTTCTCCGGGACGAGAAAACGTTCGTTCGCGTCGGCGAAATAAAGAATCATCTGTTCTTTTTCCTGTGTCACGGTTCGGCTTGTCCTGTCGCCGATTGGAGGAAACAGGGAATCAAAGAGGGTCACAAAGAAAAATATCAGAAATCCCACGCACACGGCGATGATAACACCGAGTATGCCCATCCTTTTCTTCTGCTTAGTTTTCTTTGCCCGCATCTGACGTGCTTTTTTTTCTTTTTTTGTCGCCATGGTCGTGACGATTCCCTTCAGTCGTTTTTCATATTCGAGTTTAGCGGAGAAAGTGTTGTCATTTTTGCCGTGGCGCAACTGTGGCCAGCAGGTCGCGAGCCCTGGCCGCCGTTTCTGAATCCGGCGCCAGCTCGATAGCATGATTCAGCTCAGACGCCGCGGCAGTCAGCATGTTCCGGGCAAGAAGAGCCCGGCCCAGGGAATAACGGAAATCAGCCACGTAAGGCGCGAGTTTTACGCATTTCCTCAGGTGGGCGAGAGCCTCGTCGGGGCGGTTCATGTCCAGTAACACTTTCCCCGCGTTTTCGTGAATAACGGGAAGAATCCGGTTGGGCCTGACGGAAAGCGCTTCTTCGAAAGCGGAAAGCGCTTTTTCGTAAGCGCCTTTTTCCCGATATGCCCGCCCCGTATTGAACAGGGCGAATTCAGGTGTTTCATAGAGCACGTTGTCGAGGGCCTTGCGAAAAAAGGTCACGGCTTCGTCGTAACGACCTTCTTCAAATCGAATAAGGCCGAGATAATTATAAGCCTCCGAGTAATCGGGTTTCAGCTCCGCCGCCCGCTTGAAGGCCTGGAACGAATCATCCCTGAGCCCCCGGCCCCAGAACGAGAGTCCCAGGTAATAGTGAATTTCAGGATCTTCCGGGTTCAGGCGCCGGGCTTCGAAAAGTTCCCGCAACGCCGTCGTATATTGTCCCGACTCTATATTGGCGATGCCGTTTCTCAGGTGTACATCCGCTGTTTCACGGGCGTGCCGGTCCGTGGCGCATCCGGCAGACAGGAAAAACACCACGACGGCAACGGCGCAGAAGCTCCCTGCCCGACGACGGACTGAAAGAGAGGTAGTGATTCCGGTATTACTCCTTCGCATTGATCCACCAGTCGTCCTTGCCCTCGAACCACCAGTCCGACGAATCTGTTTCAACGATGGTATCCGCCAGTTTTCTGCCGGTTTCAGTGTGAAGTCGTTTGAGCGCGTAGGCTATCCATTGCCTGCTGTACTTGTTGCCGAGATCGCCGCACTCCTTTAACTGCAGTATGAGAGCGATCTGGTCGGCGTCGCGAGCGATGAGCGCTTCCCTGGTCTGTTGCCCGTTGAATTCAGCAAGCGACGACGCTATTTCATTCCCGAATGAGAGTGTATCGGCGAGATCGTTCACCGCTTTTTCCTCGTCCACGCGGACGTACTTCTTGTTGACGTAATTCATGTCTCCCGTCCTGGCCTCGGGAAGATCATGAAAGAGGCACAGGCGAAGCACTTGCAGTTCATCGACGTCCGGTTCGAGTTTCGCCAGGGTGTACCCGATGAAAACAGTTCTCAGAACATGTTCCGATACGGATTCGCGGCCCGATCCCAGAAACTGGTATCCCGTACGGGGCGTTCGCTGCAGCATTCCGACTTCAAATAAAAAATTCGCTACGCTCTTCATGGCGAATCCTTTTTCAGAGTCTTTATTCGATTATCCATCATGGCGCTTATTTTTTTTATTTCCAGCTGGAGTGACCCGATACCCTCGGGTTTCATGGAAGCAAGCCTGTCCACCCGCTCCTTCCAGAACTCGATAGTAGAAATTTCCTGTTCGCGAATTTTCTTGTCGATCCGTGTCTGTATGCTCTTGAGCAATTCCGGATCTGGACTTGGCGCGTTAGCCACTCCATCCTCCCATAAATAAGTGATATGCATCGGCAACGTCGGCCTGCGATCCTATATCACTTGCCGGCTCTTTGCAACATCAATTCAGGAACAAAACGTCCCGGAAGCACGGATAGTTTGACTTTGCGGGGTCTCTGAGATATTCTGCGCGGCGTGGAAGGGGATAAGCGGAACCGGGAACGGAAGAAGTCTCAAGGGAATGAAATGAAAGTAAAAGGAATCGCATTGTCGGTGATGTGGTGCTGCTTTTTCGCGGCGGGCATGATCCCGGTCGAATGTTTTTCATCGGAGGAAACGGTGGTGCTGTCGTTTTCACGGCAGCCGGAAGAAGCGGAGGAGACCGGAGTATACCGCGTTCAACGGGGAGATTCACTCTACCTGATTCTCGAGCGCGAGTATTCCCTCGAGGATAATGAAATCCCCGGTATGCTCAAGCAAATCAAGCTGCTCAACCCCTCAATCGAAAACATGAACCTGATTTTCCCGGGACAGGAAATCGTGTTGCCCGTGGCGTCCGAAACGCGGGATCCCGACGATTCAGCCGGGCATTCTTCTGACGGCCGGGAAGAAAGAAAACAATTAACGGATGAGGATGAACCTGCCGGACCGTCGACGATTCTCTATACCGTCAAGCCCGGCGACAGCCTCGGAGAAATACTTCACAGGCTCTTCGACATAAAAAGCGGCGAAATGAATCGATGCCTCGAAGCCGTAGCCACGGCGAACCCGGGAATAACCGATATCAACAGGATTTATCCGGGCCAGCAGCTCACGCTTCCTGATTTTTCGGCGTCTTCGGCGGATCCCGCCGGGCAGGTGCTCAGGGAACAGAATGAAAATACTTTATTTACCCTGACTGCGGCGGAATCACTGCGATTCCTGGAAGAAATATTTATCGCGCTTGGCGCGGATGTCGTGACGGAAGGAAACTGGTATGTCCCCCTTGCCTCGTCGGGCAGAATAACCATTGATTGTGCGCGCGTTCCTGTCGCGGCGTTTCCCGACGGGCATCGCATCCTGATGGACTGCGCGGGACTGATTCCTCCCTCGGTCGCGGGCGCACTCCGGGCGCAGTGGAACAATTACCATGTCATTGCCTGCGGCGCCGGCGCGGACCCGCTCGCAATCATTGACGGAATGGCCGGCATGCAGCACGTGCCCCTTGTCGTTGAAAAGACCGATCGAACGAAAAGCATACCGGGAAATCCCGACGTGCAGCTCTTTTTCGATCGAACGGTTACGGCTTCTTCAGGTAAAACCGCGGGAATACGGCTGCTTGATGATGCAGATGAGCCGTTGCCGGACGGGCTGAGCGCCGCAATCGCCGCGCGGGGTACGAGCGTTATCGAAATTTCGGGATCATCGCTGCATACGCCGTCCAGTGACATTGTTGCAACACCGGCTTATCCCGCCCGGCTGGAAGGCCGGACGCCTGTTGATATGGCGCTGGAAATTCTTCGATATGCGGGGCTTGAGGCGCGACGTAACGCGGACGTACCTGTTTTTGTTTCGTCGGAAGACGGTTTCAACCTGTCCGTTACCGCCGACCTGTACCTTGAGCGGGACGACGGGGCCCTTCTGCTGACGTCGAGGAGCCCGCCTCCCCAATTTCTGGATATTCTCAAGGAACGTGGATTCCAGGTACTGGATCTTTCGAAAATGGCCCGTGGCGAGGCCATGATCGAAACGGTCGCCAGAGCGGCGGGCCTTCCCGTTGAAAAAAAATATTTTAAATTTTCGCTTTTTCCGGAGAACCCCGACCGGCTCGACCGTGTACAATTTTCAGCCGTCAGGGTCGACGGGGGAAACGGTTCTGTTTATTTCGTCGAGGATCCCTTCGACGCCGCATTATACCGGGTTCTTAGAGACCGGTGGAAAGTGTTCGTGGTCGTCTATTGAGTGTGAAAGCAATCGGGCTTTTTTCAGGAGGCCTGGACAGTATTCTTGCCGTAAAAGTGCTTCAGGAACAAGACGTTGACGTTGTCGGCGTGACCTTCGAGACGCCGTTTTTCAGTTCCGGGCGGGCCCGGAAAATCGCCGGCAGCATTGATCTGCCGCTGCGGGTGATCGATATAACGCAGTCTCACCTGTCCATGCTGAAAGCGCCTCCCCACGGCTACGGCAAGAACATGAATCCCTGCATCGATTGCCATGCCCTGATGCTTGAAACGGCGGGAATGATAATGGATGATGCGGGGGCTGATTTCATTTTCACCGGCGAGGTGGTGGGACAGCGTCCAATGTCGCAGACGGGGGGGTCATTGCGCCTGGTGGCGAAACTGTCGGGTTACGACGGTCTCGTCCTGCGGCCCTTGAGCGCGCTTTTGCTTCCCCCGACGGGCCCCGAGAGTGAAGGGAAGGTCGACCGGCAGCGGTTGCTTGATATCCAGGGGCGGGGAAGGAAACGGCAGATGGCGCTTGCCGACGAGTACGGTATATCGTTCTATCCCGCGCCGGGAGGAGGCTGCCTGCTCACGGACCCTGCTTTTTCGGAACGATTGCGGGACTTGCTTCGCGCCTGTCCAGATCCGTCAGTACGCGACATAGAACTGCTCAAACTGGGGCGGCATCTCAGGATCAGCCGCGACGTGAAAATAGCGGTCGGCCGAAACAGGGAGGAAAACGAGGCGATCCTGGGAATCACGCATGAGAGCGACATTATTCTCAGCGTCAGAAATGTACCGGGTCCCGTGGTTATTATTCCCGGAGGCGCCGGCATGGACGAAGTTGAGCGCGCCGCCGCGGTATGCGCCTTTTACAGCGATGCTTCCCGGGATGCTCACGTCCAAGTTCTGGCAAGGGGAAACCACGCCGAGCGGGTTGTGGAGACAACGCCGATGGATGCGGAGGAAGTGCGTTCCATGATCATAGAACGCCGCCTGAAAAATGGAAACGCCGGCGCCATTCATTCGAATAAATCATGAACATGCAGGAAGCATCATGCGCCTGTCAGGGTCTGTGCTCGGGCCTCAGCAGATCCTCTACTGTCTTGACGGGAGCGAACGTGACAAGAGGAACCTCGACAAAGACGGTGTTCCATCGCGCCATCGATCCGTTCCAGAGTCCCGGAAGTTCGAGTGCTTTCAGCTGCTGTCCCCGGTATGATTTTTCTGTTACCATGAACGCTTCGCCATCCCGAAACCGGTACAGGTCGAAGCTTTTCCCCCGGTAATCTTTCAACCCGCAGGCGATATCCACGGGATTGAAGTGTGTCGAAGAGTTCCAGGCCGACGCCTGTTCTTTGAATGTAATGTCCACCTGGTTTTTTTCCACGATCTGGAGTGTTGCCGACCCGTCGTCCTCGTTCACCCAGAAGGGGCCGCCGCCCGGTT
>JAGYOR010000065.1 GCA_018399535.1 Deltaproteobacteria bacterium | reverse complement strand
TCGCTGACGGTTCCCTGGGGTGTGTACCCGACGCCCACGATAGCGTACTTGTCTTTCAGGCTCATGGGGCCTTCTCCTTTGCGTTTTTTTGCATGCTGTTTTCTTCTTTATACCATTAATTAGCGGGAAAAAAGACCCCTCACATGGCGCGGCGCCGCGATCTTCTCGCGGGGAGACTGATTTCCCTGCCGGTTTTGCGGAATTGCCGCACTTCAACACCTGAAAGAACCGGGCGATTTTCGGAGTATTTGTCATATTTTACCTGATTGACTTCGATCGTACCCGTTGGTACATAGAAAACAGCGAGGGGATTATGGAAAAAATCCGCCTGGGTATCAGCGCATGCCTTCTGGGAGAACCGGTTCGCTACGACGGGGGTCATAAACTTGACCGTTTTCTTCGCGACACGCTGGGGAAATACGTCGATTACGTTTCCGTTTGTCCTGAAAAGGAATGCGGCATGGGCGTTCCCCGCGAGTCCATGCGGCTGGAGGGTACCCCCGAGTGTCCGCGCCTGGTGACTGTCCGTACGAAAAAGGACAAGACGGACATGATGACGCAATGGGCGCGGAAACGCCTGGATGAACTTGCTGGTGAGCGTTTGCTCGGATTTATTTTTAAAAGCGGTTCGCCGTCCAGCGGCATGGAACGGGTTAAAGTGTATAGCGAAAAGGGCATTCCCGCGAAAAACGGTACGGGAATATTCGCGGGCATGTTCATGGAACGGTTCCCCCGGCTGCCGGTGGAGGAAGAGGGCCGTCTCAACGACGACGCGCTGAGAGAAAATTTTATTGAGAGAATCTTCACGCTTCAACGCTGGCGGGAGACGGCGGACACGAACCCGGGAAGAGGCGCCCTTGTTGATTTTCACCGGCGTCATAAATTACTGCTTATGTCGCACAGTACGAAACACTACCGGGAAACGGGCAAACTGGTGGCCGCCGGGAAAAGTTTCACTTCGGGCGACCCGTACGAACGCTATGAGGTCCTGCTGGTGGAGGCGTTAAAACTGAAAACCACGGTGAAGAAACACGTCAACGTTCTCCAACACATGATGGGATATTTTAAACGACAATTGTCGGCGGATGAAAAAAAGGAACTGCTCGAAGTAATCGAGAATTTCAGACAGGGTCATGTGCCGCTTATCGTGCCCCTGACCCTGGTGGGGCACTACGTGCGGAAATATGAGGAACCCTACCTGAATGATCAGGTCTATCTCAATCCTCATCCGCTGGAGCTGCAGCTCCGGAATCACGCCTGACCAAAGGGAGGCCCGCCGGGGACGGTTGAAACCCTTTCCGGCGGTACTATCTGTTCTTCCGTCACCGGCGAATATACGGCCTTCATCTCCGCGGCCTGAACCGGGACGGGATCGGTGAAAATGTTTTCATTACAAGGAGGGGAATGAAACATGGCAGCGAAAAAAAGAATTGTAGTGGTGGGGGGATCGGCCGCTGGTCCCAAGGCGGCGGCGAAGGCCCGGAGGATCGATAACGACGCGGACGTCGTGATACTGCAGAAAGACGCGGATCTTTCCATGGCATCCTGTGGATATCCCTACTACGTCGGGGGGTACTTCGACGACCGCAACATGCTTCTGTGCACGCCGACGGGCGTCACCAGGGATCCCATGTTCTATGTCAACGCCAAGGACATCGAGGCGCGCGTGAACACGGAAGTAACAGAAATAGACCGGGCGAATCACACCGTGCACTTTAAAAACACGCTGACGGGAGAAGCGGGTACGCTGGAGTATGACAAACTTGTCATCGCGACGGGCGCCGTCCCGCGAATGCCGCCCGTGCCCGGCGTGGAGCTGGAAGGAATAACAACGCTGCAATCAATGAAAGACGCCGACTTCCTGCGAAAAATCCGCGACGAGAGTGCAATAAAAAAGGCCGTGGTCATCGGCGGCGGGCTGATCGGCATTGAAACCTGCGAGGCGCTGCAACTGGCGGGGATGGACATCACGGTCATCGAGCTGCTGCCGCAGCTGCTCACGTTTCTTGACTGGGAGCTGGCCAAGCTCGTTGAAAATCACGTCAAGAGCAAGGGGGCCAATGTCATCACCCACAACGGAGTCGCGGCCTTCCTGGGAGAGAAAGGCAGGCTGAAGGCGGTCAAGCTGGCAAACGGTACAGAACTTCCCTGCGAACTGGCGGTCCTGGCCATCGGCGTTCGTCCAAACGTGGAACTGGCCAGGAGATCTGGTCTGAAGATCGGGGAGCTTGGTGGAATCGACGTCAACGAACACATGCAGACGTCGGATCCGGACATCTATGCGGCGGGAGACTGCGTGGAATCGGTGAACCGTCTTACGGGCCGAACAGTGCTGGCGCCCTACGGAGACATTGCCAATCTACAGGGGCGGGTGGCCGGCGAGAACGCCGCCTCCGCCAATTGCGTCACCTTTCCGGGGGTGTTTCAAACGGGTGTCTGCAAGGTCTTTGATTACGCGGCCGGTTCAACGGGTCTTTCCGAAACGATCGCCCGAAAACTGGGGTACGAAAACATCAGGACGGTGATCAACGCGAGCCCCGACAAACCGGGATTCATGGACGGACTGCTTTTGGTAACAAAACTCATAGCGGACGGCGATACGGGAAGGGTTCTGGGCGCGCAATGCATCGGGCCGGGCAATGTCGCCAAGCAAATCGCCCAGTGGGCGATGGCGATTCAGGGCAAGCTCGGCGTCGAGGACATCGTCAACGCGGATCTTCCCTATGCGCCTCCTTTCTCGCTGGCGATCGATCATTGTATCGCCACGGCGCACATTATGCAGAACAAGATGAAGAACAGGTTCAAGGGCATAAGTTGCGCGGAAGTCCATCAGAAGGTCCTGAAAGGCGAGCGCACCTTCCTGATCGACACGAGAGGTCCTGATGAATTCGAGGAAACACGCCTGGGCATCGGTGAAACACTGATTCCCCTTGGCGCCCTGCGGAAACGGTTAAACGAACTCCCGGAAGATAAAAACCAGGAAATAATATGCTTTTGCAAAATATCGCTGCGCGGCTACGAGGCGGCACTGGCGATTGAAGGAGGGGGCTGGAAGAATGTGAAGGTCATGGAAGGCGGTATCATGGCCTGGCCCTATCCGAAAGAAAAATAGAAAAAGGCCGACGGGCGGGAAACGGACCGTCCCCGCCCGCCGGAAACCGGAAAGGAACATTGAATGAAAGAGTATCTGGAGGCGACAAAAGCAATCGAGGCGGATCATCCGCTGATCATTGACCGAGCCGAAAAACTGGTCGAAGGAGCGCAATCTGAGCGGGAAAAACTTCTTCGCCTCTTTGCCTTTGTCCGTGACGAAATCCCCTATAACCTGTTTATGATCTCGATGCACCCCGACGATTTTCGTGCCAGCTTCATACTGGAAACGGGAAAGGGTTACTGCGTGCAGAAAGCCGTTTTACTCTGCGCCCTGGCACGTTCCGCCGGGATTCCCTCGCGCCTCGCGCTCGCTCGCATCCGTAACCACCGCATTCCCCCGGCTCTCAAGGCCCGCCTGGGCCGCGACGAATTCCCGGGACACGGCTACAACCAGTTTTTTCTCGACGGACGCTGGATAACGGCGGCGGCGACATTCAACGCGGATCTCTGCGAGCGCATCGGCGTGCCGGTCGTGGAATTCGACGGCGAACACGACGCGATGCTTCCCCCACGGGCTCTCGACGGAAGTCCGTACATAGAGTACCTTGAACATTACGGTTACTTTGCCGATCTGCCCCTGGATTTCATCACCGAGCGAACGTCGAAGATCTGGGGACGGGACAAGCGTGCCTGGCTCAGCCCCGACGACGATCCCCTCAGGGGGCGTGCCTGACTTATTGACGTGCTTTCGCCCCGCGGGGCGCTACATACTGTTATGACGGACAGCGAAATACCGGGGACCGGCAACGGAGGGCTTGCGAGCGAAAGCGCCTTCCGCGGGCGCAGGATTCTTCATATCGACATGGATGCCTTTTTTGCCGCCGTGGAAGAAAAGAGACATCCCGGGCTCAGAGGAAAGCCGGTCGTCATCGGCGGCGCGGGTGATCCCTCGCGGAGGGGCGTCGTTTCCACGGCGAACTATGAAGCCCGAAAATTCGGCGTGCATTCAGGTATGCCTTTGAAAACGGCCTGCAAGCTCTGTCCTCGGGCAGTCTATCTTCCCGTGGATTACCCGGCATATGCCGCCGTTTCTCGCCGATTCAAGAAGGTGCTTTTGTCCCTTACCGGCGCCGTGGAAGACGTCGGTATCGACGAAGCTTTTCTTGATATAACGGACATGCCCGAAGACGATGAGATTATCGCCGCCCGGATAAAGGAAGGCGTTTACAAAGCCACCGGTCTTACCTGTTCCATCGGCATTGCTCCGAACAAGCTTCTTGCCAAGATCGCCTCGGACATGCAGAAGCCTGGCGGCCTGACCATCATCACCGAAAGGGATATACGGGACAGGTTGTGGCCCATGCCCGTTCGTAAACTTTACGGCATAGGACCGAAGACGGAAGAGCAGCTGCACGCTCTGGAAATAGAAACTATCGGTCAGCTGGCCGCAACACAGCTGGAAATTCTCGTTCGTCGGTTCGGTTCCTCGCACGGTCACTACCTTTACGACGCCGCCCGGGGCATCGACGAAACTCCTCTTGTCATTCACCGTGAGCCGAAATCAATAAGCCGCGAGACGACGTTTCAACGGGACGAGAAAAACTGGCAGGTCATCGCCGGCACGATCGCACAACTAAGCAGGCAGGTTATCAGCGATATGGCCGCCAAAGGATATACAGCCAGGACGGTCACCCTGAAAATCAGGTTTGATGACTTTCATACCGTTACCCGTGCCTGTTCTCTCGAGAAGGCAACAGCTTCCGACGAAATAATCCGCAAAACCGCGTTTTCCTGCCTTCGGCGGGTCGAGCTGAAACGGCGCGTCAGGCTGCTCGGAGTCAGGGCGTCCAACCTTGAACACGTGGAGAGCCGCATGCCGGGGAAAGTCCGTACTTGATTCAATAATAAAAATTATGCATGATTCTTTAATAAACGACGAAACACCGGGGTTCCGCTGTTGGATTGCAGGACGGGACGGCAATGAAGAAAAAACAACCACCAACATGACCAGCCCGGCGACGGAATTATGAAAGTCAACTAACCATCTGGCTGAGGAGGTGCAGAATGAGACGGGATCGGTGTGAACTGAATATATGCGTGATAATTGCTCTTGCCCTGATGATCGCCCTGGGCGGATGCACCCGCTACAGGGAAACGGGAGTCCGGGAAGCACCGATGCCCGAAGCGTCGGCGACCGCGGAAATAAGCGAGTCCGCTGAGACGGAGGAAGCGGGGCGGACGGCCAGGGCGGAAAGGGAGCGGCTGCTTCGGGAAGAATCCCTGGAAGAAGAAGCCCTGAAAGAGGCGGAGGTTTTAGAACCCCGGAACATCCATTTCGAGTTCGACCGGTATGACCTGGGAGCGGAGGCACGAGCCATTCTCGACGAACTGGGCACGTGGCTGCTCGAGAACAGGGATTTCGGTGTTGTCATCGAAGGACACTGTGATGAACGGGGCACCGACGAATACAATCTCGTCCTGGGAGAACGACGGGCAAAATCAGCCAGGGACTATCTTGTTGCAATGGGCGTGGGCGCCGGCAGAGTCGGCACGATCAGCTATGGGGAAGAACGTCCCCTTGATCCTGGAAACAACGAAAAGGCGTGGGCAAAAAACAGACGCGCCGAATTCGTGATCAAGGGCCTCTGAACAGGAAAAAGCCGGTAAACGAAAAGACGTTTTCACCCCGGTTGGCCTGAGCGACACCGGTTCTCTTCTCGACAACGCTGTTTCATAAAGGACACGGTCGTGGGTAGACCTGTTGATTCCGCCTCTGGTGAAAAGGCCGGAACGGCCGAAATAACCATCATCGCCCACCGGGGCGCCTCGGCATACTTTCCGGAAAACACGCTTCCATCGTTCGAGGCAGCCGTGGAGCTCGGCGCCGACATGGTTGAGCTGGACGTTCAGTTGAGTCGCGACGGCGAGGTTATTGTTTTCCATGACGCGACACTGGAGCGGTGTACAAACGGCCGGGGCCGCACGGCGGACCATTCCCTGAAAGAACTGAAAAGACTCGATGCCGGAAGCTGGTTCGACAGGCGGTTCGCGGGAACGTGCATACCGACGCTGGAAGAAGTCTTGGCGCAGTGCCGGGGGAAGCTCGACGTCAACATCGAAATCAAGAACGAGGCCGTAACCGCTGGCGGCGGTATGGAAGAGCAATGCCTCGACATCGTCGATCGCTGCCGTTTGAGCGGTCGGGTTCTGTTCTCCAGTTTCAATCCATCGGTGCTGCGGCGTCTCAGGCAGCTGAATCGGCATATTCCCGTCGCCGTTTTGTATGATAAATCAATTTACGGTTCGGAGCTGCCGTCGGAAATAACGGCCCTCTATGAAGCGAACGCCTTTAACTGCGGCCGGAACGAACTTGACGGGACCTGGCTTGTCGATCTTCATGAGCATGGAATCCCCGTAAATGTGTATACCGTCGATGGCGAAGAGGAAATGAACCGGCTCATCGGGGCGGGCGTTGACGGTATTTTCACCAACCGGCCCGATGTTTTGAGGAAACTCGTCGACAGCCGCCGGAACGGGACAACCAATGATTGTTTCAGACAGGGTGATAAAAACAGTCGTGGCTTCGATTGATGCCCTGACGCGGGCACGGGGCATTGATATCCGCGTTCACGGCAGAGAGAACGTTCCCGATCAGCCGGTGCTCTTCGTGGTGAACCACTTCACCCGCCTTGAAACCGTTCTCATGCCTTACGTTATCAGGAAGTATTTCAACAGGTTTCCCCTGTCCCTGGCGGCACAGGGATTTTTCGAGGGGAGGCTGGGAGATGTTATACCCCGGCTGGGAGCCGTATCCACCGCCGATCCGGAGCGCGACAGGCTCCTGGTCAAAGCCCTGCTTACCGATGCCAACCCGGTGATTATTTTCCCCGAAGGCCAGATGATCAAAGACAAAAAGATCATCGAGAAGGGACGCTACATCGTCTTCAATACCGGCGGAAGGAGGCCGCCTCACACCGGGCCGGGACGCATCGCCCTGCGGTCCCAGTTTTTACGGGAAGAGCTGCGGCTGTGTTACGAACGGGGGGACACCTCGTCCATTGAAGAACTGGCCCGTCATTTCGATTTCAACCCGGCCGATATAGATGCCATACTGGCAAAAGAGACAGTCATCGTACCGGTGAATATCACCTATTACCCGGTATACGCGGCAGAAAACATCATCAGCAGGGTGGCGGCCCGGCTGGTGGAAAATCTTTCCGATCGGGCCGTCGAGGAAATGGAGGTCGAGGGCTCCATGTTCACGCGGGGTGTGGATATCGACATAAACTTCGGCCACGCCATACCGATGAAGCGATACGTCAAAAAAAACGCCGGCCTGCGCAGGATGCTTGCGGACGGAAAGCTCTACCTCAACCCGGAAGATCTGAAACATGCAGGGCCGTTCAAAAAAATTTACGTCAGTATCATGTACGAGTACATGGCAGCCATTTACGCCATGACGACCGTCAATCACGATCATATTTTTTCATACATCCTGGCGAAATACAAAAAAGACAGGATAGGAGAGGACGATTTTAAAAACCGCGTGTTCCTGGCGATTGACAAGCTGCGCCGTTCCGGCCTGAACAATTACCACCGATCGCTGGACCAGCCTCAGTGGACGTTGCTGAGCGACGATTTTCACGAGAAGTACGACCGTTTCGTTAAAATGTCCCGGGCGGAGGGTCTTGTTACGACCGGCAGGGATTTTCTCGTCAGAAACAATGAGCGTTTCAGCGCCGCCTACGAATTTCACACCATCAGGAAGGACAACATCGTCGAGGTTCTGACCAACGAAATAGAGCCCCTGAAAAGACTGACCAGATCGTTCGATCGCCTTATGCTGCTTCCGGCCGGTCTCGCGAGAAAAAAAATCAGGGACCATTTCAAGGCCCTGGACCGGAAGATCTTCCAGGACGATTACGATCGTTATTACAGTGAGGGCGAAAGCAAGCCGAAAACCATCGGCGCGCCCTTTTTCATGAAACACCTGTTCGGCCGGAAGGGGCTGGTCCTGGTGCACGGGTACATGGCGGCGCCCGAAGAAATCAGGCCGCTGGCCGATTACCTCTACAGGCACGGCTACTCTGTTTACGGGGCGCGCCTTCGGGGACACGGGACGGCGCCGGAAGACCTGGCGACCCGCACCTGGGAAGACTGGTATGAATCGGTGGGACGCGGGTATATTATTATGAAAAATTCCATGAAGTCTCTTGCCATCGCGGGTTTTTCGACCGGGGGGACCCTGGCGCTGTTGCAGGCGGCAAACAAGCCGGGCAGGTTCAGGGCCGTGGTGACCATAAACGCTCCGCTCAGGCTGCATCATATTTCATCGAAATTCGCGTCGTTCGTCGTCGCCTGGAATACCATCCTGGCGCGATTCAAGGTGGATAAAGGCAGAATGGAATTTGTGACGAACGAACCGCAGAACAGGCATATAAATTATTTCCGCAATCCCGTGAGCGGCGTGCGACAGCTGGAAAAGCTCATGGATGTTGTTGAAGAGAGGCTGAAGGATGTCATTGATCCCGTGCTGGTCGTGCAGGGCGCGAATGACCCGGTGGTGAATCCGGTGAGCGGATCTGAAATATATAAAAAAGCCGGCTCCGAAAAGAAGCGCTTCATAGCCGTAGAAGCTGATTATCACGGCATTCTGTGGAAAGAAAAAGTGGACGACGTCACCGCCGGGGTTCTTGATTTTCTCAAAGAGACATGCCCGTGACCGCGGCGGCGTGAGTTTTATCACTATATAAAAATTTTGTTCTGTTATTCTCCGACCCTGACCCGGTTTCTTATAGTATTCCGGCGTGCCGCGGCCAGGAAAATCCACATAACAAATTACAGCAAAACCGCCAGTTGGTCGGCCAGGGCGAGGCCGCGACGGGTAGGCGCGATCCGGTCAGCCCTGCGTTCGAGCAGGCCGTCGGCGAGGCATTGCCGAAGTATATCGCTTCCCGGCGGTTCAAGCAGAACCGGGTCGCTCGCGCTTATTCCTTCCATTGTTCTCAGTCCCAAAAAGACGCGTTCCAGTCGCAGATC
The DNA here is from genome assembly GCA_018399535.1 of Deltaproteobacteria bacterium. Classification (GTDB taxonomy): domain Bacteria; phylum Desulfobacterota; class Syntrophia; order Syntrophales; family UBA2210; genus MLS-D. Next base: position 919 of record JAGYOR010000065.1, on the reverse strand, counting down.
CCTGTCGGTGAGAATTTCCGTTTCTTCCACGGGACGGCGGTTTTGTTCGAGATCGGAAATATAGCGCTCGACCGAGGCGTGGTTCCACCAGCGCCGGTTGCCCGAAAAAGAATGGGCGGACGGTCCCAGACCAAGGTACGTCACGTGATTCCAGTATTTCATGTTGTGCCTCGATCGAAACATTTCCCGCCGGGCGAAGTTCGACACTTCGTAATGAATGTAGCCCTCCTTTTCCAGGCGTTCCGAAGTTGTCACGAAGAAATCGTACCGTTCATCCTCGCCGGGGAGTTCCACGTCGCCGTCGGCAAACCGCCGGCCCATCGGCGTGCCGGTCTCCAGAGTCAACTCGTAGCAGGAAAGGTGTTCCGGCTTCCAGCGCAGCGCTTCTTCCAGGGTGGCCTTCCATGATTTCATTGATTGTCCCGGTACGGCGTAGATCAAATCGAGGCCGATGTTGTCGTAACCACTGTTTCTTAGAAGATTTATCGATGTCCGGCAGTCTTCGGAATCGTGCCGCCGTCCGAGGTATGCCAGAACCGTGTCGTCGAAGGACTGTACCCCCAGGTTGACGCGGTTGACGGGGGTATCGCGCAGGACTGACAGGAAATCCTCATCAATATCGCCGGGATTTGCCTCGATGGTGACTTCGCAGTCGCCCGTGATGGTGAAAGCCTCGTACGCGCCGTCGAGAACAGCCGCAAGCTCGTTCGGCGAGAGAACTGACGGCGTCCCGCCGCCGAGATAAACCGTATCGAAATGTTCGAATTCGCTTTTGTACCAGTTCATTTCCCGACGCAGGGCGTTGATCCAGGAGGGAATCGCCGACCGGTCCGTCACGGAATAGAAGTTGCAGTAAGGGCACTTGGTAATGCAGAAAGGAACATGAATGTAAAGGCCGGGCAGGGTGCTGGTATTATTG
>JAGYOR010000064.1 GCA_018399535.1 Deltaproteobacteria bacterium | reverse complement strand
GCGAATACCCTTGCGGGCACACGGGCCGGTATCCAGATTCAAAGACCTCACTGCAATGTTTCATACTGATGACTCGATAACGTGCTCTGCAGAAAATCAATCGCGGATTCCGGGTGAACCGCGAGCTGATTGCTTTTGCCCGGTGTCTGTGATAGGAGAAAACTTCTTTTAATCCGCGGGAGTTTCGAGGTTGCCATGGGCTACAGTACGGGTATCGTCGCCGACAGGCGGTACATGGATCACGACCCGGGGTTCGGACATCCCGAATCTCCGGAACGGCTGGCGGCTATCTATGACATGCTCGACGAAGCCGACATGAAAAAGAGATTTTTGCGCATTGAACCGAGAAAAGCCCTGGTTGAAGAACTTTCGCGCATTCATCGCCATGCTTACATCAATCGCGTGGCGGCCACTGCCGGAATGATGTATTCGGCGCTCGATTTCGACACCATCGCGTCACCGGATTCCTACGACGCGGCGCTTCTCGCCGCGGGTGGTCTCATGAACGCCGTTGACAAGGTCATGGACGGCGCCGTGCGGAACGCTTTCGCTTTTGTCAGGCCGCCGGGACACCACGCCGAGACCACCGCTTCGGGAGGATTCTGCATTTTCAACAACGTGGCCGTGGCGGCGGCTCACGCCCGTGAACGATACGGCCTCGGACGCGTGCTGATCGCCGATTGGGACCTGCATCACGGTAACGGCACGCAACACTCTTTCTACGGTGATCCAGGCGTGCTGTACTTTTCAACGCACCAGCACCCCTTTTATCCGGGCACGGGAAGCGCCGGCGAGCTCGGCATCGGTCCGGGAGAAGGATATACCGTTAACGTACCGCTTCAGCGGGGCCAGGGTGACGCCGAATACCTGAAAATATTTAAAAAAATACTGGAACCCGTGGCCATGTCATATCGGCCGGACCTGATGCTGGTATCGGCGGGTTTCGATATCTGCCGGGGCGACGCCCTGGGCGGCATGGACGTGACAGAACAGGGATTCGTCAATCTCACCCGGGTGCTTATGAACATAGCCGACCGCTGTTGCGGGGGCCGCCTGGTTTTCACACTCGAGGGCGGTTACAACCATTCCATGATGGCCCGCTCGGCCAGGGCCATGCTGCTTGAAATGAGCGGCGAAACGATAACCGGTGAAGCAGAACTTGCAGAAATAATGGAAAGGGCCGATAAAAAGACCGACGCGCTGGTGCGGAAAATACGCGAGCAACTGCGCCCTTTCTGGCCTGTGTAATAATGAGTCGCGAAAACAAGAGGAGGATGGATGATCCCATGAAAATAACGAAGGACCAGGTCTCGCACGTGGCGGATCTCGCCAGGCTGACCATCAATGAACAGGAACAGGAACTGTTTACAAAGCAACTGAACGACATATTGATGTACATGGACATGCTCAATTCCGTCGACACCACGAACGTGGAGCCAATGACACACGCCATGGAAGGCACGGAAGCCTTCAGGGAAGACGTGGTCCGGTCGTCGCTTCCTCTCGACGCCGTCCTGGCCAATGCCCCCGATGACGACGGCGCGTCGTTCAAAGTGCCGAAAATCATCGAGTAAGGGGACCTATGCCCATGGAATCGCATTACCTGACTGTTCACGAACTGGAAGAATTGTTGCGCGCGGGAGAAACAACGTCCCTGGAGATAACGGAAGCGATGTTCCGGCGCATCGACGCCGTCGAGGAGCGCGTTCACTCCTACATCAACCTGATGAAGGAAAGGGCCCTCGAGGCCGCCGAAGCTTCGGACCGAAGACGGCGTGACGACGCCGCCCTGGGACCGCTGGACGGCGTCCCCATCGCCCTGAAGGACCTGCTCTGCACCACGGGGACTCCCACGACCTGCGGATCGCGTTTCCTCGAGCGGTTCGTTCCCCCCTACGATGCCACGGCAGTGGCAAAACTGAGAGCCGCCGGCGCCGTTATTCTCGGAAAGACCAACATGGACGAATTCGCCATGGGGTCATCCACCGAGACCTCCTATTTCGGCGTAACCCGGAATCCCTGGGACCTGGAACGCGTACCGGGCGGATCCAGCGGGGGATCAGCCTCGGCGGTGGCCGCGGGCGAGTGCGCAGCATCGCTCGGGTCCGATACGGGAGGCTCCATCAGGCAGCCGGCAGCGTTCTGCGGCATTGTCGGCCTGAAACCCACCTACGGCAGAGTTTCCCGGTACGGACTGGTGGCTTTCGCCTCGTCGCTCGACCAGATCGGTCCGCTGGCACGGGACGTGGAAGATTGCGCCATCCTGCTGTCCGTCATCGCGGGCCATGACGAACGGGATTCCACCTCGTTTCCCGCGCCCGTCCCCGATTATCGCGATTGTGTCGGCCGAAGCATCAAGGGCTGGACCGTGGGCATCCCCCGGGAGTACTTCATCGAAGGCATCGACCCGGCCGTAACCGCCGCGGTGGACCGAGCCGTTTCCGTCATGAAAGACCTGGGCGCCGAATGCCGCGAAATATCGCTTCCCCACACGCGCTACGGCATCGCCGCCTACTACGTGATAGCGCCCGCCGAGGCCAGTTCGAACCTGGCCCGCTATGACGGCATCCGCTATGGTTTCCGTTCGCCCGGCGAACGGGAGCTGCTCGATCTTTACCGGAATACCAGGGCCGCCGCCTTCGGTTCCGAAGTGAAACGACGCATCATGATAGGCACCTACGCGCTCTCCTCGGGATACTACGAAGCCTATTACAAGAAGGCCTCGCAGATACGTACCCTCATGAAGCGCGACTTCGACAAGGCATTCGCCTCCTGCGATGTCATCCTGGCGCCCACGACGCCGACACCGCCCTTCAAACTGGGTGAGAAAACAGACGACCCGCTCCAGATGTACCTGTCCGACGTGTTCGCCGCTCCCGCCAACCTCGCCGGCATACCCGGCATTTCCCTTCCATGCGGCTTCACCGCGGACGGCCTTCCCCTGGGCGTGCAACTGCTCGCCGGCTATTTCGAGGAAGGCAAGCTGATACAGGCCGCGGCGGCATTGGAAAAAGCCTTATTCACAGAACAAAGGAGGCCCGCCCTGTAATGGAATATGAACCGGTTATCGGGCTCGAGGTTCACGCCCAGCTTAAAACGAACACAAAAATTTTCTGCGGTTGTTCAACCGCCTTCGGAGCGCCGCCCAACACGCACACCTGTCCCGTCTGCCTGGGCATGCCCGGCGTTCTGCCCGTGTTGAACCGTACCGTTGTCGAGTACGCCGTGAAGATGGCCCTGGCGACGCACTGCACCATCAACCATGTCAGCGAATGGGCGCGAAAAAATTATTTTTATCCCGATCTTCCCAAGGGATACCAGATATCGCAGTACGACCGACCGCTGGCCGAACGTGGTTATGTCGACCTGGACATCAATGAAGAGGGGAAACGGGTGAATATCACCCGCATCCACATGGAAGAAGACGCGGGCAAGTTGATTCACGACGAAAGCGCGCCCGTGAGTTACGTGGACCTGAACCGGGCGGGCGTGCCGCTTATCGAAATCGTGAGCGAACCGGACATGCGCAGCCCCGAAGAAGGCGCGGCTTACCTGAGACGGCTTCACGAGATTCTCGTCTACCTGGAAATCTGTGACGGCAACATGGAGGAAGGTAATTTTCGCTGCGACGCCAATGTCTCGCTTCGCCCGAAGGGGGAACCGGCGTTCGGAACCCGGACGGAACTGAAAAACATGAACTCTTTCAGGAATGTCCAGCGCGCACTGGAATATGAAATACGGCGGCAGCAGTACGTTCTGGAAAGCGGCGGCACCGTGATCCAGGAAACCCGCCTCTGGGACGACGCCCGGGGGACGACCCTTCCCATGCGGGGCAAGGAAGAAGCCCATGATTACCGTTATTTCCCTGATCCCGACCTTGTTCCCGTAACCGTGGCGGACGAATGGATCGACGAGATCAGGCGGACACTTCCCGAACTGCCGAGGGAAAAGCGTGAACGCTTCATCCGCGAGTACGAAATTCCTGCGTACGACGCGGGCGTGCTCACGGCGAGCCGCGCCATCGCCGACTATTACGAACAAGTGGCGACCCGCTGCGGCAAACCGAAGGCCGCGAGCAACTGGGTCATGGGAGATATCCTGGGTCATATCAAGGAAGACAAGGTTGAAATGGAGGACTGCCCGATAACAGCGGCCGACCTGGGAAACCTGGTACGGCTGATCGACGACGGAACCATCAGCGGCAAGATGGCAAAGGATGTCTTCGAGGAAATGTGGTCTTCCGGCGAGAAGCCGGAAACGGTCATCAAGAAAAGAGGCCTGGTCCAGATTACGGATGCCGGCGCCCTTGAAGCGGTTGTTGACGAAGTTATAGCCGCAAATCCCGCCCAGGTCGAGCAGTTCCGCGGTGGAAAAGAGAAAGTTTTCGGCTTTTTCGTCGGCCAGGTTATGAAAAAGACGAAAGGACAGGCAAGCCCCGGCCTGGTAAACGAAATTTTAAAAAGAAAACTGTCCGGCTCATGATTCGACCTGTTTACTGGCATGATAACACCGTGGTCATGATCGACCAGAAGGCGCTTCCGGCGCGCGAGTCTCTCGTGGTCTGCCGTGATTATACCGATGTGGCGGCGGCCATTCGCGACATGACCATTCGGGGCGCTCCGGCCATCGGCATCGCCGCGGCCATGGGCCTCGCCCTGGGATTCCTGAAACACGGAGAAGAATCGCCCGGCAGCGAAGGAGAAATACTGGCAAGGATTCGGGGCGAACTGGCCTCGACCCGCCCCACGGCGGTCAACCTTTTCCGTACCCTGGAACACATGATGAACTGCTTCGAGAACTGCCGGAACGACGGGTTCGAAGCCATCGCCGAACGCCTTGTCCGTGAGGCGCAGCGCATCCTCGACGACGACATCGAAACGAACCGTCGCATGGGACGCATTGGTCGCGACCTTGTCCCCCGGGACGCCGCCGTACTCACCCATTGCAACGCGGGCGCGCTGGCCACGGGAGGCTATGGAACGGCACTGGGCGTTATCAGGGCGGCCCGCGAGGCGGGCAAACATCCCCGGGTCTTCGCGGATGAAACCCGGCCCCTGCTCCAGGGCGCCCGGCTGACGGCCTGGGAAATGGTTCGTGAAGGCATTCCCGTTACGGTGATCACGGATTCCATGGCCGGACACCTCATGGCCCGCGGTGAAATCGACCTGGTCATCGTCGGGGCGGACCGGATTGCCGCCAACGGCGACACGGCGAACAAAATAGGCACCTATACGCTGGCCCTGCTGGCCCGGGAACATGGTATTCCTTTTTACGTGGCGGCGCCGCGAATGACCATCGACGTGGACACAGCCGCCGGCATTGATATTCCCATCGAGGAAAGGAGCCGCGATGAAGTCCTGCGTATTGCGGGAATCGAAACGGCCGCCCGGGGGGCGGAAGCGCGGAACCCGTCCTTCGACGTGACGCCGGCGGGGCTTATCACCGCCATTATCACCGAGAACGGCATCGTCGGGCAGCCTCTCGACCGTGGCATCGACAGTCTGTTCACGGCAGACACGAAGACCGGAGAAACCTGATGAATAAACTGTACCTGTTCGACTTCGACGGCGTCATCGTCGATTCACTGTCTGTCTACCGGGAGTTCGTCGCCTCCTGTCTCGGCAAGATCGACGCATCCCTTCCCTTCACGGCGGAGGACTTCCTGGATCTGTTCGACGATAATTTCTACGAGGCGATAGCCGCGAGGAACATCCCCGTTGACGTCTTCATGAAGGCGGCGGCAACCCTCGATCCCGTCGATTACACAAAAATGCACCCCTTCCCGGACGTCTCCCCGGTCGTGGAGGAGCTTTCGCGCGAGAATCTTCTCGTCGTCATATCTTCGAACCAATCGGAACCTATCGAACAGGTGCTGAAACAGGAAAAAATGTCGGGCTTTTTCAGGGACGTTCTGGGGGCCGACCGTATGACGAGCAAAACGGAGAAAATCAACCACGCCATGAAGGCCTGGGGAAAAGAAACCGGCGAAACGTTCTACATCGGGGATACGGCGGGCGACGTGCGTGAAGCAAGGAATGCCGGGGTTCGTTCCGTGGCCGTTACCTGGGGATGGCATTCCGAGGAGCGGCTCAGGACCGCGGGACCCGATTATATCGCCAGGACCCCACGCGACCTTATCACCCTGGACGGCCGATCCGTCAGCAGCTAACGCCTGGTCAGGGGCGCGACGGCAAGGTGGAATCCCCCGTCGAGCATCAGCGTCTCTCCCGTAACCAGGGGAGCGCCGGTAATAAAATATATAATCGCTTCGGCAACCGTTTCGGGCGTGGCCGTCGTCCGCAGGGGCGTGGTATTCTCCCAGAATTGTTTCACGGCCTCGTAGGTCTCATGGCCCATTCCCTCTCTGAGCCAGCTCCCCTGGATGAACCCGGGACACACGGCGTTGACCCTGATTTCCGGTCCAAGCACCCGGGCCAGCGACAGCGTCATGGTAACAAGCGCCCCCTTGGAAGCGGCGTAGGCGACAGAGCTTCCGATACCGGTAACGCCTGCGATTGACGCCACGTTCACAACCGCTCCGGCGCCGGTGTTCTTCATGTGGGGCGCGACGGCCCGCGTCATCTGGTAGGGGCCGATCACGTTGACCGCGTAAATATGCTGGAAGTCCTCCGCCGTCAGACCTTCCAGGTCGTTGTGATCACAGAACTTCGTCGTTCCGGCGTTGTTGACCAGGGCGTCTATGCGGCCCCATTTTTCCATCACTTCATCGGCCATTCTGCGACAGTCCCCGTCGGACGCCACGTCGGCCCGGCAGAGCAATGTTTCCCCGCCGGAACGTTGACACGCTTTCGCTACTTCCCGGGCCTGGTCCTCGCTCCTGGAATAATTTATAACGACTTTCCAGCCGCGGTCGGCCAGCATGCGGGCCACGGCCGCGCCGACGCCTCTCGCCGAGCCCGTAACAACGACAACTTTCCCGGACTGATTCATTTGCCATTCCTCCCCGGCATCGATAATGATTTATCGATCGCCTTCAGGAAACGCACTATACCAGCATGAATGATCACGTCAACCGCCTGCCTGCTCTTTCACCTTGGGAGATGCATCCGGGTCGAAGGGATTCATCCGGACGGCAAGCGAAAAAAGGTAGGGATAATCGGCCTTCAGGCGGAACATGTGACCTATCCACATTTCCGTCAATGCCTTGTAGGCCCGCTCAATATCCGTGGCGATATGTCGCGCGTCAGCCTCGCCCAGACCGGACAGATCATTTCGAAGGGCCAGTTCCTCCGTCAGATGAAATATCGCCCAGAGCAGATCCGTAAATGTTTCGTGGGCGATCAGTTTCGGATTCTGCAGGAGGCTCAGCATGAATGTACGCTTTTCAAGGAGGAAATTCCGCAGGGCTACTAAGTCTCCCTGCTCGCAGTCTATGGCAATACCGCGGGCATAAAGGCGGCACGCTTTCGCGGCCTCTTCAAAGGCTTCGTCGGGCCACCGACCGCAGCCGGCGAGACGGTTTTTCAATTCTCCCGAGCCCCGGTCGAAACCGGCGAATAACCGCAGCAGCGACGATCCGACCTCGCTGAAGAAGGCGCCGATGATCATGTTCATTTTTTCCTCGACCGCTTTCTTTTCTCGGTAATTGAGGAGCTCGTGGATGATCATGGTCACCAGCAGGACCTCGACGAAAACAAAGGCGAAATCCCCCACGAGAAATATGAAGAGATGGTGTGGGTCTCTGAAGATGAGATAGTGAACGATGTAGGCGCACGTGGAAAACGCGACCAGAAGTATACCCCAGAAAATTTTCCACTTGTCCACTTTCACGCGAGTCACTCCCCCTTGCATCGCCGGTGTCTCGCCCGACTGAACGCGCCGGCGCGGCAACCGCGTTTTTCACGCCGTCCGTCAGTCATTCCGCCCGGCATTGTCCGGCGATGTCATGCGCTTCAGTTGATCAACGATTGTTTCCAGCGGGGGACGCCTGTTTATGTCGTGAACGTCGATATATCGAATGATTCCCTCGCCGTCGATGATGAATATGGCCCGTTCCGCGGTACCGTCCGACCGCAACACGCCGAAGCGGTCCGCGGTCTCGCCGTGGGGCCAGAAATCGGAAAGTACGGGGAACCAGAGCCCTCCCATTTCGCGCGTCCAGGCGTAGAGCGACGGGATATTGTCCACGGCAATGCCCAGGAGGATCGCGTTGAACTCCGCGAACAGGTCTTCCAGAATATTGTATCCCGGCCACTGGTCCGAGCACACGGGCGTCCATGCCGCCGGCACAAAGGAAATCACCACATTTTTGCGGCGGAATTCACTGAGGGATGTTGTTGTCCCCGACAGGTTCGGCAGCTCGAAATCAGGCGCCCGGTCGCCGACGGCGACCTTGAGCACGCTGTCCCGTGGTTTCTGGTCCTTCTGCTCAAAAACCTTGCCCTGAAAGGCGTTGGAAAGACCGAAGACCTCTTCCGCGGGCATAAACACAACAAGCACAAAAACTGCACACAAGAAAATAAGGGATTTTGAAACGTTCACGGCGACACCTCCGTGTTTTTCGACCGGGAGCGCTCAAGAATAAGAGACAGGAACGACGCCGGGTCGTCGAAGGCGCCCAGGTTTGAATAAAATACCGTCGCCGCGCCGTCCGCGATCCTGACGCCGAAAAAGTAGGGCGTTCTCACCTCGCCCAGCGCCTTGTGAAACAGAAAGTCGCCGTCGGCAAATACCGGGAAGGGGATATCGAACTTGTCGACGAATATGTCCCGTTCCAGCTTCGTATTTCCCGCCGCGATACCGATGATCTTGACTCTTCCCCTCAGTTCGGGATCGTCTTCGATCATGGAATAAAGCGTATTAACGGCGGGCGCTTCCGCCTGGCAGAAGGGACAGTACATGCTGAGAACCTCGACGATAATCGTATCCGCCGCCACCTGGGACAGTTTGAAGGAATCGCCCCGTTTGAGGCCGAGATAATTCCGGTGCTCTTTCGAATCGGGCACGGTTATCGCGACATCGGGGAATTCCGAACCGACGGTGGGCGCGGCGTCAGACACATTCACGGATACAGAAAGAACAAGCGCGGCGCACAGAAACACCGTCGCCAGGATTTCACTGAGTCGTTTCATCGGCTCACCTCCCAAACGGACAAAACCGCCACAGAACCGTTCAATCGCCCGCAGACCGCCCGGCAACTTCACGGACAGGTTTTCCAGGAATGCAGGGTTTGTTCTTCACTCCCGCGTTGTTTTGTTCCGCGGTGTCACTCCACCGTGCCTCCGGACCGCTTATTTTTTCCACAGGCCATGTATGTTGCAGTATTCCCGGGCCGTCACCTGGTCCGCCTTGATGTAGAATTCCGCTTCAGGAACGTCGCCCGGCTTCAAAAACTCCCGGTACGCCTTGCCGTCGGCGATGATCTCGATCCACTCGATGTAGTGTTTTTCTTCCATCGGGTGGGCGACGCTTCCCACGCTGACCTTGAACCCGTCGACTGTTTTCTCCACTACGGGAACGTGTTTTTCCTGTGCGGCGTCTATTTCACCCGCTTTCATGTATTTCATCGGTTTGCCGCAGCAGACGAGCTCTCCCTTTCCCTCGTGCACCACTTCAACGATGTTTCCGCAAATCTCGCACTTATATACTCCCAGTTTCTCGGCCATGTTCCTTCTCCTTTCAGGATCGACGTTTCTTTTCTTCCGACAGCAGCTTGAAGTGCTTTCGCTCTTCGTTGATAATCCTGTCGATGGCGTCATGGTGGGATTGCGCCACGAATCCCTTGATCTCGTGATAATAGAGGATGGAATCGAGTTCCCGTCTGATGGCGAAATCGAGCGCCGAAAGGGTGTCGTTCAATCCCGCCATCTCCCGGTCCATGACCTCCTTGCTGAAAATAATATTGTTGTCGGCGTAGCTTCTCAAGTAGGCGCCGTATTCACCGGGATATCCTTCTGGAGGATCATGGCTTTCCACCCCCGCGAGCATATCCTTGAAGATCACTTTGTGTTGTTCCTCTTCCCTGGCGAGCCGTTCGAAAAGTTCCTTCGTCTCTTCATCGCGCGCCACCTGAACGGCGAACCTGTAGAAATTCGCCCCGTTTTCCTCGATTCTCACGGCAATCTGGAAAATGTCACCTGCTTCAAATGTGCTTCCCATAACATCTCCTTTACATGTTCGTTGTCGAGTGCAGATCGTGCCGCGGCAACTTAATAGTGTTTCAGACTTTGTCAAATTCCTCCTTTGAGGCGCCGCAGACAGGACATACCCACGTTTCAGGCAACTCTTCAAAGG
>JAGYOR010000063.1 GCA_018399535.1 Deltaproteobacteria bacterium | reverse complement strand
GGCGAATACCCTTGCGGGCACACGGGCCGGTATCCAGATTTAAAGACCTCACTGCAACGTTCCATACTGATGACTCGATATCCTGCTCTGCAGACAATCAATCGCGGATTCTGGGTGACGCTTCCCGCTTGACTCGTTCAACCGGAACCCGCTATGATTCTGTATTATTTGTCAAGAGGTTGATTTCCATGGCTGTCAGGGATTTGGATTGTGAAGATGCTCGAATTATCGCCCGGCGTATCGCCTCGCGGTTCGAGGCTCCCTGCTTCTACCGTGAACAGCGCGAGGCCTGCGACCTGTCCCGGACTCTTTTCGACAATGACGACACCGTCCGAGCCTGCATGGATATACTCGCGGAAACCTGTTCCTACGGTCACGGCCTTCTTCACGCGGAAAAGGTAGCCGTCGACGCCGGCGCCATCGTCATCGTCGAGGAACAGGTACGTCATACCGCCGGCGACAGCCCGCCCGAATTGATTTCACTGGCGCACCTGGCCGGGGTTCTTCACGACATCGAACGGTCCAGCGACGACCATGCCCGTCGGGGCGCACTGGCGGCGGCGAAAATACTCGGCCGGTTCAACCTTTCTTCCGGCGCCGTCAACGCCGTCACCGTCGCCATCAGGAACCACGAAGCCTTCCAATCATTTGAAATACCTGAAGATCACGCCGCTCGACTGCTGTCCGAAGCCCTCTATGACGCCGACAAGTTCCGCTGGGGGCCTGACAATTTCACCGACATGATATGGGACATCCTGGCCGACCGCGGCATTTCGCCCGCGGTGATGATGAAACACTTTCTGCCGGGACTGAAGGGCATCGAGGCAATACGCGACACGTTCCGGTCGCGAACGGGCAAGATCTATGGACCGGATTTTATCGACCGGGGCATCGAGATCGGGATGGCTCTTTACCGGGAACTCGGGTCGACAACGGAGCGCGATGGAACCGGCGTCCGCGCCTGAACCGTAAGGACGAAAAAAATCGAAGACGCCCGAACAACATTACAGGAGAAGAAATCATGAAAAAAGCGGGAGAAATCATGACCAGGGACGTTGTTACCGTGACGCCGGAAACGGAAATCCTCCAGGCAGCGGCATTGCTGCTTGAACATCACTTCAACGGACTCCCCGTGGTTGACGAAAAAGGCCGCCTGGTGGGCATCATATGCAAGGAAGATCTCGTGGCCCAGCAGAAGGAAATCCCCATTCCGTCGTTCTTTACCCTTCTTGACGGCCTCATTCCCCTGAGTTCGCAAAAAGCCATGGAGCGTGAACTGGAAAAAATCACCGCGACCACCGTGGAAAAAGCCATGACAACGGATCCCGTGACTGTCGATCCCGGTACCGACATCGATGACGTGGCGTCTATCATGGTGAACGAGAAACTTCACACCATTCCGGTGGTCGAAGAAAACAGGCTCGTGGGTGTTATCGGGAAGGAAGACGTGCTGCGCCTGCTCGTTTCCTGACGGTCACGTCACGGACGCCTTGACAAACCGGAAACCGCGAGCCAGGCATCCAGGGTTCCCGATTCGAGGCGTTCCGACAGATCCTTCAGCACAAGCCGGTCCGTCGGAAAAGCGAGATTATCGGGAATTTCGTCCAGGGAAAAATACTCGGCCCTGTCCGCGTCAGACCCGGGCCGCAACGATCCGCCGCGAGGCACGCCCCAGAACCACACCCCCACGGTCTGTCGCTCCCGGTCGTGAAAATTCGAATGGACGGCGAACACGGGCCCGGCCTCGACCAGCAGTCCGGTTTCTTCGAACAGTTCACGTTCAGCCGCCGCCCGAACCTCTTCGTCCCATTCGAGGTGTCCGCAGGGAATGCACCACATGCCCGCGTAGGAACCGGTACGGCGGACCAGGAGTATCTCGTTGTTCCGCATCACGATAACAGCGACTCCCACCGTGGGATTCCGGTAATGAACGGTCCCGCAGCGGGGGCAGCGTCGTCTGTTCTTCCCTTCCCCGCCTTGTTCAAGCAAGGCGCCGCAGACAGGACAATAGCGAACATCCATTCGTGATCACCTCGCCGGAAGCGACGCGAACGACCGGTTCGATCTGAGCGGCGGCACGACCACCGTGATCACGCCGTAGCCGCCTGACGCGCGCCGTGTCCGCTTTCCGGAAAAAAGGATGCCGGCCGCAACATCACAGATAACTGTGAAGACCGGCAAGAATATAATTAACTCCCAGGTACGTAAAGATCACGGAGATAAATCCTGTTATGGAAATCAGCGACATTTTCATGCCCGTCCATCCCCTCGCGATGCGGGCGTGCAGAAACGCGCCGTAGACCAGCCAGGTAATGAGCGACCACGTCTCTTTCGGATCCCATCCCCAGTATCGTCCCCAGGCCCGGTCGGCCCAGGCGGCGCCCGTTATGATTCCCACCGTCAACAGTACGAACCCGATCGAAATGATACGGTGCGTTGCTTCATCCAGAAAGGACGAATCGGGAAGCGCACGGGCGAACCCGGCAGGCGCGTAATGTTTGAAGAGGTACAGAACGCTCAGCCCGAAAGCGATGGTAAAACAGGCATACGCGAGAAAGGAACTGATAACATGGCTTATCAGCCAGTTGCTCTGCAGGGCCGGAATCAGCGGTTCGATGCGGCAGTCCACCGTGCCGGAGAGTGAAACATAGGCCAGTATCAAAAAGGCGAAAAACATTGCAATAACGCCGACAAGACTGGTCCTGTAGGTTTTTTTCATGACGAAAAAGACAAAAACTATGGACCACGAAAAAAAGACCATGGATTCGTAAAAATTCGACAACGGGGCATGGCCGATGCCGAGCCGGTATGATTCTATCCACCGGACAATCAGCGCCGACGAATGGAGCAGCAGGCCGGCAAAGGCCGTGGCCATGGCCGCTTTCGCGGGCCCGGTTCTTCGAAAGACGAACGCGACAAGGTACATAAAGGCCGCGAAAAAATAGACAAATGTCACTATGCCGACAAGAAACGCGTCATTCATTAGTCCTGAAACCTCGTGACGAGGGAGTTCACCTTGTTCTCGAGCGTGTCCCTGTTTCTGTCGGCCTGCGCGGCGATGGAAATTTCATGCCCGTCGTCGACCTTCGCAATCCTCACCCAGACCCGTACATGCGAGAAAAAGAGGTGCGTTATGAACCCCGCCCCGATAAGAATAAAACCGAGCCAGACGAGGGGAACGCCGGGATCCTTGTTCACCTGGAGACCTGAATAATAAACCGTGTCAAAATCGCGAAAGGTAAAAATCCTGGAACCTTTCCGTATGGGCAGGTCTTTCGGCATCCAGAATATGTCATGTTCCGTGCCGGGCCTGATGAGCACACCAAGTGCGGCCGGACCCCGTCCCATGAAATCGGGATCGAACCTGGCCACGGCCAGCGACAGGTCGTCGCCCGGCAGGGCATGCTTTTTCATCCTGTTCATGCGCACGGTGCTTTCTTCGTTCGCAGCCTCGTCGATCACGTCGACCCGGAAATTGTATCCCCCGGCGACACCGAATGTCGCCTGTGAAAATTTGACGCCTCCGTGAGTAAGAGGATGATTTACCCTGATCGTGTCGTTTAAAACAGTTTCGCCGTTGTTCAGTATCGCCAGGTCTGTCTTGTATTCCCGGGGTGTCCCCGATTCATAATACGTTACGGTAAAATTTTCACAGGCGACGTCGAACCCGAGATTTACCGTACCCTGCCCGCTGAACAGCGTAACCGTGTCCGATTTTCCTCCTTCCACCAGCGTCATCTGGCCACTGAATCCCCATACCGCCCCGACGAGTCCGCCGCCGAGTATAACGAGCACGCTGCAATGTACGAGGGTCATACCGAAGCGGGAGAACCGGCCTTTTTCCGCGAAGAAATAAGACGCGTCCCCCTTTTCCGCACGGACCGGGGCGCCCGCCAGTGACACCAGGAACGACGATACCCGCCGTTCGAGATCTTCACGATCGCTTCGGCTGCAGAAGCGCTTTCTGATCGGCGACGAGACGAACGGCGCGTCGTCGGTCACCGGACGCTTCCGGAAGGCCAGCCGGATAACGCGAGGCGCCTGCCTGAACGTGCAGGCGGCGAGATTCACCGACAGCATGAGCAGCAGGAAGGTAAACCACCACGAATGGTACATGTCGAACACATTGAAAAATGTCAGAACGGAAAGAAGTTTACCCCCGAACATTTCTTCATACCTGTCGGGAGACGCACCCTGCTGCACGATCGTGCCGAAAATCGACGTGGCGGCGACTGCGAAAAAAAGAAATATGGTGAGCCTGACCGAGGAAAGAAATGTATATATTGTTTTTTGCATGTGTCCTTTTTCCGAATACGCCTGCCTACTACAGACCCGAAAGTACAGTCAAGAATATAGTTCTTTCGATCGCGTCATTTCTTGTTTCAACAGCGACGGGAGGATTACGGCCGGCAGCGGCAAAAAACTGTTGATTGAAAGTCGCGATGGTGTTATGACTCGCAGTCACATCGTGCAATCGTACCATTCCTCATATTCCACTGGGGAAGAATTCGCCGATTGTCAGCTTAAAAATAAGGAAATCGGGGGTCTTGTCATGTCGATGAGAATGCATCATGCTTTTCGAACGACGCGGAGGGCTGTCACCGGCTGTTTCGCAGTCCTTCTAATGATGATGTTCTGTTTAGTCACCTCGGCGGAGGCGAAACCCGCCATTCAGAAACTGCCTTCCGTTGCGGAGCCCACCGCAGACCACAGCATACTCGAAGAATTGGACCAGCCCATGGAACGGGGGCCTGACGTAACCAGGACCTGCCTTTCCTGCCACACGGAGGCCGGAAATCAGGTACAAAAGACCATCCACTGGACCTGGGGTGAAGGCGAAATGGGAGAGGAGGGTCTGGGCAAAGCCCATATCATTAATAATTTTTGAATCTCCCCACGAACGAACTGGTGCAGGTGTACCAGCTGTCACGCAGGTTATGGTTGGAAGGACGACACTTTCGATTTTTCAGAACAAAACAACATGGATTGCCTTGTATGCCACGAACAGTCCGGAAAATATAAAAAATTTCCTACTGCTTGCGGCCATCCGGCCTACGAAGAAAAAAAATTCGGCGGCAAAGTTTTTGAACCTGTAGATCTGAACGCCGTTGCGAAAACGGTGGGAAAACCGGGTCTTCAGAACTGCGGCGTGTGCCATTTCTTTGGCGGCGGCGGCGACGGCGTCAAGCATGGCGACCTTGACTCGTCTCTTTTGTCCGCAGATCGCGACCTGGATGTTCACATGTCCAAAGAGGGGGCGAATCATACCTGTACCGCCTGCCACACGACCATCAATCACCAGATGGCGGGCAGGTATTACACTGAGAAGGCGCCTCTCGAGCACCGCATGGCGATGCCCGAAGACTACGGCAACCGCATTTCATGCGAGTCCTGCCACGGGCCGACCCCCCATGAAACCATGGCGATTCTCGATGATCACACCGCCAAGGTTTCCTGCCAGGCATGCCATATTCCCCGTTACGCCAGGGGAGGCATAAGCACGTTGATGTGGTGGGACTGGTCGACGGCGGGCAAATTCACCGACGACGGCAATCCGATTGTCGAAAAAAATGAGGGCGGAAGACCCACGTACCACACCATGAAGGGGGACATGACCTGGGCGGAAAATGTCGTCCCCACGTACGCGTGGTACAACGGCGGCATGGAATACGTAACCATGAAGGACACCCTGCCGAAGGACGGTTCTGTTGAAATCAATCAGCCTCTCGGCAATTACGATGATCCCGAATCGCGGATTTTCCCCTTCAAATATTATGAGGGACGCCAGATTTACGACGCCGGAGCCGACCGGCTGGTCGTCAGCAAGCTGTTCGGTCCCAAGGGCAGTGGAGCCTATTGGTCCGATTATGACTGGCAACGTTCAGTGGAAGTCGGCATGGCCGAATCGGGTGAAGAGTTCAGCGGGCAGATCGGTTTCATCGATACAGCGATGTATTGGCCCATAACTCACATGGTGGCGCCGAAAGAAGATTCTCTTCAGTGCGCGGCATGTCACGCCCGCGACGGCAGGCTCGCCTCCCTTCCCGGGTTTTATCTGCCGGGGCGGGACCGCGTCTCCTGGATTGATACCCTCGGCTGGTCACTTTTCGTTCTTTCGATTATCGGGGTTATGATACACGGCCTTCTTCGGGTTGTTTTCCGAATGGCAAGGAGCAAAAAGCAATGAAGCGAACAATTTACATGTACAAGGGTTTTGAGAGAATCTGGCACTGGCTTCAGGCGGCCCTGATCATATTGCTTCTGCTGACAGGCTTTGAGATCCACGGAAGTTACGAATTGTTCGGATACCAGGGCGCCTATGTCGTGCATATTCAGGCCGCGTGGATACTGTTGGGGCTGCTCGTTCTTGCCTTGTTCTGGCACGTTACCACCGGTGAATGGAGACAATACAAACCGACCCTGAAAAATCTGGACAAGATGGTGCGCTGTTACATGGTGGGAATATTCCTTGATGAACCGCGTCCCTACACGAAAACTCCCGAGACAAAGCTGAACCCCCTTCAGAAGCTCAGCTACCTGGGTGTTTTGCTGTTCATCCTTCCGATTCTTATCATCAGCGGCCTGGGTTGTTACTTTTACAATGATCTCCAGGCCTGGGGACTGTCCGTGGGATTCGGACCACTCGCGATCCTTCACACCATCGGCGCTTTTCTCATGCTCACCTTTCTGGTGATCCATGTTTACATGACGACGACGGGTCACTCACCCCTGTCCTACACCATCGCAATGATCACCGGCCGGGAGGAAGTGCCCGAAGACAACCGGGTCTGCTGATACGAATTCAGAGGAGGCGGCGGGCAATACGCCGCCTCCTCGAACGCGCCTTCGTTCAATTTCGTTTCATTTCCTTTTATTATCATTTTATCCCTTGATGACAGGTACCGGCCTGCCGCCTCTGGACGGGAAGACGGTTCTTGACAAAGATTCCCCCCGTTGTATAGTCGATGGCTGTTGAGAAAGGAACTTCGACCCCGTGAAAATCGATGACGAAACCCTTGAGGCGATCTGTTCCCGGTTGAAAGACGACCTGCGGGACTCAGTGGAAATTCTGCTCTTCACCACCGAGCGCATGACCGGGTCATGCGACAACCGGGAATACAACACCTTCGCCGACCAGTTTTTGGATGAACTTGCCGACGCCGACGACCGGCTGTCCGTGCGACGCCTTGATCTCTTCGGTGACGAGGGACGCGCTCTCGGACTTTCCCTTTCTCCCACCCTTCTTATCGGAATGAACGAGCGCTTTCCCGTACAGTTCCATGGTGCACCCACGGGCAACCTGGGAGGAGCTTTCATTGAAGCGATACTCATGATTTCCGGGAGAGATCACGGACTGGCCCCGGAATCCGTGCGTCTGCTGGAAACGCTTTCCCGGCCCGTGACGGTAGAATGCTTCGTCACACCCGACTGCACATACTGCCCCGCCGCCGTCGACCTTGCCGCCCGGATCGCTTTCGCCGCCGGGGACTTTATCACGTTC
Organism: Deltaproteobacteria bacterium; assembly: GCA_018399535.1. Taxonomy (GTDB): domain Bacteria; phylum Desulfobacterota; class Syntrophia; order Syntrophales; family UBA2210; genus MLS-D. The sequence goes on along the minus strand of JAGYOR010000063.1, from coordinate 2,795 downwards.
CGATGCACCGACATCACCCAGGGTATGGACCGCGCTCTCCCCTTTGACGTGGCCTCGCTACCACATCTGGTCATCGATGACAATCCGTCCACCGCCCTCGTGGGCGTTCCCCAAGAAACGGCGCTGATCGACGCCTTACTGGGCCGGTAAACATTCCCGCCGTTCATTTCCTGTTGTGGGGCCCGTCTTTCGGTGAATAATAGGCACAGTCCATACCGGAATTTTCGAACACTTCCACCGCGGGCATCCTGCGCGACTTGAATCCAAGGGCGCGGCATCCGTAAGGAAAATCCCGGTCGTGGGTAATATAAAAATGTTCACAGGTAAAACAGTTGATGTGCGTTTCTTCCGTTTTGTCATCCATATCGGTACGATCAGCGTAACATGAAAACCGGCCGATTTCCGTTCTGTGGCGCCGCCCGGGGAAGTTGAATCAATGGTTCGAAAACAATCCTTCGGGAGGCACATCGATCATTCCCGCCTCCATGGCTCCCCAGAATCCCGCCAGAACGGCTTCGGCGGCGTCATGCCTGAGGGACGTGGGACGTTTCGCGCCGGACCACTCGATGATGACCCGGGCCGCCGCGAGGGCGTTCCGTTTCGCGTCAGCGCCGCTTCGCCTGTCTCGGGGCAATAGCAGCCCTTCACGCCATTCCTCGGCATACAAGGTCATAACCGTTACCCGCCGCCTGTCGGCTTCCCGGATCCAGATTTCAGCGAGATCGCCGCCGCCTTCCAGAACAAGGCGGGAGAGGCAGGGACACTCATTCAATATACCTGGAATCGCATCCCGCAACCGCGAACGGCGGCCGAAATTCCTGGAGCCGTACCACCGAAGACGTCCGTCGGAGCCGAAGAACGCGAGTCCCGTCCGTATACCCAGATCGACGGCCAGCAGCGTTCCCTGTCCCGAGTTTCCGGTTGTCACGCGCCGTCCTCCGAAACACCGCATCGCCTGCAAAGCCGGTCCCGCCGGTAAAGCAGGGCTTCCCTCTGCACGGAATCGGGGCGGCCGCTGTTAAGCGCCTGATCTACGAGAGCCCGCGCCGCTTCGTAGTCCGCCCTTCGATGCTCGTACCACTTGGCCAACTCCTGAACGGCGAAAACATCGCCGGGATTATCACTGATCATTCGTTCCCAGAGGGCAACCGCCTTCCCCCACTTTCCTTCGCGCCTGTACAGCAGGGATAGCAGCTCCGCCGCCGCGCGCAACGTCGACTCCTCGTCACTGTTCACCAGGAACTCCAGGATTCTTCGGGCGCCGCTGACGTCTTCACGATCGATGCGGAGCCGTGCCGCCGCCAGCAGATCATCGCCGGGCTGCCGACCGCGGCGGGAATCGGCGTCCACCAGTTCCGCCAGGTGAACCACGAGGGCCGCCATTGAGACCAGATCGAACCGGTTATGCTCGAATATTCCCCTGACAAGTTCCCCGTCCCGCCGTCGCAGCCATTCGAAGTAACGTCCGGGAATCTCGTATCCCGGAACATCGTCCCGCCGCCGGAACGAAAGAACCTCTTCCTCCAGCGTTCCCAGTCGGCAATTCTCGAGACGGTGACCCAGAAGCCGACGGGAGGGAAAAAGCAAGTCAAGATGAGGCATTCCGGACAGGGCGTCTTCAAGCCGGTTCATGACAAACCGGGTGGCAAGCAGATTCACATCGAACGCCTTGCCGTTGAAGGTTACGAGAAACTTTTTATCACGGACGGCTTCCATCAGAACGGCCAGGGCGGCCGCTTCATCGGCGAAGTCCCGAAGGAATATCTGTCGCGTAACCAGGGAGGACCCTTCGAACCACCCCAGGCCGATGAGAAACGCCGTGGTGCCGGTTCCGCCGGAAAGTCCCGTTGTTTCCGTGTCGAGGAAAAGTGCGCCGGCGGCATCGAGATCGGCCAGGCGCCTGTCCTTCGCGAGAAGGGCCAGTTGATCCATGGAAAAATCGACCATGTCGGCCACGGACATTCGACCGTGGCGGGCGGTGCTTTTCATGGCGCCGTCACTGACAAAACAGGCGCCCCGGTCGTTTTCCACGAGGAATCCTTCAATTACCTCGGAAAGCTCGCGGCCGGGAACGCCGACGGGAACGGCGCCCGCCGCGCAGCCGGCGGAAGGAGACCGGGGACGGCGTTCCATGATTTCCTCGATACGCCGGCGCAACTCGCCCACGACCGCCGGATCCGCCGCCGGACGTTTCTGCTCCTCGCCGGTGAGCCGTTTCAACCTGTTTATAACCGTCATGACCGGTTCACCACCATGTGAAGAATCGCCAGGGCCGCTTCCTTTGCCTTAGGCCCCGCTTCGAGCGTGGGACCGACACAGGTGGGACAACCCTGCTCGCAGGGACAACGTTCTATGAGGTCGAGCGCGGCCTTAAGCAGTTCCCCGTGTCGCTCGAAGAGGAGTTCCGAAAACCCGATGCCGCCGGGATAGGCGTCGAAGATGAAGATGGTTGGATCGAAATCGTCCGTTCCTGATTGTGCTTCATCGTTTTGACGCCCCGGCGGCCCCGCACCCCGCTGGGCGAACCATCGGCCATTCTTGTCGCCGATGCACCGGTCCAGGTCCCGTATGTCGGCCATGAGAAACATGGCCGACAGGTGATGCAGGCAATGGGCCACTCCGCCCACGCCGTCGATGATCTCGGAGCGCGTGTAGGGAAGCTGTCCAAGAGCTTTCCGGGAAATGGTGAACCAGTAACTCGTCGTATGCATGTCTTTTCCCGGCAGGTTCACGTCGCCGTACCCCACGTTTTCCGAGGTATAAAATTTTATTTTTTTGTAACCCGTTACTTTTCT
>JAGYOR010000062.1 GCA_018399535.1 Deltaproteobacteria bacterium | reverse complement strand
GAAATAGCCGTGACAAAGAGATTATCCCTGAAACTCCTGTTGACGATTTACTCGTTTCAAAACCACCCATCCTCTTTACAAAAAATGCAGACTCCGAGTTTCCCGGTCTGAATAGTTTTTCGATGTTCACCTGTGGTTCTCAGCGATCTGTTCATTTATGCGCATTGTAAAAAACAGACGTTACTTCATTTCCGCCATGGCGTTCTGGAGCTTCTGATGGGCCGCCTGAACATCAGAATCCATCATATACTTCATCATATTCGCGAAACCCGCGGTCATTTTCTGCTGTATGGCTGCCGCCTTCTTATCAAGAGCCCGCAATTCGTCAGGCACTGTTTCGGGATCGCTCAATTCCGGGTATTTATTCCTCAAATCTTTGATCTTCGGTGCGAGAGTTTTCACCTTCTCCGCATACCGGTTTATAACCGCCGCCATCTCCCTGGCCGACGAAGCCTCATCCATTCCGGCAACATATTCTTCCATAGCATCGATGAAATCGCTATTCACCTCTACCATATCGTCGTATTTTCCACCGCAACCTATCAGTATAAAAATAAAAACCCCCGCCCACAACAACCTCGTAATTTTCGTCACGTTCATCTGTCTCTCCTGTCTTTGATTTTCACGTATTTTCTCCGCTACCTGCCATCCGGCACAAACTTTTTCCAGGAGCGGAAAATAACCCCCTGCATCGAGTGCAGATGCAAGTTAGAATCTACTATTAATGGCCAGAACAATCAACGCGATATTCCACCAATTATTACAGGAAAGTGCGCAATACGTCACAGTTGCCGGTTGCATATTTTTAGAAAGTTATTCCAATGCAAGGAATGCAGGATTGCTCCGGCCTCAGTTTTTCCGGGGAAAAATGTGGTCAGATTCCTGGCGGAAATATCGTTTTCCCCGCCGAGACAGGTTGAGTGATTCGAGGGAAACACGTCACTACAAATCGGCGGGCGCGAAACCTCGCCACCCGCCTTTTTTGTTCGCATCAGCTCTTTGTTGTCCCGTTAGTTGAACAGAGCCTCCTGTTACTCTGCACCCGGCGCCCGGACGGCGCCTCCCTCCGACTATTGTCCCCGCATCATGGCCTCAATGTCGCCGTTGACGTCGCCGATGGGCTTTATATCAAATTTCTCCACCAGCACTTTCGCCACGTTGGGAGACAAAAACGCCGGCAGGGTCGGGCCGAGACGGATGCCCTTCACGCCCAGGTACAGGAGCGCAAGCAGGACCGCCACGGCTTTCTGTTCGTACCAGGCGATATCGTAGGATATGGGCAGTTCATTGATGTCGTCGAGCCCGAAAACCTCTTTAAGTTTCAGGGCGATGACGGCCAGCGAGTACGAGTCGTTGCACTGCCCGGCGTCCAGCACCCGCGGAATACCGCCGATGTCGCCGAGATCGAGCTTGTTGTAACGGTATTTCGCGCAGCCCGCCGTCAGGATCACCGTGTCGTTCGGAAGATTTTCCGCCACCTCGGTGTAATAACTCCTGCCTTTCTGGCGACCGTCGCAACCGGCCATGACGACAAAACGTTTGATGGCCCCCGATTTCACGGCGTCGACGACCTTGTCGGCCAGCGCCAGCACCTGATTATGGGCAAAGCCACCTACTATCACGCCCGTTTCTATCTCTTCCGGCGGCGCGCATGTTTTAGCCAGTTCCACGACCGGGTAAAAATCCTTCGCTCCGCCGTCCGGCCTGTCGGCGATGTGCTTCGCCCCAAGGTAACTCACCACGCCGGTGGTAAACAGCCTGTCGAGGTAAGTATTTTCTTTCCTCGGCGGCACCAGGCAGTTGGTGGTGAGAATAACGGGTCCGTTGAACGACTCGAATTCCCTGTTCTGGCGCCACCACGATCCCCCGTAATTTCCGACGAAGTTGGAATATTTCTTGAATGCCGGGTAGTAGTTCGCGGGCAACATTTCGCCGTGGGTGTATACATCCACGCCCGTTCCTTCGGTCTGTTTCAGCAGTTCCTCCATGTCCTTCATGTCGTGGCCCGAAATCAGGATACCCGGGTTCTTCCCGACGCCGATGTTGACTTCCGTGATCTCGGGGTTGCCATAGGCGCCGGTGTTCGCCTCGTCAAGAAGGGCCATGGTGTTAACGGCGGTCTCCCCGGCCTTCATTACCATGGCGATCATCTCGTCCGTCGGCAGGTCCCTGGTGGTTGAGGCAAGTGCCTCCATGATAAATGTATAAATATCGTCCTTTTCGCTTCCGAGGATCGCCGCGTGATCGGCGTACGCGGCGACTCCCTTGCACCCAATAATGAGGAGCTCCCTGAGAGATCGTACATCCTCGTTGTGAGACGACGTAACACGGACCTCGTCCGATGCCGCCTTGGCAAGAATTTCCGCTTTGTTCTGCGGCGTCCAGACAACACAATCAGGCACCGCGCCGGCCGGGGTCGCGATCTTCTTTCCGACGGCGTCCCGCACTGTGAGGCCTTCTTGTATCATGCTTATAATCGCTTCATCGTCCCAGGCCACGTTCGTGATCGTGGCAAAAAGGGCTTCGCACACGAAACGGGCTGCGTCCCTGTCCACCACATCTTTCTCCGCGAGCATTTCACCATAGACCGAAATGCCTTTGCAGACATAGATGAGAAGATCCTGAAGATCTGCCGTTTCTTCCGGCTTTCCGCACACACCCCTGGTCGTGCAGGCCGTATTTTTGAGGGTTTCCTGACATTGAAAACAAAACATACCTGTTTCTCCTTCTCCGGTTATGGTGACTGTTTATACTGCCCCGTTATTTTCACCAATGGAATCACTCCATTACAGGAGGCCGAGTCCCCTGTGCCCGGCCGCTATGGCATCCGCCAGCCCGTCCAGGGCCGCGTAGTCCGTCTCCTTCGGCAGACCCTTGCACAGCACGGGGTCAAGAACTTCGACCTTCAGGTTGGGGATCATGCCCGCGAGCGTTTCCACGGTTTTTCCTCCCCACCCGTATGACCCGATAATGGAGAGATATTTCGTTTTCGGTCTCAGCGCGTTCGCCAGGAATGTCGCGTACGCGGCCAGGGGATGGGGACCGGCTAGCACGGTCGGAACGCCGACGACGATGGTCGCCGCGTCCACCATCGCCATGGCCAGTTTCCCGATGTCGGCGACGGCCAGGTTGTACAGCTCGACGCGGATGCCGCGCTCAACGAGACCCGACGTCAGGTAGTCCACCATCAGTCTCGTGCTGCCGTGCATGGACACGAAGGGCATCACGACCACATTGTGAGACTGGTCCGATATCCAGTCCCGGTAAGCGTCGACGATCCAGTCCGGCCGGTCGTAGATTTGACCATGACTCGGAGCGATCATTTGAATGTCGTACTTTTCAAGTTTTTCGATATTTTTCCTGATGACGCCGCGGAACGGCATCATGATCTCCGCGAAATAGCGCTTCGCGGCTTCGTATACCCTTCCTTCGTCAACAACGAAAAGATCCGACGTTGCTATGTGAGAACCGAAAAAGTCGCAACTGAAGAGTATCTTGTCCTCGTTGAGGTAGGTCACCATGGTCTCCGGCCAGTGCACCCAGGGGGTGTGAATGAACGTGAGTGTCTTGTCGCCGAGGGACAGTGTTTCACCGTCTTCCACGACCATGAACTTCTCTTCCGGAATGGTGAGCGAATCCATGAGCAGGCCCTTCGCCTTCGAGGTTACAACCACTTTCGCGTCCGGAAAACGCTCGAGCACGCCGGGAATGGCGCCGGAGTGGTCCTGTTCGGCGTGATGGGAAACGATGAAATCGAGCCCGTTCACATTCTCCAGTTGCTCCATGAGCGTGTCGGCCATGGGAGGATCGACCGTGTCAAGCAGGACGGTTTTCTCGCTTCCCTCGATCAGGTACGCGTTGTACGACGTGCCGTCGGGCAGCGGAATCAGCGAGTCGAAAAGACGCCGGTCCCAGTCCACCGCACCCAGCCATGAAACGCCTCGTGTGATGGTACGTGTTTTCATGTCTTCCTCCTTTTTGCAGCATGTGAAGGTTATTACTTATTATTCCCGCTCCGCGGCAGAACGTTCACATCCGGGTTGTTCTCGCCGTATGTTTCCAGGAGCGCCTCCATAACCTGTTCGCGGGATGATCCTTTCTCTTCCATGGTTTTTATGAGCTGATAGGCCCCGAAGAGACTCGACGGACCGATCTCGGAAGCAAAATTCCCCACGCCCGCGTTCCAGACGAACAACGAAAACAGCTCGTCCAGCTCGGCGACCGTCACCCCAAGCGCGTAAGCCTTGACGAGTTCACGGGTCGCCTGTCTGAACCGCCCGGCGCCGACGCCGTTCGACAGCGACAGTAACAGCTTGATCCTGGGATCAATCACCGATTGCTCATTCCCCCAAACCTGGTTCCAGAAGCTGACGACCGTGTCCGCGAGCGCGTTGTCGATCTTTTTGAAATTCAGGACAGCGGTCGGTTTCAACGGCATATTCCCGGCGACGGCGAACGCGGCGTCTTTCCCTTCGATCCGCGTAAAGTACACGCGGTATTCATCGTCCGCGATTTTCTCGGTTTCATGCTCGAAGCCGAGATCTTTCATGGCGGAATACAGCGGGATCGGTTCAAAGCTTTGAATCACGCACATTCCATCGCCCACCTCGACTTTCGCCGCCCTGGCGAGAAGTCCCGGCAGAAAATTAACCGTCAGTTTTCTGACATCTATTTGTTCGAAATCGTTTTTGTCCTTTTTTTGATTCACCGTCATGCGATCGTCCCTTTCGTAAAATGTAAAAGCGCTGGTGTTCCGTCACAACAATTCCGGTTAATTATTTCTTGTCGTTCTCATCAATCCGGATGGCGTCTTTCACGTTTTTCACCAATTCATCAAGTTCGACACCGTAGAGCCGGGCGACATCCTCCAGGGTGTGATAGTCCTGAGCCGGACATCCCACGCAGAGCATCTTCCGCCTGATAAAGAAGCGCGTCGCGCCGGGGTGACACGTCAGTAGTCTGCCGATGGTTATTGTGCCGTCCAGTTTCATTGTACATGTATAGTAAAGAGATTCCGGCTTCCTGTCTTTGCGCCGGCGCAAAGATTCACGGAAAATTTTCGTCATTCAATACCCGGGAGGCAGCCGGATATCCGGACATGCCGGTAGACCGGTCCCTGCACCGATCAATTGTACAGAGGGGTGAATGAAGCTGTGAGCCGGGACAGGAATCCGCCGGTGATCATATTTTTTCCGAGAAAAGAACCAGGGCGTGAGGATCAACAATAATTATACGCCCGGATTGCGACCTGACCCACCCTTTTTTCTCCCAGGCGCTCAAAGTACGGCTGACGGTATAAAGGGTCGTGCCGGTATAATCGGCCAGCTCCTGGCGGCTGATCGGGAAATCGATGACGATCTCGTCTCCCGATTTCCTGCCGGACTGCCTCATAATCCTGAGAAGTGATCGCGCGACCCGCTGTTCCACCTGTTCGGCGTGTAATTCCAGGTAGCGGCTCTGCAATTCTTCAAGGCGTTCGAGAGCGTGATGCAACATGTTAAAGGTGAGTTCAGGGTATTCCGACATCAATTCCATCATCCTCTTCCGGTCCCAGCCAGCCACGAGCGTCGCGCCCACGGCCGTGGCCGTCACAGGATATTCGCGGTTTTGAAGAACCGCTATCATTGATGTCAATTCACCGGGGCCGATGTACCGGACCAGGAATTCCTTGCCCTCTTCGTGAAGCTTGGCAAGTTTGAGTCGTCCTTCCAGGACGAGAAAAGTCCGCGTCGCCGGTTCGCCCTGGCGGAACAGCACGGCGCCCCGTTTCAAATCGACCGCGGTCCCGCACTTCATGATTTCGGCCCTCTCTTCCCGTGAAAGGCCGCGTAAGAAATCGTTATTGGTATTATTATTGTTTTCTTCCATGAAAAAAGAGGTACCTCGAGATATTCCTCGTCCATTCCGCAGGATGCCGCCCGTCACACAAAAGGCATACTATAATTATTAGTACGTTACATCAATAATCACGATCTCATCCAGAATCCGCGATTGCTTTTCTGCAAAACAAGATATCGAGTCATCAATATGCAATGTCGCGGCATGAAAAGTCGAAGAATATAAAAGAGATGGTGCAGCCGCCCGCACCATGAAGGGTGCACGCGAGGCCGAGCGGTATGGCCGACAACCGGTCATCCCGAGCTCCTGATTTAACCCGGTTATCCCGAGCCTCCCGGTATAACCCCCACACCGGTCATCCTGAGCTTGTCGAAGGATAGACGGGGCATCCCAAGCCCCTGATAATCCGGTCATCCTCGTGTGCCCCGCAGGGGTAGAGCCCTTCGACAGGGCCTGTCCTGAGCCATGCCGAAGGGCTCAGGAGAACCCCCTGTCGAAGGATAGACCGGACAGACAGGAACGGACAATTTGCAGGATGCCGGGTTAACGCCGATGATGCAGGCCATGGTGAGGAATATGGTGATCCCGGCCGGAACTTCAGTTTCGACAGTGGTTCCGTTATTTTTGATATTAAAGAGTTTGTTGAGAAGCTTTTCCATCCACGGCGCGCCGCGTTGTCGCCGGGCAGCACTTTTATCCTTCAATTCGCCAATCTTTACGCCATGTCATATGTCAGGGGATGTTATTTTGTGATATATAAAATAAAAAACGGGTTCACACAGAATGGATTAATCCAATGGGGGAAATGCAATGATAACAACGATTTCTTTGAAAGATCTCATCGACGTTATGAAGATGATGGCGGAAATAGAACGACTTATTGCCGAGTTGTACCGGGCATCTGCGGAAGCGTGGGTTGAGGACAGGGAATTCTGGCTCGAAACTGTCGCGGAAGAAGAAAAACATGCAAACAATATTGAGAGGATGATTGAGATTGTTGCAGCCAAACCGGAACGTTTCGAGTTGGGGCGGCCTTTCAACCAAACGGCTATAAAAACAATAAAGACCGGTCTTGAAGGGAATATTGAACGCGTAAAAAAAGGCGAAATTACCCGCGAGAAGATGTTCAACCTGGCTCGCGATATTGAAGCATCCCTTATCGAGAAATCCTACGGCGAGATCGTTCGGACGAAGGACGTGGAATATCAGAACCTGATTAATGAAATTACTGCAGATACCTCAAGCCACAAAAAAGCCATGGAACAGCAGATTCATGCTCTGAAGGCCGGGAACTGAGAATGAGCGCAAGCTTGACTATTGAAGAATTAGGCCGCCGCGATACGACCCTGGGCCTTGTCCTGAACAGCGTTTATGACGGTGTCTACATTGTCGACAGAAAACGGCGGATTGTTTTTTGGAACAAGGGGGCGGAAACAATTACCGGATACAGTGCCGCAGAAGTAGAAGGCCGGCGCTGTTCCGACAACATTTTGAATCATATCGACGTCGAGGGCAATCTTATGTGCCGGGGCGGCGCCTGCCCGCTCCTCAGGACAATGCGAACCGGACAGGAAATCGAAGAGAAAGTGTACCCCCTTCATAAAAGCGGCCGGCGGATCCCCACGCTCACCCATACGGCTCCTCTTCGGAACAATAAGGGAAAGATTATTGCCGGCATCGAAATTTTTCGTGATATCTCAACGGAAGAAAACTTCCGTCATCTTCAAGAAAAATTCAATACGCTAATAAAGAAATATGTCTCAACCGTGACATTCGAGGAAGCGATGGCTCAAGCCAGCGTGGGCGCGCAAACTGTCTCCCGGCGGCGCGAACTAACGGTCATGTTCCTTGATATTGTCGGTTTTACCACGTTTTCAGAAACCAGAGCGCCGGAAGAAGTCGTTATGATGCTGAACGAAGTCTTCGGAATATGCGAGGTGATCACGCGCGAGTGCCACGGAGATATCGACAAGTACATCGGCGACAGCGTTATGACTGTCTTTGTCGATGCAAACGACGGGGTCGCTGCCGCCGGAAAAATTCTTTATGATGCGCTGCCTCGCATGAACGCACTGCGTCAAGAACAGGGCCGGGAAGCGGTCCAAATCCGCATCGGGATGAACAGCGGTCTTGTCGTCCAGGGGGATATTGGTTCATCGGAACGAAAAGATTTTACCGTAATCGGCGATGTCGTCAATACGGCAGCCCGCATTCAGGGTATCATTAAGCCCGACACGATCGGGATCTCTGAAACGACATACAGCCGGCTTGATCCGGATAACGCCGTCCGTTGTTCCTTTTTACAGAAGATTTCCGTCAAAGGGAGAAAAACTCCCGTTCCTGTTTTTCAGTATCGATAGTCCTTTTAAAAAACAGCCAACAGGGATTGTCATCATTTTCATTTAAACCAGACAGAGATACATCCCGATTTTTAGTATACTTGCTTAATATCGGAACAGTCGCCGGGAATTCACTTGGCGAAGGAACATCTGCCATAAAAAGGCATGTAATCGTCCTAATGATCGTCATAAGAGTCTTGCTCATTGCTGTTCAGCGATGAGCTGAATTTTCTAACGCCAGAAAATATGAACCTGACTCTCTTCTAACAAACTTTCTTCAAAAACTGGACAAGGCGATAAGATGCAGGTAACTTGTGCAGCGGACTAATAAGGGAAACAGGCTCAATGCACTTTAGACGACACTGTTTTTTGTTTGGGTATTGGGGACCTGTCCAAGGACGTTCCGATGGCAGGACTGATGATTCAACATTTCTTGTGCATATGGTGATCCGGGGTTCGACATGAAGTATATTCCCGCGATATTCAGCACCATTCTTGACAGCAAGGATACCAGGCAGAACATTCGACTTGTCCTGAAATTCATTGTTATCCTGGCGCTAATGGTGACGGTGTTCAGTGTTCTTTTCCATGTTCTTATGGCGCTCGAGGGAAGCGATTACTCCTGGATCACCGGTTTCTACTGGACGCTCACGGTGATGACGACGCTGGGGTTCGGAGATATAACGTTCCACTCCGACCTGGGACGCGCTTTTTCAATCGTGGTGCTTCTTTCCGGAGTCGTTTTTTTTCTGACCCTGCTTCCGTTCATCTTCATAAAATTTTTCTACGCGCCCTGGCTCGAAGCGGAATCCAGGACTCGGACGCCCCGGGAAATGCCCCCGGACACCAGGGACCATATTATTATCACCAGTTTGAATCCCGTAACGTTTTCTCTGATAGAAAAGCTGAAAAGCCGCCAGGAGTTCTACATTCTCATCGAGGAGGATACGCGCCGCGCGACGGAGCTTTACGACGCCGGAATACGGGTTGCCATCGGCAGCATTGACGATCCCCGAACGTATCAAAAAATGCGGGTGGAACAGGCGTCTCTCGTGGTCGCCGCAAGCAGTGACGAAATCAACACGAATATAGCGTTCACTATCCGCGAATTGAGCGAGGACGTGCCGATCATCGCGACCGCTGATTCTCCTTATTCAGTCGACGTCCTGGAGATGGCGGGCAGCACGAAGGTACTGCAGATCTATAAAATTCTCGGCCGGTCCCTCGCTACGTGGACCTTCGGCGGAGACTGCGGAGCCAACATAATAAGCCGCTTCGAGAATCTGCTCATCGCCGAGTTCCCGGTTTTCGGCACGCCCCTCGTGGGCAAAACGCTTGCCGAGTCCAACTTGAGGCAGGACTTCGGGGTAACGGTGGTCGGCATCTGGAGCAGGGGAAAGTTCGAAATACCGAACGCCGACACCATGATCAATAAAACCAGCGTCTTTGTCCTGGCCGGCGGCGAGGAAAACCTGGCGGCGTTCGATGATGTTTATTCTTTTTACCATATCTTTCACCTGGCGGAGAATCCTGTCCTCATAATCGGCGGCGGTCGCGTCGGCCGCAACATCGCCGAACGATTCAAGGAGCAGGAAACACCCTACCTCATCATCGACAAGAAAGCGCGCCCGGTGGAGGACGAGAAGGAAAATGCCATCATCGGAAACGCCGCCGATATAAAAATACTGGAGAAGGCTAACATCGACAAGGTGCTCGCGGGCATCATCACCACCCACGACGACGCCACTAACATCTACCTGACAAAATACCTGAGAAGCCTGCGGCCGGACATGTTGATTCTCAGCCGGTCGAACCTGGATCGCAACGTGTCGACACTGCACCGGGCAGGCGCGGATTTCGTCATGTCCTACGCGTCTCTCGGCGCGAACGCGATCTACAATTTTTACCGGAACGAGGACACGTTCCTGCTTGCCGAGGGCCTGAATATATTCCGACACAAGGCGCCGCGCCACCTCGTGGGCAAAAACCTGATTGAATCGAAGATACGGGAATCGACAAACTGCTCCGTCGTGGCCCTGGACCTGGACGGCGTTAAAATAGTTAATCCCGATCCACTGGAACCGATCAGGGACAATACGGAACTGATTCTCATCGGTGATTACGAGGGAGAAAAAAAGTTTGTCGCCTGGAGCAACCAGGAGCAATACAAGCCCACCGC
>JAGYOR010000061.1 GCA_018399535.1 Deltaproteobacteria bacterium | reverse complement strand
CAGGTGAACATGCCGTTTCACCTGCTCCTGGAACAATACTTTCCCCCGGTGCTTGAAAACCGGCTGAATCTTGAAATCGGTTTCGACTGTTTCGCCCTCGACACGTATGGAACGGAGGATTACCGGGAGGCCGCTCGCATATTGTCCGGAGCGGGCGTCCGGGTCACCTTTCACGCACCTTTTTACGATCTTCGGCCCGGCGCGCTCGATTACACCGTGAGGGATGCCACTATCAGGCGCATTCAACAGGTTTTCGATCTGGTGCCGATCTTTCACCCGCTGTCCGTGGTGTGCCACGCCGCTTTTGATCGCCGCTACTACGTTTCTCGCGAAGAGGACTGGATCGAGAACAGCATTACCACCTGGGCGCCATTTGTTCGAGACGCCGCGGAACTGGGAACAGTCCTCATGCTGGAGAATGTGTATGAAGACGGTCCGCGGGAACTGGAGCGTCTCCTGGAAGGGCTTGGCGATGATCCCCACGTGGGAATCTGTTTCGACACAGGTCACTGGAACGCCTTTTCCGCCGCGCCGATCCGAGAATGGATGGACAGCCTGGCGGACCGCATCGGTGAACTTCATCTTCATGACAATCACGGTTCCCGCGACGAACACCTTCCCGTAGGCGAGGGAACGTTTCCCTTTCGTAATTTTTTCACGATGCTCGTTGAGCGTGGTCGGACCCCCATCGTTACTGTCGAACCTCACAGGCCGGAAGACCTGTGGAAGACCCTGGAATATATCGCCGGTATGGACTTGCTGCCGCCGGGGATGACGATCTGAAAAGCGCGGATTCATGGTTTCTTATCTCGTAAAAAGACTCCTCACGATGATCCCCCTGCTGATCGGCATCACGATAATCTGCTTTGTCGTGATTCACCTGGCGCCGGGTTCTCCCACCGACCTCCAGACCGAACTCAGCCCGCACGCGTCGGTGGAGGCGAGGGAACGCCTCATGGCTCTGTATGACCTGGACAAGCCCATTCACGTGCAGTACCTGCTCTGGATAAAGAAGCTGGCAACTCTCGATCTCGGTCATTCCTTCTCGCCCGACGGGCGTCCCGTGGTGGACAAGATCGCCGAGCGTCTTCCCATCACCATAATAATAAATGTTCTTTCCATGATTCTCATTATAGCAGTGGCCGTGCCGCTGGGCGTGATTTCGGCCGTCCGGCGCGATTCTCTCTTCGACAAGGCGACGACGATCTTCGTTTTCGTGGGATTCGCAATACCAACCTTCTGGCTGGCGCTGCTTTTGATGATTCTTTTCGGCGTCAACCTGGGATGGCTTCCCATATCGGGCATCCGCTCGCTGAATTATGAGTATCTTCCGGCCTGGCAACAGCACGTGGATCTCGCCAGGCATCTCATTCTGCCCGTGCTGCTTTCTGCTTTCGGCGGTCTCGCGGGGTTCTCGCGCTACATGCGAGCCAACATGCTGGAAGTGATCCGACAGGATTACATTACAACAGCCAGGGCCAAGGGACTGAGCGAGCGCGTGGTTATTTACAAGCACGCCCTTCGAAACGCCCTTCTTCCGGTGATCACCATCCTCGGCCTGTCCGTGCCGGGACTCATCGGGGGAAGCGTTATTTTCGAGACGATCTTTGCTATCCCCGGCATGGGACAGCTTTTTTATCTTTCCGTTATGTCGAGGGATTATCCGGTGGTAATGGGTATTCTGTTCATCGGCGCCATACTGACTCTAATGGGAAACCTGCTTGCCGACGTATCCTACGCGGCGGCTGATCCTCGGATCAGGGTGTCATCATGAAGACAGATTTCTGGTACCGATTTTTCCGGAACAAGCTGGCCGTGGCGGGCGGAATCGTTGTTGTCGCTCTTTTCGCCGTTTCGCTGCTCGCGCCCTGGATCGCGCCGTGCGACCCGAATGAGATCAATATCGACCGCGTTCTCGAATCGCCGTCGTCGGAGCACCTTCTGGGGACCGACCAGCTCGGTCGCGACGTTTTGAGCCGCATGATCTGGGGATCGCGGATTTCTCTGAAAGTGGGATTCGTGGCAACGGGAATCGCCATTCTGGTCGGCGCCGTGCTCGGCGCCGTGGCGGGATATTACGGTCGCTGGGTTGATTCCGTCATTATGCGCTTCGTGGACGTGATGCTCTGTTTCCCCTCTTTTTTCCTGATTCTCGCGGTTATCGCGCTTCTGGAACCTTCCATCTGGAATATCATGATCGTCATCGGTCTCACCGGGTGGATGGGAATCACACGATTGGTCCGGGCCGATTTCATTTCCCTGAAAGAGCGGGATTTCGTTCAGGCGGCGCGCGTTATCGGCGCCGGCGACGGAAGAATTATTTTCAGGCATATTCTGCCCAACGCCATGGCCTCTGTGCTGGTTGCGGCCACCCTGGGCGTTGCGGGCGCGATACTGACGGAATCCGCCCTGTCGTTCCTCGGCATCGGCGTACAGCCTCCCACCCCGAGCTGGGGCAACATTCTCACAGCGGGCAAAGACAACATCGACATTGCCTGGTGGTTATCTCTTTACCCGGGGTTGGCTATCCTCATCACTGTCCTGGGCTATAACCTGCTGGGCGAAGGAATCAGGGATTCTCTCGATCCCCGGCTGCGGGAATAGGTTCGTACAGGGAGACATGAGGCCGTTGCGGGAACTGTATATTATTCACGGAACACAAGGAGAACGTTAATTTATGCTCATCGATTCACATGCACATCTTGAACTGGACGATTTCGACGATGACCGAGACGCTGTTGTCGAGCGGGCCCGCGAAGCCGGGCTGGACATGGTAGTCACTGTCGGTATCAATCTCGAAGACAGCAGGAAGGCCGTTGAAACGGCCCGCCGCTATGACATGGTCCGGGCTTCGGTGGGGATTCATCCCCACGAGGTCCGAACAATCACCACGGGGACCTACGACGAGCTCCGCCGTCTCGCGGCTGATCCGAAAGTGGTCGCTTACGGTGAAATAGGACTGGACTTTTTCAAAAACTATTCCCCCCGAAAAAGCCAGATCAAGCGTTTCGGCGAACAACTTGAATTGTGCCGGGAGCTGGAACTCCCCGTCATTATTCATGACAGGGACGCGCACGAAGAAACCATGCACATGCTCGAGGAACACCGCGGCAGGATTTCCGGCGTGATTCACTGTTTTTCGGGCGATTATGCCATGGCCCGCCGGTGCCTTGACATGGGATATTACATTTCCATCCCCGGCACGGTTACCTTTCGCAACGCCGACAAGATTCGTGATGTGGCACAGAAAATTCCTCTGGAACGACTCGTGGTGGAAACGGACGCGCCGTTTCTCGCACCCGAACCGAAACGGGGAAAACGGAACGAACCCGCATTTGTCGTCTACACCGCCTGGAAAGTCGCCGAGATACGGGGCATCGGTTTCGAAGAGCTGGCGCAGGCAAGCGCCGAAAACGCGTTGAACCTGTTCCGCATACCGAAAGACAACCGCAAGAACAAAGAAAAATCCGGCGCCGTCGGTACGGTTTGAGGGAGAGATTATGAGCGATTCACTGAGGCGGGCCGTTCAGGAACATCTCGATGCCCGGTCGTTCCCGGCACACGTGGCCGCCGTTTCGGTGAAATACTGCCCGGCCGGATTCCCGTTTCACCCCGAAGATGATTCCGACTGGAACATGGTACGGGCGATGGTTGACGATATCTATCCGTGCGTCGACGAAATGCTGTCAGCCTTGCAAACAGAAGCCGGCTTTAGCGCTGCCGTCTGGAAGCGGCTCAGGCAAGGCCGAAAAATCATCTTCAGGCCGGCGGCCGGCTCGACGATTAACACGAATGACCGAAGGAACGCGCCGGAGCACGGGATAAACCTCGATGCGGGATGGGTGTTTGCCGCGACGGTAATGCGATGGTTTCACGACCGGCCGCGCGTCAGTTACTACGACATGTGTCTCGGCGTTTCCCTGGATAATACGGACGGAATCGCGGGTGAAGCATGGGTGGAAGGTGACCGGACGGATTCCGGCGACGGCTGGGGGTTTTATTATGCCCGCCGCTACCTTGCCGAGGTATCCGATCCCGGGCTGGGCGATGATCCGCTTCGGGGGTTGCGGGAGAGCGCCGCGGGAAGATACCTTCCGCCGGGGGCCGTTTTTGATCGCATGATGGTGTATGACCTCAACAGGAGGGACGGCGATATGACGCGGGAACGGAAACTGGAATTCCCGGAAGGACGATTTATCGCGGTTCACAAAGTGCTTCTGGGCGGCGATTCTGACGACGAGGGCGACCGCGTTCTCTATCCCGGAGCGATTCCGGTGAACCTTGTCAAGCTTGGGAAAGCGGATCCCGCATCCCTTGCCGGTTCGATCGCTCATTGTGCCGGGAATGTCGGCGCTCGGGTAACGACGGCGCACGAAGGCGACGCTCTCCTCGCGCGCGTCCCGGGAGAGGAGAAGGAATTCATGCTGCATCTCGTAGACGCTGGTGCCGACGGCATTCTTGGTCTTTTCGTAACCTTCGGACGGGGCCGGTCATCCAGGGGAATCGAACAGGATTGAATAAATTAAAAAATTTGTTTTCCCCATTCCGGAAAGTACGTTGACAAAGTGAAATACGCTAGTTTATGGTACGCTGTCTTTGTTTTTTTAAATTTGAATAAAAAGGAGGAAACGGGGTGTGAGTGAAAACAGACTCTTTGGAATGGCGCCGGAATCAGGGCGATGGTTGTTTATTCTTTTTGGATTCATAATCAATATCTGCCTGGGAAGCGTGTACGCCTACAGCGTGTTTAACAAGCACGTACAGGAACTGCTCGGTTCAAGCGCCACCTGGGCGGGGATGCCCTTCATGGTATTTCTGGCGGTCTTTGCCATCATGGTTTTCGTGGGCGGCCAGCTTATCGGCAAGTTGGGGCCGCGTAACCTGGGTATTCTCGGCGGTGTCGTCGTCGGTCTCGGCTGGATGTTGGCAAGCCAGTCTCCCAACATCGGTGTGCTGATCATTACCTACGGGTTGATCGGCGGCGCCGGTGTCGGTCTTGCCTACGGCGTTCCCCTTGCCGTGGTCGGCCGGTGGTTCCCGGACAAGCGTGGATTGGCCCTCGGTCTTACCATTGCCGGTTTCGGCGGTTCACCCTTCGTTTCCGCCTACGTGGCTGCATCAATCATCAGCAGTGCCGGGCCCATGCAGGCCTTTTTCACAATGGGACTTGCATTCCTTATTGTTATCTGTGTTTTCTTTATTCCCTTCCGCTATCCTGCGGACGGATGGGCACCGACGGGCTTTACGGCGGCCACAACCGGCGCCGGTTCCGTTGATTTCACCACCGGTGAAATGGTCAAGACAAAGGCCTTCTACGGTCTTTTCCTCTCCTATACCATCGGCTGCCTGGCCGGTCTCATGGCCATCGGCATATCCAGCCCGGTTGGACAGGAAATCATCGTGATCCCGGCTACCGCTGCTGCTACGCTGGTAGGAGTATTCGCCATATTCAACGGCCTGGGACGACCTCTCTTCGGTTCCGTCACGGACAAGCTGAATCCCCAGAAGGCGGCAATTATTTCTTTTGTCATTATCCTGGTTTGCTCGCTGGGCATGCTGGTCGCGAAAGAGGGAAGCGTGGCGCTCTACGTCACCTGTTTCATCGGATTCTGGCTCTGCCTGGGCGGTTGGCTGGCCATAGGCCCCACGGCGACGAACGCCTACTTCGGCGTGACCAATTATGCCAAGAACTACGGCGTCGTTTTCCTGGCCTACGGTTTGGGGGCGATCCTGGGAAGTATCATCTCCGGTCAGGCCCGCGACGTGTTCGGTTCCTACATGTTTGCCTTTGTTCCCACGGCCGTTCTGGCGGTACTGGGTATCATCATCGCCTTTGTGATGATGACGCCGCCGAAGAAATAACGCGTACGTGTTCGTTCGACAGGGGCGCCTTTCGGCGTCCCTGTTTTTTTTCAATAGATTCATGTTCCCGATCCCGCCGGCAGTTGCCAAAGAAGTATTTTTTCTGTATGAACGTGTCTGAGAATTTTGAAGAGGAGGTAGGGGGTAGATGGAGAACGAAACAATGAAAATTATCGACAATACCGCAAACCCGGCTCCCCTGGGACTCATGGGGTTCGGCATGACGACGGTACTCTTGAACGTTCATAACGCGGGGTTCACGTCACTTGACACGATGATTCTTGCAATGGGCATTTTCTACGGCGGCCTGGCGCAGGTGATAGCCGGCATATTTGAATGGAAAAAGAACAACACGTTTGGAACGACGGCATTCACGTCATACGGTCTCTTCTGGCTTTCTCTTGTTTTCCTGTTGCTCATGAACGAATGGGGATGGTGGCAGGGATCAACCGGTGGCGCAATGGCGGTTTATCTGTTCATGTGGGGACTCTTTACCTTCTTTATGTTTATAGCAACATTGAAATTAACCAGGGCGCTCCAGGTCGTTTTCGCCACGCTGACCATCTTGTTCTGGCTCCTGGCATTGGGCGATGCATCAGGAAGCGCTGCAATTACTCGTATCGCGGGGTACGAGGGAATCATCTGCGGTTTCTCCGCGATTTATGCGGCAATGGCCCAGGTCTGGAACGAATATTACGGTAAGACCGTGCTTCCCTTGGGATAGTGCTGCATTAATAAGTAAAACACGATATAAATGCGGCAGGCGTTTCCCACGCGGCAATTGATATCGATAGATTCGCTTATTTGTGCTGGATTCTGTTTTGTGGCATAACACCGGGCCGGGGAAATGAGTATTTTCAGAAACAACTCTGTTTCCGCCGCCGGGTTCCCGGACGATTCATTGCGGCGGTAAGGAATACCGTCGGGTTGTTGCGGCGCAGTCTTGAAACCCGTGGCCGCCTATTCTCATTCGTGGAGGAAAAAGGATGTCCGACTTACCTGATATTCTCGGGTCCACCTGGCCCGTTATTCAGGGTCCCATCGGTTCCATGAACAGTCCCGAGATGGTAGCGGCCGTTTCCGAGGCGGGAGGATTCGGCATGCTTGCTCTCGGGTTCATCCGCGACATTGATGAAGCACGATCGCTCGTGAACACTGTCCGGGGCCTGACGGACAAACCTTTCGGCGCCAACGTGGTTATCATGAATCCGCTTCATCGTGAGATTCTCGAGGTGCTTGCCGGGGCGGGCGTGACCACGGTCACCACCTCGGTGGGACAGCCGGGCGATATCTATCCGTTGATCCACGAGCTGGGGATGAGGGGTTTGCACGTGGTGCTCTCGCTGGCGCATGCCGTGAAGGCCGAGAAATCGGGCGCCGACGGGGTGGTCGTGGCGGGATGCGAGGCGGGCGGGCTTCGTTCCAGAAAACCGGAAACATCAACGATGATCCTGGTGCCCTTGGTTTGCGACCACGTTTCGATACCGGTAGTGGCCGCCGGCGGCATCGCCGATTCCAGAGGGTACCGCGCCGCCCTTGCCTTGGGAGCACGGGGCGTCCAGGTAGGAACGCGGTTCCTCGTTTCAAAGGAAAGCATTGCCCATGAAGCATGGAAGCAGGCGGTGATCGATTGCGGCGATGGGGGGACCGACCTGTTGCCGGTGGGCAACATGATGACGCGGGCTGTTGTAACGCCGGGTATTCGGAAACTCATGGAAGACCCCTCGGTAAACCTGGAGGAGGAACTGCTCGCCGTCGATCGGACAAAGGCCTGGGAGACCGGCGACCTGGAGAACGCCCTCGCGGGCGCGGGCCAGGTGAGCGCTCTCATCAGGGACGTCAAATCAGTCCGCGAGATCATTGAGGAGATGGTATCCTGAGACAATAGGTGGACGGTGCGCGACCCGATGCGGGAAGGAGCGGCAGGTCATTGACTTCCCGCGGTTTTCCTGTTATTACCTGCGCCCCCGCCGGGGGATACATTACTATACGGGGAGTTATTATTCTTGAAGAAAAAGCGTATTTTAAGCGGCATGCGGCCCACCGGCAAGCTCCACCTGGGAAATCTCCACGGAGCCTTGAATAACTGGGTAAACCTTCAGAATGACGGCGGATACGAATGTTTCTATTTTGTCGCCGACTGGCACGCCCTGACCAGTGATTATAAAGACACGTCGGAAATCGGCGAAAACACCATCGACATGCTCGTGGACTGGCTGAGCGCCGGCCTGGATCCTTCCCGGAGCGTCCTGTTCCTGCAGTCGGAAGTTGCTGAACACGCGGAGCTTTTTCTTGTTCTTTCCATGATAACGCCCCTGGCGTGGCTTGAGCGAAATCCGACCTACAAGGAAATGAGAGAAGAACTTGCCGACCGTGACCTGTCGACGGCCGGTTTCCTGGGATACCCCGTTCTTCAGGCGGCGGACATCATCATGTACAAGGCTTACGGTGTTCCCGTGGGCGTTGACCAGCTTCCGCACATTGAACTGACGCGGGAAATAGCGCGGCGCTTTAATTTTATCTTTCGGGAAGTATTCCCCGTGCCCGAGCCGCTTCTGGCGGACGTGCCGAAACTCCTGGGCATCGACGGACGCAAGATGAGCAAGTCCTATGACAACTCGATATACCTGCGTGACCGGGGTGATACGCTTTCCGGCAAGATTCTGGCCATGTTCACCGATCCGGATCGCAAGAAGAAAAGTGATCCCGGTCGGCCGGAGTTGTGCAACGTGTTTGCTTTTCACCGGTTGTACAGTCCCGCGCCGGAGGTCGAGCAGATAGAGGAAGACTGCAGAAAAGCGGCAATCGGATGTGTTGAGTGCAAACGCCGCCTGGCAGCGGCCGTTGCCGAGGGCATGGCGCCCTTCCATGAAATTCAGGACCATTATTTCAACAACCTCGATGAGGTGCGGGACATTCTGGCCGCCGGCACCGACAGGGCGCGCGAAATCGCCCGCCTCACCATGGACGAGGTCAGAGACGCCCTGAAGATTTACCGGATCAACAAGGCGTAAATGAACGGGGCGCCGATCGGGGGGATATCCGGTGTCATGGACTACAGGATAAAACTCGATATATTTGAAGGTCCGCTCGATCTTCTGCTCTATCTCATCAGAAAAAACGAAATCGATATCTACGACATTCCCATCTCCATGATAACCGAGCAGTATATCGCCTACCTTGACGCGATGAAGTCTCTTAATCTCGATCTGGCGGGGGAATACCTCGTTCTGGCGGCGACCCTTTTGCACATTAAGTCCCGTATGCTTCTGCCGGTTCACGAGGAAGAAGGAGTGGAAGAAGAAGATCCCCGTGCAGAACTGGTGCGCCAGCTCCTGGAATACCAGGCTTTCAAGGAGGCGGCCCTCGACTTGAACAATCGCAAGCTGCTCGACCGGGACTTGTTTGCCAGGCAGGAGCCGGTTGACGATCTTGACGATGACGGGGACAGCCCGATTCGTGAAGTAGGGGTGTTCGAGCTGGTAAAAGCCTTCCAGCGGGTGATAACCGAACGCGGGGGGGATTTCACCATGGAAATCGACACGGAAACCATGTCGCTTTCGCAACGGGTCAGTGAAATTCTCGATCTGCTTAATGAAAAACGAACGCTTACCTTCGATGAATTGCTGGGGCGGGAATTCAATCGGCGATCCGTCGTCTTTACCTTTCTCGCACTTCTTGAATTAATGAAGATGAGAGTGGCCCGGGCTTTTCAGCAGGCCCCCTACGAGACAATCCGCATATACCTGGCCGTTGAGCTGGAGGGAACGGAGGACCATGAAGGAGCTGAAAACGATTATTGAGTCGTTGCTGTTTGTATCCGACATTCCACTATCCATAAAGAAAATGAGAGAACTCTTCGACGATGTGTCGGAATCCGACGTCGCCGCCGCGGTCCGGGAACTTGTCGACGAGTATGCGCGAAGAGAAGGAGGTGTTTTCCTGGCGGATGTGGCCGGCGGGTTCCAGTTCCGCACGGCCGATATTTCCACGCCGTGGATTCTGAAGCTTCGGGGCGGTCGACCCGCCTCGCTCAGCCAGGCCGCCCTGGAAACCCTCGCCGTTGTTGCCTACCGACAGCCGGTCCTGAAATCCGATATCGAGCAGGTCCGGGGAGTCGACGTAAGCGCCGCCCTGAAAGGGCTGCTGGAAAAAAACCTCGTGCGTGTCGTCGGACGAAAAGACGTTCCCGGCAGGCCGATCATGTACGGAACCACGAAAAGATTTCTCGAGGTATTCAGCCTGAAGGACCTGTCGGAACTGCCGACGCTCAGGGAGTTGAAAGAGCTGGAGGAGGAAGAACCCTTTGACTGAACGTCTGCAGAAAATCATCGCGGCGGCCGGCATCGCCTCCCGCCGCGCGGCCGAACAGCTTATTCGGGAAGGCCGCGTCAGCGTTAACGGCGTGGTTGTCACCGAACTGGGCGTCAAGGCCGATCCCGGCGCGGACGTTATTCGAGTTAACGGCGCCCGCATCACCGTGGACACGTCGAAAGTGTACCTGATCCTGCACAAGCCGGCGGGGTACCTGACGGCCGTGAGTGATTCCCGGGGCAGAAAAACAGTCGCCGATCTGATACCCGGTTTTACCGAGCGGCTGGTACCGGTGGGTCGGCTTGACTACGCGTCTGAAGGTCTTCTGATCATGACCAACGACGGCTATTTTTCCTACCGCCTGCAGCATCCGAAATTCGCCGTTCCGAAGACCTACCGTGTCAAGGTCCGCGGTTCGATTGACAAGGCGCGCCTTTCGGCGATGCGAAAGGGTATAAGTCTCAGCGACGGCTTTTTTATTCCCCGCGAGGTCGACCTGGAAAAGACCAACAAAAAAAGTACCTGGTTGCGAATAATCATCGAAGAGGGCAGGTACAGAATCGTGCGACGG
>JAGYOR010000060.1 GCA_018399535.1 Deltaproteobacteria bacterium | reverse complement strand
GCGTCAGGCAGATCAAGGTTGAGACCCCGGTGGGTCGTCATGGTCATGGAAAAGAGTATGAAGGCGACAAGCAGCAGGAAAATAACGTCGATGAGAGGAATCATCTCGATTCGCGCCCTGCGGCTCCGCGAGCGGTCGATCTTCATCAGGCGCCCTCTTCCCTTATTTTATTTTTTTCGACAAGCATCTCCAGGGTCGTGGAGTACCGCTCGATTTCGTCGGCTGCCTTTTCCACCCGGTCTGCAAAATAATTATAGGGAATGAGGCTGAAAATGGCGACGGCAAGCCCGAAGGCCGTGGTAATGAGCGCCTGGCCGATGCCGGCGGTGACCAGCGCCGGGTCTTCAATGCCGGCCTCCCCGAGGACGGTGAAAGAATAGATGATTCCCGTGACGGTTCCCAGGATACCCAGGAGGGGCGCCAAGGTGATCATGGTATCCAGGACGGGCAGGTAGTGCCTCATGCAGGCGATCTCTTCGCCGGCGCTCATCTGAAGCGCGTCCCGCAGGGAAAATTCACGGTGGACCATGCCGCAGGACAGCACCCTGATACGGGGATCCCGGGTTCCCTCGGCCGCCCGGCGCGCGCCTTCGAGATTGTTTTTTTCCACCCGTTCCATGAAGGTCTCCAGGGCTGAAAGATCGCTGTTTTTCCCGTGCCGCAGCCAGAACACGCTCCGTTCGATAATGACGGTAACGGCGAGAATGGAACAAAACAGCAGCGGGTACATGATCGGGCCGCCCCGATAAAAATATTCAATCATGGAATCAAGGCTCCTTTAATAAAGCTTCTGTGTTGGATTGGTCTTCGGGCCGGTCCCGTCGATCCGGATGGAGCAGGTCCGCCAGTATCTCGAGACCGTCAACGATCCGGGGAGACGGCTGGTGAACAATATCGGCGTCGATCCGGTGAAGACGTCCCGCCGAAACGGCGGGAATGCCGTGCCATCGCTTCCATCGCGCCAGCTGAGAATCGTCGCCCTGTCCCCGCCCCATGGACGCAAGAACGATCACCTCTGGCTCGCCTGCAACGACCATTTCAACGTTCACCCGGGGATAACGCACCGGCGACAGGCTGAAAATATTGACTCCGCCTGCCAGTTCTATAAGCCGGTCGTGAAAGGTTCCGCCGCCCACGGTGATGAGCGGATCGGAGGCAACCTGGAAAAACACCCTCGGCTTTTCTCGACCGTCCGTTGTCGCGGCCACCGTTTCGATACGCCGTCTCAGCCCGGCCGCCAGCTCTTCCGCCCGCTTCCTCCGTCCCGTGACAATTCCCAGATCGACGATCATTGCGAGCATACCGTCGAGGTCACGCGGGTTTGTCACGTACACGGGGAACCCGGCCCGTGCAAGCTGCAACACCGGCTCCTTCGGGTTGCCGTCGGCGGTGGCGATGATACAGTCCGGATCGAGACCGATGACACGCTCCAGTGACAGCGAGGCGAGACCGCCCACTTTCGGACGGCTCCGGGCCTCCTCGGGATATACGCTGTCCGTGGTAACTCCGACGATTTCATCATCGAGGCCAAGTTCGAACAGGGTTTCCGTGATATTGGGCGCCAGCGACACGATCCGTTGCGGCGACGTCGGTATTTCCACGGTCCGTCCCAGGGCATCGGTATGGACAGCCGCTTCCACGGGAAAGGCGGCAAGGAACACCAGCATCAGCACTGTTATCAACACCCGGTTCCCCGCCTTCGCGGGAATGACACTCGCATAAATCACGTGACAGTCTCCCGTCAGACCGCTAAAACCGCACCGAAAGGCCGGCCTTGATCGTTCGTCCCGGCGCGGGACAATAGGTATTGGCCGCTCCCCACTGGGCCATATCATAGCCATAGGTAACGTACTCTTCATCGGTTATGTTTTCAATGCCCAGGAAGGCGGTCAGTTCCGGGCGATCCATGGACGGCCTGTAGTAAAGATACAGGTTCCCCAGGGTACGACCTCTAAGTTTTTCCGTGCTGTTATCGAGGTCGTCGGCAAGAAACGCGTCGCCCGTACGATGCACTTCGGGGCGCAGGGTTACACCGCCCGGAAGATACACGTCCAGGGCCAAGTACGCCGTCGCGCGCGGCGCCAGGGGTACGTCATTTCCGCTGTATGGGCCTTCCCGAAATTTCGACGAGCTGAACGTCGCGTTTCCTTCCACCACGGCGATGTCCGCCAGGCGATAGCGCGCGTTCAGCTCCAGGCCCTGGTGCCGGGTCCTGTCGAGGTTGCGGTTCTGACCTGTCGGCCACAATCCCACGTAAACGATCTGGTCCCGCATATCGATCCGGTACGCCGTCAGGCCGACGCGCAACCGGTTATCAAGGAAAAAAAGCCGCGTTCCCATTTCATAATTTCGTCCCTTTTCCTGCTCCAGGTCATCGAGAAATGTTATCGGGAACCCCAGATAGGACGCCTGCTCGTCGAGGAAGGGGTAGCGATAGAAGGTGCCGCAGCGGACAAAGGCGTTCGAACGCTCACCGAACAGCCAGGTCAGCCCCGCGTCCCATGCACGCCCGCGGTGTATTTTCCTGTCCGGGTTGAAACGGGTCGTAGGAAAGCTGAAATCCCGGTAGTCGCCTTCGATTGACGCCCGTTCCGCGCGAAAACCGCCACTCAGTGCCAGCGACGGCACGAGATGAAACTCATCGCGAACATAGAACCCGATACTTCGCTTCGTAAAATCGACCGCGTGGGTCTGCATTGACCGTTGCGCGTCGCTGAATTGTTCCAGGTCCATTGTTTCATCGTAGAAGTCGACTCCCGCGGTGAACGTGTTGACATGTCCCATGATGGTACGTTCCAGGACATACTTCGGCGTCAGGGCCAGGGTCCCCATGTCGTATCGATTGTATTGGTTCGGAGCCCACGATGACAGCATGTCCGCTTCAATGGTCTTCGTCCCGTAGGCGACGCCCAGTGACAACTCGCCGAAATCGCCGAGCAGTGTTTCCAGGCCGAGATCAATGTTGCCGTAGCGGTCCGACGACTCGTCGTTCAGGTGTGCCGGTGATTGCGCCTGCTTTCTGTTTACCGCCATCTGCGCTTGCGTCAGCGTTCCCGGCAGTTCATAATCCGTCTCGTTGAACGAGACGCCGAGAGAAACCCGCACCGACTCCGTAGCGTCATAGCCGATGTCAACGGCGCCTCCCTTCGATGAAAAGGCCGACCGGTCACGGTATCCGAAGGTTTTCAGGTTTTCGCCGGACAGGCTGTAGGAAAGGGTTCCTTCGGATCCCGATACGCCCAGACGCTCGTTGTGCAGACCGTAGCTGCCGAACATGACCGACGCGTCGACGGTGGGCGGTCCTTCGCCTTTTTTCGTAATAATATTAATAACGCCGGCCACGGCGGCGTCGCCGTAGAGAACAGAACCGCTTCCCCGCACCACTTCGATACGCTCCACCCTGGCCGGAGATACCTGGAGCCAGTTGATGGAGGCCATGTCGGGACGGTTCATGCGCCTGCCGTCCAGCATAACCAGGACCTTGCCGAAGGGATTGTCGCCGCCCATGCCGCGCAGATCGACCATGGCCTGGGAAGGATTGCCGCTGTATGACCTGACGTTGACGCTTTCCAGCGTTTCAAGGACCTCCACGATGGACGTCGCTCCGGATTCCTCGATATCCTCGGCGGTGATGACGCTCACGTTGGCGGGAATCTTCCGCACTTCCTCGACACCGCGGACGGCGGTGACAACGATTTCTTCCAGGACAACCGGTTCTTCAGGCGCGGCGGCCCGGACGGGAACAGTCCATCCAGCCAGGACAACCAGGCAGATCGGAACAAGAAACAGGGTACCTATCATTCGTGTCATTACATAATTCCTTTCATTTTCTATCATTGTCGGGACATACCCGCTTTCATCGCCTGATGATCACCCGGGGCCGGTCCGATTCGCCGTTGTGCTCGACCCGTACATCCGTCTCGTAGACCCGGGCTATGCGTTCCTCCGTGATAACCTCGCCGGGAGGTCCCTGTGAATCGATCCGCCCCTCGGAAAGAAGAACGAGCGTGTCGCAGTACAGCGCGGCCAGGTTGAGGTCGTGGGTGACGGCAAGAATGCCCAGCCCTTCGTCGCGGTTGAGTTCCACCAGCAGATCGAAGACTGTCTTCTGATACTTGATATCGAGAAAGGCCGTCGGCTCGTCGAGCAGTATGAGCCGCGGCTGCTGGGCAAGGGCGCGGGCGATCAGCACCCGTTGCCTTTCGCCGCCCGAGAGTTCGTTCATGTTCCGCCGGGCGAAGGGCAGGACGCCCGTCCGTTCCATCGCCGTTCGGGCGATGTCCCGGTCCCGCTCGCCTTCGAAAGCGAACCGGCCCAGGTGGGGAGCCCGTCCCATGAGGACCACTTCCTCCACGGTAAAGGGAAAAACCAACGCCGTTTCCTGGGGCACGACGGCGATCATGCGGGCCACTTCCGAACGGTTCACGTCCGCTATGTCCTGATCGTCGACGAGGACACTTCCCCGCCGGGGCTTCAGCATGCCGTCGATCACTTTCAGCAGGGTCGTCTTGCCTGATCCGTTGGGCCCGATGATTCCACGGAACCGGTCGGCCTCAAACCTGCAGGAAATATCCTTCAGCACCGCGGGACCTCCGGCGTAGTGAAAGGTGACATGCTTGAGCGACAGGACGTTCATGATATCCGCGATTCCCCCCGTTTCAAAAGATACAGGAAAAAGGGCGCGCCGCAGAGCGCCGTCACCACTCCCACGGGCAGTTCCGCGTAGGGAACGACGGACCTGGCTATGGTATCCGCAGCCACCAGGAACGCGCCGCCGAAGAGACAGGCCGCCGGCAGCAGCAGGCGGTGGTCGGAACCGAATACAAGACGAACCATGTGGGGAATGATGAGTCCCACGAACCCGATGATGCCGCTGAATGCAACGGCCAGGGCGGTGAGAAGCGAGCCGGTGACGAAGAGAATAATTTTCACCCGCTCCACGTTGACGCCCAGGTACCCCGCCGTTTCCTCTCCCATGCTGAGCAGGTTCAACGGACGGGCCTGCGCCCAGGCAAAGACAAAACCCGCGGCAAGAAGCGCGAAAAGCACCCGCAGGTCGACCAAGTCGGCTGACCCCAGGTTGCCCATGAGCCAGTGGGTAATGTCGTGCAACTGGCGTTCGGTGCTGATGGAAATAAAAAACATGATCAGGGCTGAGAAGAAGGCGTTCACTATCACCCCGGCCAGAAGCAGGGTGGTCGGCCGAAGAGTCGTACCGGACCGCCCGATAACAAACACCAGCGCCATGGCCGTCAGGGCCCCCGCCAGGGACAGGACGGGACGGACCCAGAACAGTCCGGCCAGACCGGTTGCCACCGCTACCACGGCGCCCAGGGCGGCTCCTCCGGAAATGCCGAGAATGAACGGTTCGGCGAGGGGGTTCCTGAGAAGCCCCTGGTAGAGAACTCCTGCCGTCGCGAGAGCGCTTCCCACGATGGCCGCGAAAAGACACCGGGGCAGACGGACCTGGTACAGGATGACCTGGTCCACCGTGGCGGAACCATCACCGGGAAACCCCAGGCGCACGGTCGCCAGTGCGCCCTGAATATCGACTCCACCGGTGCCTGTCGCGAGCGACAGCGCCAGCACGACGACGAACAGGACCGCGAAACACGCCGTTACGGCCGCGACGCGGGTACAGGTAACACCTTGTTTCATATACGCCTTTCCAGCAGGGAGGCTAGCTCAACATGGACGTCCGGGCGACACGGCGCCCGCCGGACGAACGCACCCGTCCGCGGGCTTCTTACAGCCTTACGAACGATGAGACGTGATGTGCGTGGGATGGATAACCCGTGACGCACCTCCCTCGAGGTTTCTCCCATGGAGCGGTATTCCGGCTCAGGGCAGCCTACTTGTCCGTCTTCCCATCGCGTCGGCGCGACAGTGACGTTGCTGGACGTTCGTTCCCTTTACGGCTGCGGGGCAGCGGGGGCTTTGCACCCCTCTTCCGCGCATCCATGGTCATGAAGTATATAGTACAGAACAAAACCGCTCAGAAATTCTTATATAAAAAAATATTTCTTTTCTGTCAACATCGTCAGAGTTCCCGGCGTCGGAGATCTTCCGGCGTCCGCGGCGACAGGTAGGACGGAGCGATATCGAAGACCGTCTTCGCGCCCACCGAACCTTCCCGGTTCAGCCGCCAGGCGGCGCGGGCGTAGGCGACAAGCACGCTTGCCGTGAAAAAAGGATTGCTTTGCAGCTTCAGACTGAATTCAGCCAGGTGTCTCGAACTGTCGCCGGTCAGGGCCGAGCGCAGGACGAATCCCCCGTGCGGCATCGCCGCGTGTTTCATCGCCATTTCTTCCGGCGTGATAAAGGTGATTCTGGTGTCGTACTCATCAAAATAATGGGGCATGGTACGCACGGTCTCTTCGATTTTCGCGAGGTCCGCCCCCTCCCGGGGCACTATGTAACAGTCGCGCAAATGTTTTTCCCGCGGCGACAGTTCCGGGTCTTCGCCCGACCGGACCCGTTCCAGAGCGCTCTCGAACGGTACCGTGTATTGGCGCGCGTCGGCCACGCCTTCAACCCGCCGGAGGGCGTCGGAATGACCCTGACTCACGCCGGGCCCCCAGAAAGTGTACGTACGTCCGCGGGGCAGCACGGCCTCTCCCAGAACTCGCATGAGGGAAAATAATCCCGGGTCCCATCCTGTTGATATGACGGCCGTTTTCCCGGCTTCCCGAGCAGGACGGTCCACCGCTTCAAAATATTCCGGTATTCTCGCGTGGGTGTCGTAGCTGTCCACCGTATTGAAAAGAGCGGCGAAGCGCGGTCCCTGTTCGGGCAGGTCCGTGGCCGACCCCCCGCACAGTATGGCTACATCGATCTCGTCCCGGTGATTTACGATGTTGTCCAGGTGATTCACCTGCGCGGAATCTCCCGCCGTCTGAACAGACGCGGGGTCTCTTCGGGTGAAAATTCCGGCCAATCTCATGTCGGGCGTCTCGGCGATTTCAGCCTCCACGGCCCGTCCGATATTACCGTAACCGATAATGCCGATTCTGATCGCGCCGTTCATGTATCATTCCTTTCCTGAAGCAGAATGGGCGGCAGTGTAGCGGCGACGGGAACATCCTGTCAAGTAAAAAGCCGTAATGAAAGGGTGTCGCTGGCCGGCCGGGAGTCTTCTCTCAGGTCCGGAGGATGGCCGTCAAAACGGCGGATTGACAGTCATAAAGGTAAAGACATCCATGCCGTTTTCTTCCGCCCTGGTGCGCTTTCCGTTGATGATCTCCGTCATGTAAGCCGCCATGTCGTCGCGGAGTACTTCCAGCGGCACTCCTTCCACCATGTTCCCCGCGTTGATGTCCATGTCGTCTTCCATGGCCCGGTAGAGCGCGCTGTTGCTCGCCACCTTTATAACGGGAACGGCCGGGAAGCCGGCGGGAGTTCCCCGCCCCGTGGTGAACAGCATGAGCTGTGAACCGGCGGCCGCGAATCCGGCCATGGAGTCGGCATCGTACCCGGGACCGTCCTGCAGTACGAGACCGCGTACCTTCGGCGCTTCGCCGTAATCAACCACGTCCATGACGGGACGGGTTCCTCCCTTGACGATGCATCCCAGGGACTTCTCGGCGATGGTGCTCATGCCGCCGTCCATGTTCCCCGGCGAAATAACAAGGCCCGCCATGTCGCCCATGACGGTCCGCGTCAGCGTCTCCGCCCGGTCGGTCATTTCCGTGATTTTCCGAGCCACTTCGTCGTTGACGGCGCGCCGGGCAAGCACATGCGCGGCGCCGATCATTTCCGTATTTTCCCCGAACATGACCGTCGCCCCGCGGTCCACGAGCAGGTCAGCCACGGCTCCCACGGCAACATTCGCCGTTATGCCCGACATGGCGTCGGATCCGCCACACTCGACGGACACAAGGAGATCGTTCCAGTCCGCGGGTTCGCGACGCGCGGCGGCAAGTTCCTCCAGGAATTCACGGGCCGCCCCGATCGCCTTGTCGGCGGTTTTCAGTGAACCGCCTTCTTCCTGAACGTTCAGAACGGCCAGGGGTTTGCCGATATCGCCAAGCATCGGCAGCAGCGTTTTCGTGTTCGACACTTCGCAGCCGAGGCCGATAACCACCGCGGCGCCGACGTTCGGATGCCGGATCATGCCGGAGAGCGCGCGGAAAAGAATCACGAGATCTCGCTCTCCTCCACGCCCGCACCCGTGGCCGTGGGGCGCGCAGACCGCTTCCGGGACGGCCCGTCCCACCCGGTTGACCACGCCGTTCACGCAGGCGACGGTGGGAATAACCAACAGGTGGTTCCGGATTCCGACGCGGCCGTCCTTCCGCCGGTATCCGCTGATGCTTACGTCCTTTTCCATCGCCCGCTCTCCAGGTTGTGCGTGTGCACCCAGGCGCCCCGAGGAATCACCGCCGTACTTATTCCGACCGGCTCGCCGTACTTGATGATCTCCCCGCCCCGCTCAATTTCACAAATGGCTATCTTGTGCCCCGCCGGCACACGTTCCAGCGCGGTCGCGAGGATTTTCCCGCGGAACAGGGCTTCCTCGCCCGCCTCGAGGTCCCGAAGGGCCACGGCCACGTTGTCATTTTCGTGAATGACCAGTACGGAATCCGCCATCACGCCGCCTCACGCGTCAGGACGTTTCATGTACTGCATGGTGCCGTCCTGGATAACCGCTGTCCTGGCCGGGCCCGGATAGTCTTCCTCCAGGACAGCCAGCACCTCGGACCAGGTCTTGACCACCGTCGCGTCGTCGATATGGCAGATGAGATCGAGCATGGTCCTGTCGGGTGCCGGCGCGAACACGATGAGCTTCTTCATAAGCGCGGTGATGAGTTTCTCACCCTTGACCTTCACTGTGTAATGCCGCCCGCCGTAGTCGGTCCCCCAGGCGCGCATCACGTAATGCGGGACCTGTCCCTCCGGTGCATCGACGATGAGCACGGCCGTTCCCGCTCCGCCGGGTTTCAGGACCATGAGCGACATGAGAAGCGAAATGGCCGCTTCGTTCGCCTTTCCGTAAGCGTTGCACACGGCGATGTCGTAGCCCGTGGCGTAGGGAATGCCGTAGTGCTCCTTCCCCGCTTCCGCCCCGGCGGCATGGACGGCACGGAAAGGACCGGCGTAGAGATCCGTGATCCCGCCACGCCGGTTTATCAGGGCGTCGACCTTGAAATCGAGGCCGGCCATGTCTCCCGCGGCGTCGCACTCCGCCCGCATGAGATTGTCGTCGAAATTTCCCAGCCCCGCGCGGCTCTGGTCGCGGTACAGCTGGTTATGAAACTGGTTGATGGATTCGATGCCCGCCACGCCGGGAAGCACGATTTTCGCCCCGCCGCCGAACCCCACGTGCACGTGCGCGGTGATGCAGCCGATGCCGATTTTGAGATCGCAATTCATGAACTCGCGGTTCAGCCACACCTCCACGCCCGTGGGCGTCCGTCCCACGCGAACCGTGTTTTGAAAAGGATCGTGGTTAAACACGGCGTAGTTCTCCACGATATAGTCCCCCAGTTTTTTCCGGGCGTTGATCATGTCGCAGGCGCCGTGGCTGCCCAGGGCCCAGATAAAGCGGATCTGGTCCTTTTCCAGCCCCGCCTCGTGAAGCTCCTCAAGGACGAACGGGACCACGTCCTTCACCGGCGTCGGTCTCGTCATGTCGTCGAAGAGAATAACCGCCTGCTTCTTTCCCCGGGCCAGTTCCCTGAGCGTGGGTCCCTCGATCGGTGAGCGCACGGCTTCCCGTATGTCCTCCGGCGCGAGTTCGTCCCGCTCGAAACCGGAAGACGTGAGATTGTCGACCTCCCAGCGGTCGGGAAAAACCAGTTCCCGCTCGCGGTTTTCGTACCAGAGCCGGGAAGGCACGGAAACTCGTTTCATGGCATTATCCTTTCTCACCAGGCCGCGTGATTTACCCCGCGACAATAACGATGACCCGCCGCGGGCCGTGCATACCCTTGAAAGCAGTCGCCCGGATATCAGCGGTCATGCTTGGTCCCGTCACGAGCGTGAGATGAGCGGGCGGAATCCGCCCGGCATTACCGTAAAAAACAGCGAGGGCGTCCTCGTACGTGGGCACAAGACGGTCGATCCCGACCACCGCGACGTGCAGAACCGGCGCGAGCGACACGAGGCGGGGCTGGTTCCCGCCGTGCGCAATGACCAGGGTTCCCGTTTCGGCGACGGCGAAATCCGCGCCCGTGACGCCGGCGTCAATCTCGTCAAAAACAGCCCGCGTATATGACTCCCGGTCGGGGTAATCGGCGGCGGTGCTGACGGACACACCCTCCCGTCCGCCCCAGGCCGGAAGATCGAGAGACCGGATCATGTCGTCGGTCGACGTCATGATCCGCGTCAGACCCTCGGCACGGGCGATGTCCGTCAGATAATCCAGTATCTCTTTCCGGTCGGCGGCCCTGTACACCACGCCGCTTTCGCGCGTCAGCTCCTCCGTAAAGCGGGTTGTCAAACCGTCCCGGTCGAGAAGGGCCTCCCGCGGCGTCGGCATAACAGGCCTGGCAGGTATTTCCATCTTCGGCGCCCGCCTCAGTCGTGCAAGTATTTCTTCGCGTGCCGATTCTTTCACGACGCCCCTCCCTGTTTCGAGAGCAATTCGCGCCATTGATCCCTGAATGTCCTGCGGGCCGGCACGGGCAGGTCTCTCGCCCCGAACCACCCCGCGAAAGGACCCGGCATGGCCTCGATTTTTCCCTTTTTACCGAATACCGCCAGAACGGGACGGGCCAGGCGGTACAGGAATCTCCAGACGGCGGAATGCGCCGCCGCCGTTCCCCAGACGCCGAACAGCATCGCTTCCCATCGTCCGGAGGATCGCCTCTTCCGTTTCACCTCGAGTGCCCGGTAATGAAGAAAAATAGCCGGATGATCGATGCCGGCGGGGCATACCTCCCGACAGGTCCCGCACAGCGTACAGGCCTTGAAAAGGTCGCCTGTTTCCTCCAGCCCCAGGAGGGCCGGATTGAGC
>JAGYOR010000006.1 GCA_018399535.1 Deltaproteobacteria bacterium | reverse complement strand
GGTCACGGATATCAAGGCGACCAGCGCCGTCGCCTTGAGCAGCTCGATCAGCAGATTACCCCAGGGCGGCAGCATTTTCAGCAGGGCCTGGGGAAAAATGATTCTCCGCATACGCGTGAACGGCGAAAAACCGAGCGCGACTGCCGCCTCGTACTGCCCCCGAGGCACGGCCTGTATGCCCCCCCGGACAAGTTCGGCGCCATAGGCGCCCAGGTTCAAACCGACGGCGAGAAATCCCGCCGTAAACTTGTCAAGTGTAAACCCGAAGAGCGGAAGTACGAAAAATATCCAGTACAGCTGCACCAGGAGCGATGTTCCCCGGAACACTTCTATGTATGCTATGCCAAACCACCGGAGAGCAAAAAAAGGGGCCATTTTCATAAAGGCCATGATGACGGCGACGATGACGGCGACCAGGATGCCCAACGCCGTCTGCTCAAGCGTGACGACGGTTCCCTTCAGAAGGGCAGGCAGGTATTCCCGAAGAAACTCGGCATATGTCATCATCGTGATTCGTCTTTCATCTGCAGGAACGGTTTATGTTCATTCCGTGAAGTCGGAGACGTCCGACAACAGCGACCGGAATCCGCCGCTGCTTCGGACGAGTGAACACAATGTAAAAATTTCTTATTCAGCGCCGCCCCAAGACGTTCGGCAAGGTCTCAAAATATTAACGGTTTTCACACACCCACGACGTGGCAATGTCCCCGGGCAACTGGGCTTCCGTGTATCCATATTGTTCAACAGCCTTCAGCATTTTCTCTGACCCGACATAGTCCTTCAGAGCTTCGTTGAAGGCCTTCATGAATTCGGTGTCCGTTTTTCGGAACCCGATCCCCACCCAGTTGAAGGTCCACTCGGGATTTTTCCTGGGATCGGTGGCCTCGACGGCGTCTCCGCTTTCCCGGGAAAGATGCAGGGCGCTGAAATAGGTCAACCCGCCGGCATCGGCCCGGCCCGACTTCACGGCGGCCAGGATCTCGGTGTTCCCCGGCACAACCATGAGGTTGCCTTCAGGCACGTCTTCCTTTTTCGCGTTTTCAATGGTGGTATAGCCCGCACCGGAAACGAGGATCGCGTTTCTTTCCTTTATGTCCTGGTAACTGTGCAGGTCTTTTGGATTTCCCT
Source organism: Deltaproteobacteria bacterium (assembly GCA_018399535.1). GTDB lineage: Bacteria > Desulfobacterota > Syntrophia > Syntrophales > UBA2210 > MLS-D. The sequence goes on along the minus strand of JAGYOR010000006.1, from coordinate 33,435 downwards.
TCGGAACGATGAAACACTCGCCGAATACCCCGATGGGTTCGGAAAAATTAACATTCTCGCAACGGCTCTTCGTGATATACATGCCGCCGGTGATGATATCGAAACGATTGGCCTTCAAGCCGGGAATGAGGCCGCCCCACTCGGTAACGACCGGCTCGATGTCGGTATATCCCATCGACTCGAGAATCCCCAGCGTAATCGCGTTGACGAAACCGAGGGGGTTCTGGTTGTCGCCCGGATACGCCCAGGGAATTTCATGGGCGAATCCCAGCCTGATGGGTTCACCGTCGTTGATGCGATCGAATATCGAGTCGGCATGAGACGGGCACGGCAACCACGCCAGGATCATAACAAGGCTTATTGCAGGAAATATACGTATCCACTTCTTTACTCTTCTGATTGTCACGGTGCACCTCCTTCACGTTTTCGGGGATAAAATCATGAACGGCGCCATTGCCGCATGCATCGGGACGGGCAGGCGGGCAGAAAATCCACACTTTCCGGGTGTTCGTTTATATGGCACGATCGTGTGAAAATCATTTGACTCTTCGTCTGTCGAAGTATCGTTCGGCCGCCTGGTACCATGAAGAAAAACCGCCTTATAAAGCGGTTTTATTGACTCGGCTTTTTTTGTATCGTAATCATAACATATTGTCAATGTTGCGATCTTTGGTATTGTGATGTACCTCTTTTCTTCAATACCCGGGGCACAAGCATTGTAAGGACGTTTCTCGTTACCGGTTCTTCAACGCGCTTCTTCTTCCGATGTGTTAAGCCCGAAAAACTGTCCGTTCGCCGTCGTTTTCGATCATTTTTTTTAAGACTTTCAGTAACAAGTATGATACGGATTCGAACATGGAATGTCAGAATAAATTATTTAAAAAATACAAGGGGTTCCTTTGTTACGCCGTGAGTGCTGAAATGTGGGACGAAACGAGAAAACACAGGGGCAAAACCACAATAACGGGGGTTCTGGTTCTCGTGCTGTTTCTCGTGATCCCGGTAAATCTTTTCGCCCGGGAACCCGGACCGCCGACAACCGATGGGCATGTCCGGGTTTCGGCATCCGCGTCATCGGGACACCAGTTCAAGTCGGGCATGGACGGTGGCGGCGATGTATCGATCAATCATTACGGAATAGGTGTCGACGGTTCAACTTTCCTCACCGACAAGATCAGGTTCGGCGGCCGCCTGAGTTACAACCGGGAAGAATACGATTTTTCCGGAACCAACGCATTCCCCGTTGCGAAACCCTGGAATAATATTAATCTCGCGGGAATCGCCGCCAGCCTGGAATACACGCTGACCGACAAATGCGACATCGGCGGTGGTCCGGTCGTTCGGTACGCGGGTGAGACGGGGGCCGAATTCGACGATTCCCTGATGTACGGCGCCCTCGTCACGGTCAGATATCGAATCAGCCCGGATTTCCTGATCGGGTTCGGCGGCGGCGTCTTTCACGGGTTTCACGAGACCAGGGTGATTCCCACCCTGATAGTATCCTGGAATATCACCGACCGGCTGCGCCTGGGCAACGCTCATCGCCCGGGTCTGACCGGGACGCCCGGTCTTGAATTATCATACAGGGGTTCCGACGACTGGGAGGTTGCCGTCGGCGGAGGGTACCGATCATCGAGATTCCGGCTGGACCGTGACGGGTCCGTACCCGGAGGAATAGGAGAAAACACCGGCTGGCCGGTGCATGCACGCATCAGCTATAATCCCGAACCATCGTTCCGCCTGGATCTATACGGCGGCGCGACTCTGGGTGGAGAACTGGAATTGCAGGACAGCGGGGGAAACGGCATCCGTTCAACACATTACAGCACGGCGCCCATCCTGGGATTGCATATTCGAAAAAATTTTTAATTGTCGGGTCCGGACGTATCACAGCGTAACAGGATGATCGAAGATGAGATCACCGGCCGCCGTCGATCCAGGTCGCTGTATACTCGAGCCCCCGCGGCCGCATGGTCGGCTCGTTCACCATCCAGGCGCCTTCAAGACCGAGCTCGCGCGCCGAAAGCTCGAAATGACACAGGGCGATTCCCATGTCGATGTTCTGAAGTTCGATTTTTCCGAATCCGATTCTGTATCCGGGCGTTCTCTTGAGATAAAAGTGAAAATCATTCCGTCTCTCGTCCTTGATAATACGCCAGGGTTGCCTGTTCAACGCCGACGGTGCCAGCCGGACACAGTCAAGACATTCCGCGTAGGAGCCGGCATCGTCTCTTTCGAGCGCGGCATCCATGTCGCCCAGGAAAAACATATCTTTCCAGGGCTTTCTTCCGGCGGATCCGGCGATGGTTTTGAAAAGTCCGTCTCTCATTGATTGCCTGGCACGGGGATATCCGACGGGGCTGACAGCCGGAAGCAGTTCTTCCTCCGCGAGGCCTATTTCATCAGCAAACGGCCCCCGCCTGAACGTTCCTCCCATGATGCAGGTTCCCATCCCCAGTGATGTGGCCCGCAGTATGCGCTTCTCGAGGCAATAGCCGAAATCTTCCATAGCTTTCGGGCCCGGCTCTATGGCCCCGATGATGAAGTGACGCGCCCCGCTGACCAGGCCGTAGGTAACTGATTTGTTCAGGGCAGCTGCGTGCTCCCCGTCCGCGCCGACAAGACGGAACCGCGGGGCGGCGCCGAAAGGCGGTGATTCACTCGATTCCGTGTAGCTTCGCAATTCCTCGAGTTTTCCGGGATCAATTGTCTTTTCATCGTACGTGCGACAGGATTTCCGAACGTGTATGGTTTCTATTATCGTCATAATGCGTCTTCTTTCGTAAACCGTGAAGCGGATTCCGCGGGCAGCGACGACGGGAATCACGAACCTTTACAGGATAGTTTCGGTAACACCCTTTCGGGGAGCCGGGGCTTCCGGAGGTTCGGAACGTTCCGGTTCACGATCCGCCTCATCATCCATCTTCTTCCCGGCCTGCTCCAGGACCGCCGCGGCCACAAACAACGCGGCGCCTGTTTCCACCGCGAGTGCGATTGAATCACTTGGACGGGCGTCGATCATTATTGTTGACCCGTCTTCCCGCTCTATCTCGATCACCGCCCTGAACGTGCCCCGGTCGAGCGACGTCACGGTGACGCCGGCGATCCGTGCGTCAAGCCGTCCCACGATAGCCAGAAGGAGATCATGGGTCATGGGGCGGGGCGTCTCGATGGAACTGAGCGAACGAAGGATGGCCGAGGCCTCGAATTGCCCGATAGTGATCGGCAGGTAACGGTCATTCTTCGTTGTAACCAGGAAGACCAGCGCCGCCCCCGATTCCGGAAGCATGACCACGTTGCCCACAAAAACCGGACAACGGTCGTCGAGATCCTCCGATCTGCTATCGGCCGCGCAGCTGACAGACACCGGAACGACGAGCACGATCACAAGTATCAGTATTTTGCACGCCGACTTTACAATACGCAGACCCGCCCGCATGCTGCACTCCCCTTGCCGCTTCAATCACGCTCGGCATTTCGAAGATAAAGCGTAGACCTGTCCGCCCGCAATGTCAAATGCGCCGGCGTTTATTATTTTCCCTCTTCCAGCGGCTTCGCCTTGTCGACCAGCATTACGGGAATGTTGTTATGTATCTCGTATACGAGTCGACATGACCGGCAAACCAGGCCGGTGCCGTCTTCGGTAATCTCCAGTTTCCCCTTGCAGGCGGGACAGACGAGAATGTCAAGCAGCTCCCTGGAAACAGCCATGATTACGGGGTCCTCTCTTTCTTTTTCGTTTCACGACAGGGTCCCCGCCGTGACTCATCGTTTGTTTTCACTCGAGCCGTTCACGGACGGCGTCAAAAACAGCTTTGACGGTGATGTCCGCCATGCAGGCGCGGGAGTCGCATTCTTTTCGAAAACAGGGACTGCACTCGATGCCCGTCCGAATGACGCGGTGTCCCTCCCCGAAGGGTCCCGTCCTCGCGGGATCGGTCGGTCCGAAGAGCGCTACCGTGGGCGTTCCCACCGCCGCCGCCAGGTGCATGGGGCCGGAATCAGTGCTTATCACCAGCGCGGCCCGCTCGTACAGTCGGGCAAGTTCCCTGAGGGATGTTTCCCCGGCGAGATCAACTGATCCTGCGGACATGCGTCGCCTGATATCGTGCACCACGCCGATCGCGTCGGGTCCGCCCGTGAAAACGACGGGCAGGGCCAGTTCATCCGTTATGCGGTCGCCCAGGAACGCGAAGCGATCGTTGTACCAGAGCTTGGTATTCCAGAGCGCCACCGGGCTTACCGCTACGAACTTCTGCTCCCGCTCTATGCCGGCCTCGACCAGCATCCGGTCGACCCGTTCTCGTTCTTCTGATCCGCCGGGAATCACAAAACGGGGTTCGGAAACCGGGAACCCGAGGTATGCGATAAAATCAAGATACCTGAACACGGCATGTTTCGTCATGTCTTCGTGAACCGTCTCGCTGTAGAACAGCCGGCTCATCTCCTGCATGCTTCGATACCCGATTTTACGGTGAGCTCCGGCGAATCCCATGATAACGGCACTTTTGAAAAGCCCGTGGAAATCAATTGCAATGTCGTAGCGGCGATCCCGCAGATCGGCGAGGAACGATCGTATATCGGCAAAAGTCCCGGCGATCCGGCGGCCTCGTCGCAGGTCGGCGATCCATCGTTTTCGACCGGATATCAGGACTCGGTCACACTGTGGATGCCCCAGAAGAAGGTCCGCCGCCGATTCCTCAACCACCCAGGTGATATGGGCATCGGGAAAGGCCTCCCGCAACGCCGACAGGGAAGGAAGGGTGTGAATCACGTCACCCACGGCGCTGAGCTTAACGATCAGTATGTTCACGTCGTTCGTTCCTCATGATCCACATGACCGCGTCGAGAATGTCCGACGCCACGTAAACCGGTTTCGCCGTTGACGACACCCTGTCGCCGCCGTACCCCGTTTTGACCAGTATACCACGCGCACCCGCGTTTTCGGCGGCCTCGACGTCCTTCATCATGTCGCCCACCACGTAGGAACGCTTGAGGTCGATACTCATGTCCCTTGCCGCCGCAAGCAGCATCCCGGGTTTTGGTTTCCGGCAAAAGCAGTCTTTTCGATATTCACCGAGGCCTTCATCAGGATGATGCGGACAATAATAAAAACCGTCAATCATCGCGCCGTCGGCCAATAATAATTCCGCCATGCGGCGATGAACGGTGAGAACGAAAGCTTCGTCGAAATATCCCCGGGCGACACCCGACTGGTTGGTGACGACGACCGCTTTCATGCCGCTTTCGTTGACCGTTCGTATGGCTCGGGCGGCTTCCGGGTACAGGACAAGCTGATCAAGGTCAGCCAGGTATCCCACTTCCTTGTTGATGGTCCCGTCACGGTCGAAAAACACGGCGCCGCACTTCACAGTTCCGACACCTCCCGGCCCGCCAGCAACTGAACCGCCAGTTCATAGACCTCGTCCACCGTGACGGCATCCATGCATCGGAAATCACCGGGACAGACCTTCTTGAAACAGGGACTGCACGATACCTGGCGATACACGACGTGGCTCCGCGTACCCAGCGGCGACGTGGCATGTGGATCGGTCGAACCGAAAACGGCGATCAGCGGACGATCCAGACCGCCCGCCAGGTGCATCAATCCGGAATCGTTGGACACAAACAGGCTGCACCTGCTGATCAGTGCCACTGCCTCGGCGAGGCTTGTCCGGCCGGCCAGATTGACAAAAGAATGACGGGCGTTTTCGCTTACCGCGACGGCGTGGTCGGCATCGGCGCCGCTCCCCAGAAGAACAATCCGGACGGAAAAGTTCTCCACGAGACGGTCGGCAAGGTCGGCGAAACGATCGGCGAACCACATCTTGGCTGGTCCATAGGCAGCTCCTGGTGCAATACCCACGAGGCGTTCATTCTCTCCAACGCCCTCCTCACGGAGCATGGTTTCAACACGTTCAAGGCTCCTGGCATCCGGCTGGATCAGAAATTCCCCCGGATCCTCGTTGAACCCGAGAGCCTGAACCATTTCCAGGTAATAGTACATCTGGTGCAGCGATTCCACGCCCTTCCGCTTCTTGACGGGATGGGTCAGCAGGAAACGACGCCCATCAGTGCTGTAACCGGCCCGGATCGGTATCCTGGCCAGAAATGCTATGATGGCCGCCTCGATCGCGTTCTGCAGGAGGAGCGCCGCATCGAAGCCCCGGGAATTCAATTCGCCCGCCAACCGGAATTTTCCCGTGACTCCGTCATGCATTCCCGGACTTCGAAATATAATCACGTCATCCACGCAGGGAGACAGTCTGTACAGGTCGGCAACCCAGGGTTTGGCCAGCACTTCGATCCTGGCGTCGGGAAGACTTTCCCTCACGGCCCTCAGCGCCGGAAGACTCATGATGACATCGCCGATCCAGTTCGTACCCCGCACAAAAAGATGTTTCGCATTCAGAAGATCAGAGTTATCAGTCACCGTTACCGTTTCCTTTCTTCACCGGCCGTTTTGATTATTATTTTTGTTCCGCCGGTCCGTCGTTCGACCGTCTTTCAGCCCGCAGTCCCGATTACTCCCGTTCACTGTCGCAACTTCCCGCACAGGGTCGTCATCAGCTCTTCCGGTGAAGGAACGATGTGCATTCCGATCCGGAAAAGTCGGAGAGAATTGTAAAATTCGGGGAACCGTCTCAGGCGTACACCGTCTTTTTCCGTCGTCACTATGATATCGGCGTCGGCGGCGCGTATTTTTCGTACATCCCGCTCATCATAGATATGGTGATCGGGAAATGAAAAAAATGCCTCCAGCGAGCCGCACCAGGGAAGAAGAGTTTCGCGAAAACGCCGCGGGAACGCTATGCCCGCAAATGCGGCAACCCGTTTATTCCGCAGGAACTCCGGGGACCGGACCGTTCCGTTCGAACAATCCAGCAGATCCTCCGGCCGACGTTGCGCCATGAAGATGGGAATGCCGGGGGCGACCCGCTCGATTATACCGGCGTCGAAATCAGGCGGGCTGTCCGTCACGATAATCAAGTGAGACCGACGGATCCCGCCGGGTGGTTCCCGAAGCGTGCCGCCCGGAATAATGCACCCGTTTCCAAAGGGACGATCACCATCGACGAGAACGATATCCACGTCCCGGAAGAGGCTTCGGTGCTGGAATGCGTCATCGAGAATCAGCAGATCTGCCTCGAATTTCTGCAGAACCGCCCGTCCCGCGTCGACGCGTCGCCGTGCCGTTACGACCTGTATATTTTCGAGTGATTCCGCTATCAGCACGGGCTCGTCGCCTGCTTCCTCCGGTGTCGCACTTATGCTCCTGCCGTCCGACACCACGGTAACGGCGTCACGGTTTCGCCCGCCGTAGCCTCGGCTGACGACTGCCGGCCGGTATCCGCATTCCTGAAGAAGGCGGGCCAGCATGATCACGGCCGGTGTCTTCCCGGTACCGCCGAGAGTCAGGTTTCCCACACTGATAACGGGAAGAGGAAGCCGTCGCGTGCGAAGAAGCCCCCTGTCATAGCAGGTGTTGCGCAGACTGACGATCGCTTCGTATCCGAGCGACAGGGGGAAGGAAACGAGCGGCAGCGCCCTGCCCGTTCCTTCGAGTTTCTTTCTCACGTAGTCGGCCGATCTTGCCATGATTGCGCCGTCTTTTCATTCCACCGCGAGAGGAGTCCCGTTGTTTTCAAATTGCATGGTAAACAGGCGGTGGTATTCTCCCCTCTTTCCCATGAGCAGGTCGTGCGATCCTTCCTCAACGATGGTCCCGTCGTAGAGTACGATGATCCGGTCGGCGTTGCGTATGGTCGAAAGCCGGTGAGCCACGACCAGCGTCGTCCTGCCCCGCATGAGGTTTTCCAGCGCCTCCTGGACTTCTTTTTCGGAATCCGTGTCCAGGGACGATGTGGCCTCGTCGAGAATAAGAATCGGGGCGTCTTTCAGCAACGAACGGGCGATGGAGATGCGCTGGCGTTCACCCCCGGAAAGCCTTACGCCCTGTTCGCCGATAACGGTATCGTATCCTTTCGGCAGCTTCATGATGAAATCGTGTGCCCGTGCCGCCACGGCCGCTCTGACAATATCTTCGTCGCTTTTCGTTATATCCCCGTAAGCAATATTGTTCCGCACGGTGTCATTGAAAAGAATTACCTGCTGCGTGACGATTCCGATCTGGCCTCGAAGGGACCGAAGTGTCACATCCCGTATGTCACGACCGTCTATACGGATCGAACCTTCCGACACATCGTAAAACCGGGGAATCAGGTTTACCAGGCTGGACTTGCCCACGCCGCTCATCCCCACGAAGGCTACCACTTCCCCGGTCCTGATGGTAAGGTTGATATTTTTCAGCACCGGCTCGTCGCCGTATCCGAACGTCATGTTGCTGATTTCGATGAAACGCCGTATCGGAGGCAGGTCAATCGCCCCCTCTCTGTCCCCGATGTCAGGCCTGCTGTCCATGACGTTAAACACACGCTGGGCCGCCGCGATTCCCTGCTGAACGGTATTGTTCACGTTGCTGAGACGCTTCACCGGCTCATAGAGCATTATAAGGGCCGTCATGAAGGAAAAAAACGTCCCGGGCGTCGATTCTCCCTGGATGACCTGGTACCCGCCGTAGAGAACAATAGCGGCCACTCCCAGGTGCCCGAGAAACTCCATGAAAGGACTGGAGAGCGCGCGAATGGAAACGGATTTCATGAACAGATGGAAAAGGTTTTCGTTCTCCCGGGCGAATCGATCCCCTTCATGGGCCTCCATACCGAATGCCTTGACGATGCGGGTGCCCGCTATGGTTTCCTGCAAAAGGCTCGACAGGGTTCCCATGGTTACCTGACTGTCCGTCGCGACGCGTCGCATTTTCTCCCCGAATTTGACGATGGGATACACGGCCAGGGGAAAAACAAAAAGCGCCACCAGGGCCAGTTTCCAGTTCATGTACACGATGACGCAGGCCAGCGCCAGAATCATCAGGGAATCTTTCAGAAGGCTGGTAACCGCTTCCGATACGGCCTGCTGAATAAAATTGACGTCGTTGGTGATCCGGGACATGAGTGTTCCCGTGGGATTACGGTAAAAAAAGGAAAGGGACTGCCGTTGAATGTGATTGTACAGGTTGTTCCGCAGGTCCGTGACGATCCGCTGGCCTATGAAGCTCATGAGCACCACCTGGCCGTAGCTGCAGATGCCTTTCACGAACGCGACGGCGAGGATCGTGAGGGCGACGATGGTGAGCATGGAAGCGTCGCGGTTTACAAAAATATCGTCGATGATGGGTTTCACCAGGTAGGCCATTGCCGCCGTGGCGATACTGAAACCGCCCATGCACAGGAGGGCAATCAGAAATTTCCCCACGTGATCCCTGGCCATTGCAAGAAGACGCAGGTATATTTTCATGACGCGCCTCCCCCGGAAAACGTCGACGCCGGGATATGCCCCGATGAATTGTTCCCGGCACGCATCGCCGGATCACGATGTATCAACTCGAAGGCCATGGCGGCCGCCCTGGCCGCCGCTCCCGGCTCTCCCAGCCTGCTCCGCAGTTCCCTGAGATCGGACAGAACCCTGGACCGCCGGGTTCCGCTGGCGAGCATTGAAGCCAGTTCGCCCGCGATTTCCGCCGGTTTCACGTTCCCCTGTATATATTCCGGTACCACCCGACGTCCTGCTATTATATTGACAAGCCCGATATAATCCACGTTTATGAACATCCTTCCCAGAAGATACGAAAGAACGGACACCTTATATATGATAACCATGGGGACTTCAAGGAGCGCCGCCTCCAGCGTCGATGTTCCCGACGCCACGATGGCGCCGTCGGCCGCTCCCAGCGCCTCGTAGAAGCTGTCTCTGACAACAGTTATATCCGGCGCGTGTTCACGGCCGGCTTCGTCAAGGGCATTGGCCGGTATGCCCTCTGCCAGGGGAAGTACGAACTGCACCCCCGGAACCAGGTCGGCAATACGGCGGGCCGTGTCGAACATAACCGGCAGGAGTGACGACACTTCCTTCCGGCGGCTTCCCGGAAGAAGGGCGACAGTTGTCCTGCCCGGTTCGAGACCGAGGCGCTGCGCTGCTTTTTCCCGGGGCTCCCTCAGGAACACGCGGTCCAGGAGCGGATGCCCCACGAAACGCACGGGGAGACGCGTGGAACGGTAAAATTCCTCCTCGAATGGAAGAATGACAGCCATGGCATCGACATATTTTTCAAGGAAGTAAATACGGTTTTTCCGCCATGCCCAGACTTGGGGACTGATGTAGTAGAATACGGGAATGCCCTGTTTGTGGGCGAATTTGGCCAGCGGCATATTGAAGTCGGGAAAATCTATCAGGATCAGAAGATCGGGCCGATCCCGTCGAATACGATCCTTGAGGGCTCGACGGCATGCGAGAATGGCCGCCAGTTTCGGGATCACTTCCGTCACTCCCACCACCGCGAGATCGGAAGCGTGCGCGGTCAGCTCGACTCCGGCCTTTTTCATCCGGTCGCCGCCGATGCCGAAAAAACGTGCGCCCGGATCGAGGCGTAACATCTCGGTCACCAGCATCGACCCGTGAAGGTCTCCTGATGCTTCACCGGCCACGATGACAATGTTTTTCCCGGAACCGGCCGGCAGAATCGCGTCGGCTTCCATTACAACTCACACTCCCGCCGATGTGGGGACAGGTACCTCCCCGTGGTATTCCGCCGGAAAATCCACGGCTCGAAGCAAGCGACCGGCCGTTTTATCACCTTCTGTACCCGCGGGAATTGCTCTGCCATGACACTCACTCGCCGGGGCTTCTTCCTCGTTTCATGCACTGTATCACGCGAAGCGCCAACTCCAGGGATTTCCTTCCCTCCTCGCCCGAGACGAGAGGAACAGTTCTCGAGGCGACCGAATCGACGAAGTGACGTATTTCCTCTTCGAGGGGATCGTGTTGTCTCAGGGTCACATCCCTCATGCCGATATCCGTTTCACCGTTCGGACCGGCCACTTTTTCCAGCGACACCAGTTCCCGCTTGGCGTAATCGAGGGAGTGGTAACCATCAAGACCGAAAAACCGTATTTTCTGCATTTTCTTGCCCGTGATTCTGCTCGCCGTAATGTTGGCGACGCACCCGCTTTCGAAGGCTATCCGCACGTTAGCGATGTCCACCTTGTCGGACAATACCGAAACGCCGACGGCGTCGATGGTTTCAACGGGCGATTTCACGGAGGCAAGGATCAGGTCCAGATCGTGTATCATGAGATCCAGGACCACGTCCACGTCGGTTCCCCGGCTGTGAAAAGGGTGAAGCCGGTGGGCCTCGATAAAAAGCGGTGGGCCCATGATTTCCCGCAGGGCCATGACGGCGGGGTTGAACCGCTCAACGAACCCGACCTGGAGCACCCGCCCGCCCCTCTTCGCGGCGGCCACGAGATCATCAGCTTCTTCGAGTGTCAATGTCATTGGTTTTTCGACAAGAACGTCAACGCCGGCGTCGAGAAAATCAATCGCTACGGCATGGTGCGACACCGTCGGCGTGGTAACGCTGGCGGCATCAACGATGCCGACGAGATCCCTGTGATCCGTGAATGCCTCACAGCCGAACCGCGCGGCCGCGTTTTCCGCCCGTGCCCGGTCGATATCGACCACGCCGCCGATTGTGCAATTTTTTATTTTATTATATTTTTCGAGGTGATAGGTTCCCAGGTGACCGATCCCCACGACCCCGACTTTCAATTCTTTCATTTCCAATTCCCTGATTCGCCGTCCCGCGGGATTGTCACCGGCAGACGCCCCGTTCCGATTTTTCGATGAACGCGACCAGGTGGTTCACCTCGGGAATGGACGGCATGTCTTTTTTTATTTTTTCCACCGCTTCTTTTATCAAAAGCGATGATCGGAAGAGCAGCCGGTATGCCTCTTTCAGCGCCTTGACCGTATCCGCCGGGAACCCTTTTCGTTCCATTCCCACGAGGTTGAGACCGTAAAGTTTCGCCCGGTTTCCCGAGGCAATCACGTAAGGCGGCACATCCGCGGTGACCGCCGACGCCCCGCCTATCATGGCGTAACAGCCGATGGAACAGAACTGGTGCACGCCCGTCATACCGCCGATGGTTACGTGGTCTTCAACGGTGATGTGCCCCGCCAGGTTGGCGGCATTGGCCATAACGATATTGCTTCCCAGGCTGCAATTATGAGCAACGTGACAATACGCCATGATAAGGTTGCTGTCGCCTATCGCGGTCATACCTATGTCGGCGGCCGTTCCACGGTGAATGGTCACGAATTCCCGTATCGTGTTGTTGTCGCCGATGACGACCTTGCACTGTTCCCCGCGGAACTTGAGATCCTGAGGTTCGGCCCCGATCGAAGCGAACTGGAATACGCGGTTTCCCTTCCCTATATCCGTGGGACCTTCGATAACTACGTGGGGACCGATGACAGTCCCGTCACCGATGGAAACGTCGGGTCCCACGATGCTGTAGGGCCCTATAGTCACGTCACTTCCGACGGTCGCATCACGCGATACGACGGCGGTCGAGTGAATGTTCATCCCTGTATTACTCCTCGTTGTTTCGTATTTTTTTCTCAAGCCCTTCGATTCGTTCGACCAGACGCGCCAGCTCTTTCCGCATCTCCGGAAGACGGGGAAGCGTGCTCTGCACCCGTAACCATTCGCCATGCGGCATCTGGGGAGAACCGGACACAACCGCCCCCGCCGGAACATTCTTGTGAACGCCTGTTTTCGCGGCGATCATGGCGCCGTTTTCAACCGTGATGTGTCCCACGAGGCCTGCCTGGCCGCCAACCAGAACGGCATCTCCTATTTTCGTGCTTCCGGATACGCCCACCTGGGCCACGATGATCGAGTTTTCACCGACAACCACATTGTGGCCGATCTGTACCAGGTTATCTATTTTCACACCCCGCTTGATCCAGGTTTTTCCCAGGGTGCCCCGGTCGATAGTGGTGTTCGCCCCTATCTCACAATCGTCGTCTATCTGAACGATTCCGACTTGGGGTACTTTCACGTTGGAACCACCGGGATTGGCGAATCCGAATCCGTCGCCGCCGACCACGACACCGGCATGAAGAACGACCCTTCTGCCGACGACGCAACGGCGGTACACGACGACATTTGGATAGAGGACGGAATCCTCGCCGATCACGGCCCCCGGACCCACGAAAACGCCAGGATGAAGAACCGCGCCTTTTTCCAGCCTCGCCTTTGACCCCACGAAGACACCGGGATAAATTGTTACATCGTCGTCGATGACCGCATCGCGGGCAATAAAGGCCTTTTCGCTCACGCCGGGAACAGGTTTTTCTTCCGGATAAAGAATTTCAAGGACCATCGCCAGCGAGACATAAGGATCGGCGACAACGACCAGCGGTTTCGTGGCGGTAGTGATGTCGGGCGGCACCAGTATCGCAGCAGCTCCCGTTTCGGCGATCTTCGCCCGGTATTTCGGATTCGCCACGAAGGTCAGGTCACCGTCCGAGGCCTCGTCGATTCCGGCAACGGCGCTGATTTCAACACCGTCGTCACCGATGACCGTTCCTCCCAAAAGGGAAGCTATGTCAGCAAGTTTTATGGCCATGACAGGCTCCGGCACTCGATTACCCCGCCGCAGCGGCACGGGGTACGATCACTAACGGGTGCAATACAGAAGCGCCGGCGGCGGACATGTTGAATTCACACCGGAGCGGCGCCCTTGCAAAAAAATGTCGAGAAAAGTCCGAAAGGCGGCAGGCAGGCCGGCCGCGGCGAAAAGCCGACGCCGCCCGTTACTATTTCGAACGGTACACCTTGTTGTACTGCTCCACAACCTTGTCTGTAATGTCATACTTGTCGGAATTGAAAAGAAGCCCCATGGTGCCCACGTCGAAAATAGCGGTGTAGCCTTCCTTGTTTCCTATTTCATTGATTACCTTCTGTATATCGGGAATGAGGGCCTGCGTCATCCGCTGTTCTCTCATTTTTACTTCCTCGTTGGCGTCTTCAACAAAACGCTGGTAATCCCGCGTGCGCTGCCTGTAATCGATTTCTTTTTCCCGGTAAGCCGCCTCGGTCAGTACGGAACGCTGTTTTTCCAGTTCATCCTTACGCTTCTGCAATTCACCTTCCATCGCACTGATTTCGCCTTTTTTCTGCTCCACGTGCTGCATGATCTCCTGCGTCGCGGCCTTGCCGGCTTCCGATTCCGACAATATCCTCTTGATATCGACAAAACCGATCTTCTCCGCGGCCTGGACCGTGGTACCGACCAGAATGAACGCCGCAACGATACTTGCTACAACAAGACATTTTCTCATAGAACTTTCCTCTCCATATTTTTCTTTATTGATCGACCGGGGTTCCCCGCGGCGGACCGCTACAGGGACATGCCGATGGTAAACTCCCATCGATGGGGAGACTCGCCGTCTTTTCTGTCAAGCACGTGCCCCCACTCGAGCCTGAAGGGGCCGATAGGTGAATTCCATCGAATACCCGCGCCGGCCGTCTGACGCATATCGTCCAGATGCAGGCCGCTTTCCCACGTGTTCCCGGTATCGTAGAAAACGACGCCCCTGACGCCCGCGTCCTTGAGAAGCGGGAAAAGCCATTCAGCGGTATAGAGCATCATGGTCTTGCCGCCGATCACCTCTCCCGAGCCAGGATCCCTGGGGCCTACATCGCGAAGGCCTCTCAGTGAATTGATACCGCCCATGTAGAATCGTTCGTAAATGGGAACTCCCTTGTCGTTCTGTCCGCTGATGGCGCCTACCTCAGCCTTAACGCTGAAAACGTTATTCATGGGAAGGGGGAAATACCAGCGTGTTTCGGCACCGTAGCGGATGAAACTGGTGTCGCCCTGGAAAATACCGCCCGTGTATTCCACGTACACCGAGTTGCGCGAACCGCGGGAAGGAAACATCCAGGGCCGTTTCGTATCCCGCATCAGAGTCATTCTCACGCCGCTTGAGCTGGTACTGCCCGCCTGCTGCCGGGTATACCAGGAAGCGTAGGAAGAAATATTTGTTACATCGTTTTCGGCGTACCGGTACCGGACATAACCATCCACGTATTCGAAGAGGCGATAGCCGAGCGTTCCCGCCACTCCCTTGGTCTTGACATCGTAGAAATCGCGGTCCACTTCCATGTTCCAGGCCTCGGCCTTGCTCCAGAGGGGCATGTCGAATAGCCAGGGCTCGACAAAGCCTATTTCGTAATTAGTGGTGGACGATCCCAGATGGGCGCTGACGCTGATCGTCTGCCCGCGGCCGAAGAGATTCCGTTCCGCTATCTGGGCCATGAAAAGGGCCTTTTCCTGGGCGCTGTACCCGGCGCCGACACTGAACAGCCCCGTGGCCTTTTCGCTGACCTGAACATCCACATCCATGAGAGATTCATCGGAACCCTGCTCGGTCTGAAAATTGACCTCCTCGAAATATTCGAGCCGGTTCAGGGATTCATAACTGTTTTCCAGCTTGTCCCTGTTATAGAGTTCACCTTCGATGATCTGGAGCTGCCGGCGGATCACCTTGTCCCTGGTCCTCGTGTTTCCGGAAACGGTGATCTTGTCGATGTATACCTTGTTGCCCTTCTGAAGTTCGAAGGTCACGCTGATTGTCTGCTTTTCCTTGTCGATCTCGGTGTGGGGGATCACGTTCGCATAGGCATATCCTTCGTTATTACAGGCGCCGGTGAGGTAATCAATGTCATTGACCACTGATTCACGGTCAAAATAGTCCTTCTGCGTAATTTCGAGATTCTCCAGTAACTCGTCATATGAAACATCCAGGGTATCGCCGGTGATGTCAATCGTACCTACCTGGTACTGCCGGCCTTCGTGGACGGGGATGGTAATATATATCCACCGTTCATCCGTCTCTATCTCGGGCTCGCCGATCTGGGCGTCAATGAACCCGTTATTATGATAAAAAACGGTGAGCCGCTCCATATCCCTCTCCAGCTCCACCCGATTGAACAGGCCCGCATCGGTGAGAAAATGGAAAATGCCCCATTCGGACACTTCCATCATTTTTTTGAGTTCCTTGTCGGTATAGACCTTGTTCCCTTCAAATGAAATGCTCTTGATCGATGGTTTTCGATGCTCTTCCACGGTGAATACCACGGTGACATCGCGCCCCTCTTCTTCGCCCTCAGCAACGAACGACACGCGGGCATTGAGATATCCCCGTTCCTTATATAGCATCCTGATATTTTCGGCGTCGTTGTTGGTCTTGTCGGGGTCATACAGTTGCCGGGGTTTTATGGTGAGTATGTCCCTGATATCCCGTTCCTTGACTTTGCGGTTTCCCTCGATGCTGATCTCGGCGATACGGGGCCGCTCTTTCAGTATAAAGGTGACTGTCCTTCCTTCGGGAGACTCGGTCACTTCGGCCCTGACATCGCTGAAATGATCCATACGGTAGAGAGCCCTGATGTCCTCTGACAAAACATGCTGGGAGAAGAGGGTCCCCCTGGTTCCCTCGATCGCGTTATACAGGGCGTCGTCCTCCACGAGCTGATTTCCCTCAAAGCGAACTTCGGCAATTCGCAGGCGGGCGAATAGCCTGACGAGCACTTCTTTCACCAGATCAGCCGCTATGGTGTCGACGCTTTCAATGCCCCGTCCCTGGGCGTACAAATCCCGCACGACAACCCCCCGTTCGAGGTCCGCAACCTGGACGTCGGCGCTGATTAACTCACCGAGCATGGTCAGACTTCCCGTGACCACGTAGTGAGCGCCCACCCGTCGACCTGCTTCAACCGCGGACCGCTCCGTCGGCGGATCATTTCCGACAAGATCCCGCAGGATTTCCCGGTCGATAACCTGGATGTATGGTTGTTTCAGAAATTCAGCCCTGATACTCCCGGCGATGCGTTCCTTGAGAAACGACACGTCGGTTTCGCTGTGAATGCTGAACGGGAAAAGGGCTATTTTCCTGGTCTCTTCAGCCGCAGAAACTCGAGGAGCAACAAGAAGCAGCATCAGTATGACCATCACCAGCTTTTTAAGGTGATTATAATTCATGCAACGTACCGTCCTTCAGGCCTAACGTCCTCGACATACGCCGGGCCAGCTGATTGTTGTGGGTGACAACTACGAGCGTCGTCTCCCGCGCTCCGTTCAACTGCAACAGCAATTCTTCGATTTTCCGACCTGTCGCCTCATCCAGATTGCCCGTGGGTTCATCGGCGAGAAGGACGGCCGGTTTCATGATCATGGCTCTCGCCACGGCGACCCGCTGTTGTTCCCCCCCTGAAAGCTCACCCGGTTTGTGGGGTAACCTATCACCAAGTCCGACCTCAGTCAAGGCTGCCTCCGCCATTCCGAGCGCCTCCCGGCGAGGCACGCCACCGATCAGAGCCGGCATCATGGTGTTCTCCAATGCCGTGAATTCAGGAAGCAAATGGTGAAACTGAAAAACAAACCCGATCCGCCGGTTGCGGAAGTTGGCCCTTGTCCGCTCGTCGCCCGTGAATACATCAACGCCGTCGTACAAGACGGAACCGCCGGTCGGATGATCAAGCAAACCCATGATCTGCAGGAGCGTCGTTTTCCCCGATCCCGACACACCGAGAACCGCCACGGTCTCCCCGGCGGCTATCTCGAGGTCGATCCCCTTCAGCACGTCCACAGCGTTGCCGTCCTTTATGAAGGTCTTGGTCAAAGTTTTCAGGGTGACCACGAACCGAACCTCCTATTCGTACCGCAGCGCTTCCGCCGGATCCAACCGGGACGCCGTCCAGGCGGGATAAATGGACGCCACGAAACAGATCGCCAGGGTTACCAGGACAATAAGCGCCACGTCCGGATAATTCACCTCGGAAGGCAGGGTACTGAGATAATAAACGTCGCGGGGCAAGACCGTAAAGCCGAACAGATCCTCGATGAAACCGACAATGGATTCAAGATTGAGCGCCGCCGTGATACCGGCGACACAGCCGAGCGCGGTGCCGACAAAACCTATAATAAGCCCCTGTACCATGAATATTTTCATGATGCTGCGACCCGTTGCACCCATGGACTTCAGTATGGCGATATCGCCGGTCTTCTCCATAACCGACATAATGAGGGTGATAACGATGTTGAAAGCCGCCACCAGAACGATGAGGCTCAAAATAATAAACATGACCGTCCGTTCCAGCTTGAGCGCCGAGAACAGGTTCCGGTTCAGTTCCATCCAGGTTCTTGCCCAGTAGGACGGACCGAGATGCTCCTCGATGGCGTCCGCTACTTCCTTCGCGCGATAGATGGAATCTATCTTGATTTCAATGCCGGTGACGGCGTCACCGGTATTAAGAAATTGCCTCATATCCGACAGGGACAGAAAGGCCAGCGTGGAGTCATATTCGTAGAATCCCGATTCGAAAACGCCGGAAACACGGAAGGTCTTGAGACGGGGCATCGTCCCCATGGGCGTCGAAACTCCCATCGGAAGCAGAACTTCTATTGTGTCCCCGTGTCGCGTTCCCAGGGTACCCGCCAGTTCCCTGCCCACGATAATCGGCGGAAGATCTTCTTCCCGGTCGCGGACCTCGGACAGAGAGGAAAGATCGCCCTCCACTATCGTGCCCACGTTGATGACATCGGGCGCGCTTTCGGGATCCATGCCGCGAAGCACCACACCCGTGACCCGGTTGCCTTTTTTCACCATGGCCTGGCCGTAAAGGAACGGCGTTGTCGCCTCGACCCGGTCGATGCCGGCGATGTCACGCATAACATCCCGGTATTGCTCCATGTTTCCATCGAGTCGAGTAAGAAGGATATGGGCGTTTATTCCCAGGATCTTGTTCCGGAGTTCCGCCTCGAAACCGCTCATGACGGCCAGAACAATAATAAGGGCGGCGACGCCGAGAAAGATTCCCGCCGTTGAAATCACGGTATTGACGGAAATGAAGGTCTGTTTTCTTTTCGCCCGGAGATAGCGGGTGCCGACGAACAGTTCATAACCCATAAGCAATCTCACCACCGGCGTTTATTCGCATAAAGACGGGCGGGGTCCGGCGCTCGAAAATTTTCCCTGTCCCGGTTTTCCTGCCCGACGTTAAAACTCACGAAGGCTCTCCGCTCAGGGTTGCCTGGTTCTGGATCGCATATGGGGAAAAAGAATGACGTCCCTGATCGACGGCGAATCGGTAAACAGCATGACAAGCCTGTCGATTCCGATCCCCTCGCCTGCCGTGGGCGGCATGCCGTATTCAAGGGCGGTGATGTAATCCTCATCGAAATCATGGGCTTCCTCGTCGCCGGCCTCTTTTTCCCGAAGCTGTTCCCGGAATCGTTCCCGCTGATCATCGGGATCGTTCAACTCGGAGAAGGCATTCGCTATTTCCCGCCCGCAGATAAAAAGCTCAAAGCGATCCACGTAATCTCCATCGGCCGCGTTTCGCCTGGACAAGGGCGACACCTCCACGGGATACCGGGTTATGAACGTCGGCTGCACCAGCTTGTGCTCCACGGTCTCGTCGAAAATCTCCATGATGATCCTGCCCCTGGAATCTGTTTCGTCCACGTGAACGTTCAGCTCTTCGGCCGCGGCCGAAGCGGTTTCTTTCGAGCCGAGACGCGCCGCCGGAATGCCCGCGTACCGCTCGATGGCCTCGGTAACCGACATGCGCGGCCAGGGAGGCGTGAAATCGACAGGCGTCCCCTGGTAGGAAAAACTGAGCGATCCGAGAACACGGTCGGCCACGAAGGTCAGCAGTTCCTCAGTGAAGGTCATGAGATCTTCGTAATCGGCGTAGGCCCGGTAAAATTCCATCATGGTGAATTCGGGATTGTGAAGAACTGAAATCCCCTCATTCCTGAAGCAGCGGTTGATCTCGAAAACTCTCTCCAGGCCTCCCACAACCAGGCGCTTCAGGTAGAGTTCGGGGGCAATGCGGAGATAGAGATCCATGTCCAGGGTGTTGTGGTGTGTTTTGAAGGGTCGTGCTGTCGCTCCGCCCGCGATGGGATGCATCATGGGTGTTTCCACCTCGAGAAAGTCACGGTCGGTCATGAACTCCCTGATAAGGCGAATGATCCTGCTTCTGACCAGAAACGTGTCCCTTACCTCCGGATTCATGATCAAATCGAGATAGCGCTGCCGGTACCGGATCTCCACGTCGGTAAGCCCGTGCCATTTTTCGGGAAACGGCCGCATCGCCTTGGAAAGAAGACGGATTTCGTCAGTGTCGATGGTCAGTTCACCTGTTTTCGTTCTGAAGAGTCTTCCGGCGACGAACACGATGTCGCCCACGTCGAATTTCTTGAACAGCGCGTAGCAATCATCGCCGACACGCTCTTTTCTCACAAAGACCTGTATTCGGCCTTTTCGATCCTGAATATTTATAAACGAGGCCTTGCCGAAGAACCGCTGCGCCATGATCCTTCCGGCAAGACTGAACCGTTCTTCCAGTTGCTGCAACGTTTCGTCGCCGGCATCGCCGTAACGGGTCAACAGCTCTTCGGATGTATGATCCACCCGTACATCGTTGGGATACAGGTCGATTCCTGCCGCCCTCAACTGCTCGGCCTTTTCCTTTTTCTTTCTCAGCAGTTCACTTGTATCTTCCATGTTCGTCCAATCGGGGTCCGCGGATATCGTCACGACTCCACGGCAAAAAAATATCCATGGTGACAATAAGGAGGCATACCTATATGTTTTGATGATTTTAGTCAAGATATTTGATAATCTTGAGAAAAGCATTGACAAAAACAGACGCCGATACTAGCATGCCTTGCCGACGCCAAAGCGGAGATAAATTGTCTTTTTCTCACCCTCCGCCGTCGGCGATGCCGATTGAACCACCTACCGGGGCTGGGGAAGTTCCGCCCGGAAAAAGAAGATGGGCGCCGTGCCGCGGATATCATGAAAAAAATTCTTTCCAGAAAACGGGCTGTTGAAATCATCGATCGTTTCGCTTCGGCGCGGGTTTTCGTCGTAGGCGATATCATCGTCGATCATTTCATCTGGGGAAAGGTTTCCCGCATATCTCCAGAAGCACCGGTACCGGTCGTCCGCGTGACATCAGAAAGTCTGCTTTTAGGGGGCGCCGCCAATGTCCTGAACAATATTTATTCCCTCGGCGGAGCTGCCTTTATCGCCGGCGTGGCTGGCCGGGACGAAATGGGCGGCTTGTTGCGGAAACGCCTGGAGGAAATAAAGGTGGACGCGGGCGGCATCATTATCAAGGAAAACCGACCTACAAGCGTTAAAACACGGGTCATCGCTCATAATCAGCAGGTGGTCCGGTTCGACCGGGAAGACCGCGACCCGCTTCTGCAAAAAGACAGGCGCGCAATAATCCGCTACCTGCAATCGCTGCGGCACGACATCGGGGTGATCGTCATTTCAGATTACAACAAGGGAATGGTAAACGCCGAACTCCTTGAAGAAATTACCGCCGTCGCGAAACAGGCGGGCATACCGATTTTCGTCGATCCAAAACAGAATGGTTTCTCGCTCTACCAGGGATGCGATCTCATTACGCCGAACCTGGCCGAAGCGTCCCAGGCTCTGGGCGAAGAAATGCAATCGCACGACGACCTGGTGAAGGGCGGCCTTCGGCTGACAGGGGATTACGGTTTCGCTTCGTTGCTCATCACCCGCGGAGAAGAGGGAATGACGCTGTTTGAGAAAAACGGCGACATCACCGATATTCCCGCCGTGGCCAAGGAAGTGTATGATGTTACGGGGGCGGGTGACACGGTGATCGGGACGTTCGCCCTGGCCGTTGCCGCCGGGGCATCGTCCAAGGAAGCGGCGGTCCTGGCGAACCGCGCCGCCGGCGTCGCCGTGGGAAAGGTGGGAACGGCGACGGTGAAGCCCGAAGAACTGCTCCGCGTTTTGTAGCACAACGGCGCGCTGACCGGCGGGGTTCAGCCGTGATCGCTCCAGATACCAAAGGGAAGGATCCTCGAAAAACCAAGCACGGAATTCATGAGTATTCTTCAACAACCAGACCCGGTCAAACTGGTGGCAAGCCTGCTCTCAACAGAGAGAGACCTTATTCCCGGGGTCATAGGCGCCCTGGCGGAACGATACGGCAAAACGGATTATGTCAGCGCGATACTCCCTTTCGATTTTACGACGTATTACAGGAAAGAAATGGGTCCTGGCCTGGTGCGGCGGCTTATCGCTTTCGAAACGCTGATCCACCCGGCTGATCTTCCCGATATAAAAATGTTCACTGCAGAGCTGGAGCAACAATCCGCCACGGGGATGAAGAGACGGATCAACATCGATCCCGGCTATATCTCCGTGGGGCACCTGCTCCTGGCAACGGGAAAACCATACGCGCACAGGCCGTACCTGCGGAACGGCGTCTACGCCGACGTCACGCTGATTTACCGGGACATGTCTTTCAGGCCGCAGGAATGGACCTACCCCGATTACCGGGAGCAATCGATGATCGACATGCTTGCGGGAATACGGAAAAAATACCTTAAACAGCTGGCGGCGGCCAGAAAAGAAAAAGAAACGGAGACGGCTGAATGATACGAAGCATGACGGGATACGGACGGTCGGAAACGGCATGCGGAGATAAATCCCTGATCGTCGAAATCAAGTCTCTCAATCACCGGAACCTTGAAATGAGCGTGCGGATTCCGAACGGTCTCGGCGAACTTGAAATCATGATAAAAAAGAAAATCGCCGAACGGGTCTCCCGGGGACGGGTCGAGGCGGTTCTCAGGTTCGAGGCGGGCCAGGGGACCGCAGAGTCTTCCGTCCTGCAGCTCAACCTGCCGCTCATTCGCGAATACTACGCCGTTCTCGAACAAATACGGGAAGAGTTGAACCTGCAGGATCCTGTAACACTTGAGCTTGTCAGCTCGGTTAAAAACGGGATATACGCCGCGGAACCCGAATATACCAACGAGAGCGTCAGGCCCGCCATCGAGCAGGGCGTGGACGGCGCCTTGTCGGCCCTGACGGACATGAAGGAGCGGGAAGGCGCCCTGCTGTACCGGGATTTCCTGGACCGGATCGATTCGATCAAAGAATGGCGGGATTTCCTTGATTCCCGTTCACCACGAGTGGTAGTGGAATACCGCCAGCGCCTGACGGACCGTTTAAAGGAACTCACCACGGGAGTGGAACTGGACGAAACTCGCATTTCACAGGAAATAGCCCTGATGGCAGAGAAAACGGACATCACCGAAGAGCTGGTTCGTCTTGACAGTCACATCAGCCAGTTCAGGGACCTGCTGGACGGCACGGAACCCGCGGGCAGGCGGCTCGATTTTCTCATTCAGGAAATGCATCGTGAAATCAACACGATCGGTTCGAAGAGCAGCGATCTCGATATATCACGTACCGTCATCGACGTAAAAACGGAACTTGCCAAGCTGCGCGAACAGGCCCAGAATATTGAATAAAAAAAGAACCGTTCAGAAACCGTGATCAGCCGGTGAACGTTTCGAGAAAAGGTGCAACCATGACCATGCCGAAACGGGGAGTCATGATGGTCGTTTCGGCGCCGTCGGGCGCCGGGAAAACAACACTCTGCAGGGAACTTCTGAAGATCGTTCCAGCACTCCGCTTTTCCGTGTCCTATACCACGCGGCCGCCCCGGCACCGTGAAAAAAACGGCAAGGATTATTTTTTTGTCTCCCCGGAAGAATTCGAGACAATGGAGCGCCGGGGGGAATTCATCGAACGGGAGGAAATCTTCGGGAACCTCTACGGGACATCCCGGAACGACATAGAAAGCGTGCTCGCCGGCGGCGACGACGTGCTGCTCGACGTCGACACGAGGGGAGCGAAAAACCTGAAACAGGTCCTGAACGAAGGCATTTACGTCTTTATACTGCCGCCCTCCCTGCTGGCCCTCGAG
Source organism: Deltaproteobacteria bacterium (assembly GCA_018399535.1). Lineage (GTDB taxonomy): Bacteria > Desulfobacterota > Syntrophia > Syntrophales > UBA2210 > MLS-D. Next base: position 9,689 of record JAGYOR010000006.1, on the reverse strand, counting down.
GAACGCCTGAGGAGGCGCGGATCGGAAGACGAACCGTCGATGATCCGGCGTCTTGAACGTGCCGTCGATGAAATAAACGACAATTACTGGTATGATTATATTATTTTTAATGATAAAGTACATACTTCCGTATCAGTCCTTCAATCAATATACGTTGCGGAGAAGAACAGAAGAATCCGGCAACTGGACAAGGTGGCGGAAGTCATTCGTTCCAAGGAGGCAAATAGAACCGATGGCAAGGATTACCGTTGAAGATTCACTGAAACAGGCACGAAACAGGTTCGCACTGACCATTCTGACGGTTCAGCGGGCCAGGCAGCTGTACAAGGGTTCAAAACCGCTTTCGGGAAAAAAGAACAACCGGGAAGTGGTCACCGCTTTGCGTGAAATCGCCGAGCAAAAGGTTGTTTACGCCTATCCCGAATACCTCGATCAGCTCGATGATACTTTCAAGATGCTCCCCAACGAACAGGAATTCATCGGCAGCGAAGATGAAATCGAATAAGACGGCGAAAGAACGCCTTATTTTCGCTCTTGATGTGGGAGATGACCTCGACGAAGCGCTGGCGCTGGTCGATCTTCTCAAGGATCATGTGGGTATGTTCAAGATCGGCAAGGAAGCGTTCACCCGCTTCGGCCCCGCGATCGTCGAAGCGGTGGCCCGTCGAGGCGTGCGTGTCTTTCTTGATCTCAAGTTTCACGACATTCCCAATACAGTGGCCCGCGCCACCGATGCCGCGCTGAAAATGCCCGTTTCGATGCTTACCGTTCACGCCTCAGGCGGAACGGCCATGATGAGCGAAGCCGTGGCCGCGGCGTATCGTTCGGTCACACCGGGAAAGAGTGAACAGCCTTTGATACTCGCCGTAACGGTATTGACGAGTCTCGGCGACGACGATGTCGTCTCACTCGGTTTCTCGCTGAGCATGAAAGACCTTGTAACCAGGCTTGCCCTGCTGGCCCGGGAAGCCGGTGTCCCAGGCGTTGTGGCGTCCCCCGGCGACATCAGGACGATCAAGCAGGCCTGCGGCGACGACTTTATCGTCGTCACTCCCGGCATTCGGCAGGCGGGCGACATCGCCGGCGATGACCAGAAGAGAACGTTGACCGCCGCGGAAGCCGCCGCCGTGGGCGCTGATTACCTTGTCGTGGGACGCCCCATACGAACGGCCTCTGATCCGGTCGCGGCGGCCCGGCGTATAACCGACGAGATCAGTGAGGGACTGGCCGGGCAAAGCGGCCAACACTGAACAACAACGGGCGTCGAGGGCATCCATGCAGGTAATCTACGGCCTCAATCCCGTCCTTGAAGGCCTCAGGTCGGGCACCAGGGGCATCAAAACAATCTTCCTTTCTTCCAACAGGCACGGCCCCCGGGTTGAGGAAATAACGAAACTCGCCCGTGAGCAGAAAATTCCGGTGACCTGCAGAGAAGGGGCTTTCATGGACCGTCTCGCCGGTGGGAACAGGCACCAGGGAGTACTGGCACTTTTCGGAGATTTCACATATCATTCACTTGACTCGATCATTCAAAACGGCAAGGCAGACCTTTCCGGCGGGCCGCTGATCATACTCGATTCTATAACCGATCCGCAAAACCTCGGATCCCTCGTTCGAAGCGCCCATTGCTTCGGCATCCGTGCCGTCATCATCCCCAGGGACAGGGCGGCCGGGGTGACTCCGGCGGTGATCAGGGCATCGGCGGGAAGCGTGCTTCACACGCCGGTCTGTCGCGTGGTGAACATCGCCCGCACGATCGAACAGTTGAAGGAAGCCGGCTACTGGATTTTCGGCGCTGACGCGTCCGCCGAAAATGATTGCCGCGAACTCGAATACGAACCCCCATCAGCCCTCGTACTGGGAAGCGAAGGAACGGGACTCAGGGCGCTTGTCCGCCGGAAATGCGATTACCTGGTACGCATTCCCATGGAAGGCGTTGTTGATTCCCTGAATGTAGCCGTGGCGGGCGGCATACTCCTTTACGAAATAACGCGTGTCGCAGCGGGGGAACCGTCGAGGGCCGGGACCGCAAGAAAACCCTGACCGGTTTGAAACCGGGATGATGTTTTTGAGACGGAGTAAATGCTGTCTTATTCAGATTTCTGCTCGAAAGAAGCAAAGGTGAGGAGGTAAATCATGCCCGAATATATCTGGGAAGGTCTGACAAGAAAGAAGGAACCCCGGAAGGGCGAAATAGAAGCCGACGACGAAGCGGCCGTGCGGGTGGCGCTCAGGCGGCAGGGAATCACCCCCACCAGCATCAAGAAAAAACCCAAGGACCTTTTTGAAAACATTCCGATGTTTCAACAAAAGGTCAAGGAAAAGGAAGTCGTTATCTTCGCCCGCCAGTTCGCAACCATGATCAACGCGGGACTCCCCATCATTCAGTGCCTGGAACTGCTCTCGGTGGAGGAACCGAACAAAAAATTCAAAAAGATTATCGAAACGGTCAAGTCGGACATCGAGGGCGGCATCTCCCTGTCCGATGCCATCGCGAAGTATCCCGACATTTTTGATGACCTTTTCGTCAACCTCGTGGCGGCCGGTGAAGCGGGCGGCATTCTTGACATCATTCTGAACCGGCTTTCCAACTACATGGAAAAAGCCATGAAACTGAAAGCCAAGGTCAAGGGCGCCATGACCTACCCTGCAAGCGTCCTGGTCATTTCCATAGCCGTCGTGGTGCTGCTGCTGTACAAGGTCGTCCCCGTTTTTGAAGATATGTTCTCCGGCATGGGATCGGCCCTGCCCGCACCGACGCAGTTCCTGGTGGACGCGAGCGAGTTCGTTCAAAGTTACATCATTTACATGGTGGTTATCTTCGCCGTGATCGTGTTCGCCTTCAGGCGCTACTACAAAACGGAGCGGGGCCGGCTTCAGATTGATTCCCTGATTCTCAAGTCGCCCGTCTTCGGCATGCTTATGAAGAAAGTCGCCGTGGCGAAGTTCTCCCGGACGCTGGCCACCATGATCAGCAGCGGCGTTCCCATCCTCCAGGGACTGGAAATCGTGAGCAAGACCGCCGGGAACAAGGTCGTGGAAAACGCGCTCATGGATACCAGGAAAAGCATAAGTGAAGGCAAGACTATAGCTGAACCGTTGAGCAGCGCCGGCATTTTTCCTTCCATGGTGGTTTCCATGATCGGCGTAGGAGAAAACACGGGCGCCCTTGACGAAATGCTCGCCAAGATCGCTGATTTCTACGACGACGAGGTGGACGCCGCCGTTGAAGCCCTGACATCGCTTCTTGAACCCTTCATGATGGTGTTCCTGGGAGGCGTGGTGGGAGGCATGCTGATCGCACTGTACCTTCCCATTTTCTCCATGGCCGGCGCCGTGGGATAAGGGCGCGCGCTGTTGTTTCGCGACGGGAATAAAAAAAAATGGTCGGGATGGCGCGATTTGAACGCGCGACCCCTGCGTCCCGAACGCAGTGCCCTACCAGACTGGGCCACATCCCGACTCGGCATTACCCCTTATATAATTCGACGGGAATTGTCCATAAAAAAATGGACAACGGCACCGTTAACGGTGCCGGGACCGCGTTGCCACACCGCAGGATTCATGGTATGCATACATATAGCATGATCACAAGTGGACAGCGAGGAACCGAGTGGTGATAATTTACGATCTCGTATGCGACAATGAACACAAATTCGAAGGCTGGTTCAAGGACCGGGCGTCCTTCGAAGATCAGAAAAGGCGGAAGTGCATCGAATGCCCCGTGTGCGGAAGCGTACTGGTCGAAATGGTCCCGTCGTCGATTTCAATCAGCGGGCGGAAAGCATCGGCCGAGCGGGACCGCGAGGATGACCGGAATGTCTCCGTGCCGACCATGCTCAAGATGCTGAACGACTTCATAGACAAGCACTTCGACGACGTGGGCGACCGCTTTGCCGATGTAGCGATCAAGATGCATCGCGGCGAGGAAACGAAGCGAAACATCAAGGGAGTGACAACGAAAGAAGAACAGGAAACACTCGAAGAAGAGGGAATCGAATTTTTACGAATACCGCCTCCTCCCAAACTTGACAGTTGACGCGTCTTGAACCGGCGGCGCAATCGCGAAAGTATCCTGCAATCATGAACACATCCAATCGACCTGCCGGAGAGCCTCGGGGAACGATCCTCGATCTTGTCGGCAACACCCCGCTCGTGAGAATCGACACATTGAACCCGTCGAAGGGGATGATCGTCTACGGAAAACTCGAGGGCATGAATCCCGGCGGATCCGTGAAAGACCGGATCGCCCTCGCCATGATCGAAGCGGCTGAAAAAGACGGCGTACTGACGCCGGAGAAAACGATCATCGAGGCCACCAGCGGAAACACGGGCATAGGCCTGGCCCTCGTGGCCGCCGCAAAAGGATACCGGATCATACTCGCCATGTCCGAAGCCGTGAGTGACGAACGCAAGAAAGTTCTCAAGGCGCTGGGCGCCGAACTGCTTCTCACGCCCGCCCGCCTGGGCACGGACGGCGCCATCGAGAAGGTGTACGAAACGGTCCGGCAATCTCCGGATAACTATTTCGCCCCCGATCAGTTCAACAACGAGAACAACGTTCTCGCCCACTATCATGGAACGGCGGAGGAAATCTGGCGCCAGACGGAAGGAACCGTCACGGCGGTGGTCGCGGCCCTCGGAACGACGGGAACGATCATGGGAATCGGCAAACGGCTGAAGGAGTACAACCCCGACATCCGCGTCATCGGCGTGGAACCATACCTGGGTCATCGAATCCAGGGTCTGAAAAATATGAAGGAATCCTACCGGCCGGGCATTTTCGACCGGAGCGTGCTCGACGAAAAGGTGAACGTGGCGGATGAAGACGCCCTGGCCATGGCACGCAGGCTGGCCAGGGTCGAGGGAATCATGGTCGGCATGAGTTCCGGCGCCGCGATGCACGTTGCCCTGGAAAAGGCGAAAACCATGAGTGAGGGCGTCATGGTCGTCATTCTGCCCGACAATGCCGAACGCTACCTCAGCACGGAACTTTTCAACGACGAGAAATTGATGACCCTCGCGCTGTACAATACCATGACCCGGAGCAAGGAACCCTTCAAGCCGCTCAGGACTGACCGCGTGCTGATGCATTCCTGCGGACCCTCCGTTCACGACGTGCCCCATATCGGGACACACCGCCGGTTCGTCCTGGCCGACATGATCATGCGCTACCTGAAACTGAAGGGTTTTACCGTCGTCCATGAAATCAACATAATCGACATGGCGGACAATTCGGTCAAGGGTGCGACCCGCGCCGGCATGGACGTGGAACACTACACCAGGCAATACATAGAGGCCTTTCTCAAGGATATGGGCATCCTCAACGTCAGCGAGGATATCCACTATCCCCGGGCAAGCCGGCACGTGGAAGCCATGATCGATCTCGCGCAGAAACTCGTCGAAAAGGGATACGCCTACGAGAAATTACGCTCGGTGTACTTCGACATTTCCCGGCTCGACAACTACGGAAGCCTTTCCAACATCGACCTGAGCCGCGTCCGGCACAGGAAAACCATCGACCAGGACGATTACGAAAAAGACAGCCCCGTTGACTTCACCCTTTTCAAGCGCGCCACGCTGGAAGAATTGAAGCAGGGCATCTTCTACAAAACGCGCTGGGGAAACGTCCGTCCAAGCTGGCACCTCGAATGCGCGGCCGTGGCCTGGAAAAACCTGGGCGATACTTACGATATTCATCTTTCTGGCTCGGATATCATTTTCCCTCACTGTGAAAACGTCATGGCTATCGGAACGGCTGCCTGCGAAAGCAATCCCGCCCGTTTCTGGCTTAACGCCGAGCTGGTCATGCGGGACGGCAAGAAAATGTCCCGGTCCCTGTCAAACACGTTCACCATCGAAGAACTTGCCGCGAAGGGATACACGGGTCGGGAAATTCGCTATTTTCTGCTCAGCTCGCATTACCGGAAACCTCTGAATTTTTCCTTCGCTGCCCTTGACACGGCGGCAAACACGGTAAAAAGGCTCGATAATTTTATTCAGTTGTTGATAAAGTATGTCCCGGGACCGGGAACCGGCGACGAAATAGACCAGCTGATCTACGATCTCAAACAGGGATTCATGACTTCCATGGATGACGACCTGAACGTGTCGGGCGCCCTGGCAACCGTTTTTGCTTTCGTGAAGGCCGTCAACCTCGCCCTTTCGGAACACCGCCCCGATGAACGGGAGCAACGGGCCATCCTTGATGTCATGCGAACCATCGACGATGTTCTCGGCGTCATGAATTTCAAAGAGCAACACCTTGATAAAGATATCGAGCTGCTGCTGGAAGAGCGGGACCGCGCGAGAAATCGGAAGGACTGGAAGGAATCGGACCGGATCCGCGAAGAGTTATCAAAACGGGGAATCATGGTACAGGACACGCCGGAAGGAACCGTCTGGACATCGCGGAAATAAATGCTCCGCCGGACGACGGCGGGAGAAACCGGAGATCAGGGCCCATGTTGAAAAATTATTTTGAAACCGCAACGGGAACGGGCGTTCTTTCCACGGCGGACGCCACAGGCAGGGTCAACGCCGCCCTGTACGGCAAACCTCATCTCGTCGAGGATGACACCGTCGCCTTCATCATGGCGGACCGGCTCAGCCGAAGCAACCTGGAATCAAATCCATCCGCCTGCTACCTGTTCCGGGAAACGGGCGTCGGCTACCGGGGGAAACGGCTTTACCTGACAAAAACCGGTGAAGAGAGTGACGAAAAAGCGATCGCGGCCTTGCGTCGTCGAACCCGCCATGACGATCACGACGAACAGGAAAGTACATCCCGTCTCGTTTACTTCCGCGTGGACAAGGTTTTACCGCTTGTCGGCGGGGAACAGGAATCATAAACGCCGCCGCGGTTCTTCCCGTGCCATGCAACCGATCAGCCATGACGACCGACATCAAACTCGACCACTACCGTATCGAAACGTTCAGGCAACTCGTCGACGACCATTACCGGCTTCGAGGACGGCGTCTTCCCTGGAGGGAAACGACCGACCCCTACCACATACTGGTCTCGGAAATCATGCTTCAACAGACGCAGGTGCAGAGAGTGCGGGACAAATTTACGGAATTCGTCGGCCGGTTTCCCGACGTACCCGCCCTTTCGAGTGCTTCCATGCACGACGTTCTCGAAGCCTGGCAGGGACTGGGCTACAACAGGAGAGCCCGTTCGCTGAAAGAATCGGCGGAACTGATAATGGAACGGCACCAGGGGAAGGTGCCCGACGAAGAAGCCTCGCTGGTCGAACTGCCGGGCGTCGGAACCGCGACGGCCCGCGCGGTGCAGGCCTTCGCCTTCAACAAACCCGTTGTTTTTATAGAAACGAACATCAGGACCGTGTATCTTCACCATTTTTTCAAGGGTCGTGAGCGGGTGCCGGACCGGGAACTGGAACCCCTTGTAGAACAGACACTGGACCGGGAAAACCCGCGGCGCTGGTATAACGCCCTCATGGATTACGGCGTCTTTCTCAAGCACGATCAAGGCAATCCCTCCCGCGCGAGCTACCATTACATGAGGCAGTCCCCTTTTGAAGGGTCCACCCGTCAGGTGCGCGGCGCGGTCCTCCGCCGCCTTCTGAACAGCGAGCCGGTACCATACCGGGAGCTGGCGAAGGAACTGCCTTTCGAAGCCGGCCGCATCGAGGAAGCACTTCGAGGACTCGAGACGGACGGACTTATAACGAGGCGGGGATCCCGTTTTTCCATCGACCGTGCGCGACCGGACGGAAAAAAGCGGCCATGACAAGCCACCCGCACATGGCCGGGAAAAGACACATGAGGAGGTACAGCACATGATATCGAGGATCGATCACGTTTCGATCGCCGTAGGTGATTATGAAGGCGCCCGCCGTTTTTTCCAGGACCTGCTGGGAGCCGTTCCAGGAACCGGCAGGGAAGACCCCGACATGAAGTACTTTTGGCAGCTCTTTTCCCTGGGAGATCTTTCACGCATGGAATTGATGAAGGCCACGGGAACGGGCAGCTTCCTCGATAATTTCCTCGATTCCCGCGGAAGCGGCGTCCACCACATAACGCTGGAGACGCCGGACATCGAAAAGACGAGGCGATTGCTGGAAGAATCGGGAATCCCCTATTTCGGATTCAACAACACGCAAGACCGCTGGAAAGAACTGTTCATCCATCCCCGGGACGCCTACGGCGTGCTGATCCAGATTGCCGAATTTAAACCCGGCGACTGGCTCGACCCGTCGGTCATGATGTCCGCCGGACGGCGGTTTTCAGTCAGCCGTACGAGCGATGGATATGCCGTTACCTTCGCCCACCCTGGCGGCGGTCGGGCCACTGTAACGCTCTCCGCTTCGGAAACACGGCTGCTGATCGACGAACTCAAGACAGCCCTGCGGGAAGAGGAACAGGACACATGAAGATATATACGAAACGAGGAGACGGCGGGATGACGGATCTTCCCGGAGGAAGGAGGGTTTCCAAAAGTCATCCGCGGCTTGAAGTGCTGGGGGCCATCGACGAACTCAATTCCTGCATCGGGCTGCTTCGTTCAGTTCTTCCCGGTTCGGAAACATCACTGGAAGGTGAACTTCGCACCGTCCAGGAAACACTCGTCAGAATCTCGTCGGCGCTGTGCGGTCCTCCGGGGACCGCATGCAATGAATCCCCCGCGGTGCTGGAAAACGCCATCGACCGCATGGAGAAAAAGCTGCCGCCGCTCAGGCATTTTCTTCTTCCGGGAGGACACCCCGCTGCTTCAGCGGCACACCTGGCCCGGACCGTCTGCCGCAGGGCGGAGCGGCGCGTGGCGGACCTTGCTGAGCTCGAAAAAGAAACCGCTGAAGAGGTTCCGCGCGGGCCGGTCGCGTTTTTGAACCGGTTGTCCGATTATCTCTTCGTGCTCGCGCGTCATCTGAACAGGATCACCGGGAACGGCGACGACTCGACGGCCTGATTCAAACCGGCTTTTTATTTTTGAAGAATCAGTTCGTCCACGTCGTTAAAACCGCGTACGACCAGGTACGACGCAACAGTCACCGCGACGAGGACAGTGGAAGACGATCGAACGACAGACTCGAGGTGAGGATGGACCGCGAGGAACGTTTCAAGAAAGAAGGCCTTCTCATGTTCCTCGATCTGCCCGGCCCGGCCAAGGGTCGTTACGGCAATCGTCCGTTGAAGATCTCCTCCGCTGTCGCGTCGGTTGTCGAAGAGCAGGGCAACCTCGGCATTCTTCAACATATTTAAATATTTTCTCGATGATCCTTCGGTCACGAAAAAAATACGCGCCAGGTCCGGCGTCACCGCCACCGACATGAGACTCGCGTAGGGGCCGGAATCGCCGCCCGTGGCGAGCACGGCCAGATTTTCCGTCGCGAAAAGCCGGGCCAGCACATCCTTCAAGTCACCTCTTTTATTCATCTTTTTTACCTCCGTATCCTGTCTTTTTCTCGAACAGGATTGGCTGTTCAGCGGCTGGTCGTTACGCCGACGCGCCCGCAATACGATGTTACGGGACAGGAACTGCACCTCGGAGACACGGGCCGACAGATGGTTTTCCCGAAGGCCACCATCAAGCTGTTGAATTCGATCCAGAATCGCTCCGGTAATTTCCGGCGAAGCGCCGTTTCCGTTTTATCCGGTGTGGTTTCACTGACATACCCGAGCCGGTTGGACACGCGGTGCACGTGCGTATCCACGCACAGGGCCGG
>JAGYOR010000059.1 GCA_018399535.1 Deltaproteobacteria bacterium | reverse complement strand
GGCGAGATACCGGACGTGGAAACAACCGGCTTCCAGGTGTTCGCCGATGAGGGCTGGTTTTTTGAAGGGCTTCAGGAATGGGGCGTTTCCGGGGCAGGTATGAACCTTGTGTTGCATAGAGGTTCGCACGGACTGGTTGGTGATGACGGACAAACAAGTCAGCCCGGGGATCACCACGAATCGTCGCAGGCGCCGTCCGCCGCGGGCGAAGGTGAACCCTCCGTTCCGGAATCCGAGACACCTCCGGGAGAGGAACCACCCACTGGAGAAGAGGTGACGGAGGACAATGCGTCTCATACCGGTGAATCTCCCGACGGTGCCGGAAACTCCGGCGGCGAAACGAACGAAGGGACGGAAGAGGGCGAATCGTCCGACGAAGAGGAAGAGGGGAATGGAGAAGGCGGTTCCGCGGACGCCGGGACAGCGGCGGTTGCGAGTATGATGGGGTGGAAAGTACTTGCCGGAGGTTCACTGGGTACGCGCGCAGCAACGGGCGTCATAGACCGTGAATCATTCAGGGAGCTGGCGGCCCGCCAGGACAAGAAGAGATTTAAACGGTGGACGAGCGTGGGGCTCTAAACCATGAATAACACGCGGAATAACAGCAGGAGGCTGCGCGGACATGGCAGAATCGCGGGGGCGGGACCTTCGTGAGTATGTCCGCTCCCAGAGAAATGCAGGCCCGGGATACCCGGATACTGGAAACCAGGGAGGAAATCTCTCTTATCTTCAGTGCCGCCGATCCGGATTTAGAAAAGAGCGACCGGACTCTCGTTGATTCGGCGGCCAGGATTATTCTCACCCCGCCCGCGGCGAAGCGGTTTTTACAGGTTCTGCGGGACGCGATCGCGCGCCACGAATCTGACTACGGCGTTATTGATCTGTACGCGGGTGGACGGCGGCGCGGGAAGGGCAGGGACATCGATGCCGCCTGCGCGTCTGCGGCCAGGGTGACGGGCGCGGATCGTCTCATCATGCTCCTGGACGCCCTCGGCGTTCACTACGGCCTGGAACATTCGTTCAAGATTATTCCCGGAACCGTACGCGGCGACCGGGTTCTCCTGGGATTCAACCGGGACGAACTCGGCGGTGACGCGTCGGAAGAACTCCTGCCCGTCCTGCGCGTTCTGAATATGCCGCCGCGTTTTCAGAAAATTTTCCGTGAACACCTGGATGAGGCCAACATCCTGCTCTTCGGTTATGAAGGCGCGGAGGGGGGCGGTGTTTATAAGGCCTATCTCGAGTTCGGGTCCATGTTCGATGAAAAAGAACCGGGCTCATACGACATTCCCGAATCTTTTCTCCTGCACCTGGGGTTCAAGTGGGATGCGACGGACAACCGGAAAGCCACCCTGGCCAGGTACACCTGTTATCCGCTTCTGTCGCCTGAGGACATAGTGAAGCGTGTGCGCGAGCGGTTTTATCCCGGCCCGTCAAGCGGTCCCCTTGATATCGTGAAAGGGTTTGTCGAAAAAGCGGCCGCGGCCATGCGGCCGGACGAATTTTTATACCTGGAAGTGGCCGAGGAAAACAATCCCCGGTTGTCCTTTGACATCAACATGTACCGGGCGAACATCACGCTGAAGGAATTTTATCCGTTGCTCAGTGACGCCTGCGATTTGTGGGACGTGCCGCGGGATGATTTTCAGCGCTTGTACGAGCCCATGAAGGAGCGTTATTTCGGCCACGTCTCGGGCGGCCTGGACCGGGAGGGGCGCGATTTCCTGACGTTTTACTACGGCGTCGCCGGAAGCTCGCGGTAGGCGGATATGGCGGCGGCGAGCGAACGTGTGGACCTCCGAAAATATATCGTTGTTTCCCTGTGGTTCGGGTGCAACAATGATTGTACTCTCTGCATGCTTCAGGGATTCAGGGAAAAACTGCCGCCGATCGGTTTTGACAGTTTCAGAGACGTGGTTCGCGACGTGAAGGACCGCGGGCTATATGAAAACCTCATACTCTCCGGCGCGGAAGTCACCACGTTCAGCGAGCTGGAACGATACGTGGACTACGCCGCCTCACTGGGATGGTTCCGGAAAATACAAATACAGACCAACGGCAGGCGTCTGTCGGACGCGGGCTATCTTCGCGGACTCGTCGACGCGGGCGTTAACGAATTTTTCGTCAGCGTTCACGGGACGCGGGCCGTTCACGACGGCATCACGCGGCGTCCCGGTTCCTGGCGTGAAACAATGCGTGGTTTCGCGAACCTGGCCGCCTTCGATGTCAACGTGATCAGCAACTCGGTTCTCACCACGGAAAACTACGACACCATGGAAACGCTCATGGCGGTGCTTTCAGCGGAAAAGATCAGCGAGTTTCACTTGTGGAATTATTTCCCCATGCGGGCGGACGACCGTGCCGGCCTCGTGATCGATCTCGAACACTTTGTTTCCCTGGTGCCCCGGTTGCGCGACATGCTGGGCCCGGAACAACGGCCGCTCGTGTTGAAGGGGTTCCCCCACTGCCTGCCGGACGCGCCGGGAGTCGTTTTTGACAGCTGGTTCCCCGAAACGGTTCTTCCGCTCGCCTTCTGGCGGGAATTCGAGAAAAGCCGGTTCGGTTATTGCCCGCACCGTGAACAGTGCGCCGACTGGTCCTGCTGGGGGCTGTCCGGTGCGTACGTGGCGGCCTACGGCGACGAACGGGACCGGCTGCGGCCGATACAGAAAATGCCGGAAGGATAACGGGCCCATGCATTCCTTCGATCTTGAATACACCGGAGAGCGGGATGTTTTCTACAATTACTGCCTCTGGGAATACGAGCCCCCTGTGCCGTCCGCGGGCAAACTCCGGTCCATCAACCTGCTGCGGAATTCTTTCGAGGTCCTGGGCGCGGGCGGCGTCATGCACGAACTGGTCGACGACCTGCGCCGGGGGATCGGCCCGGGAAACACCGTGTGGGGCGTGAAAAAGGCCGGAGATTTCATGGGGTGGGAATATTATTTTTACGATTACCGCCGCCTGGAGCGGGAGAGGTCCCTTTCGAAGGTGCTGCAGGTGATGGCGCCGCGGGTCCGCGCGCGGATTGTTCCCGACGAGAATATTCCCTACTTCATGTTTTCCCTGGATGTCGATGACGCGCTGCTCAACGGCGGCCGCGACCTGGATTGCGCGCACATTTACATCGGCAATCCCGGCAGCACCGTGTCCTCGGGAATCTGCTACGCCCAGACCGAAGAAGGCATGAAACTGGAAAATTTATATTTTTTCTTTCATCCCGCCGACCAGATGGATGAAATCGAGGCGAAGGTTCTCTGTTCCACCCGGATCGACGGAACGAAAATTCCACGAGACGCTGTTCTGCGGCCGGAGCTTCGGGACTGCTCGACCATCTGTTGCGCCAACAAGCAGCAAAGTGACTGTATTTATTTTTCCGGCATCACCATCGACCAGTTTCTCTTCTTTCTCCGGTGGATGCGCTACCCGGCGCCGCTGGTCGCCTTCGTGGAAGAACAGTATTTCCGCCTTGATCACCTGCTCTTTGACGTGGGATTTGATTACCGCATGGAAAACGACAGGCTTGCCGTGCTCAAAAGCGGTTATTACGGGCATTTCTAGGTATCACGGGGAACACTGGCGAGAACGGCCTCAACCGCCAGGCTGGTCATGACGTCAGGTTCTTCACGGCCGTCGATGACGTGATCCGCGCCTGGCCGGACACGATCCTCCTGGATTTTCATGAGCGGGCGTATCAGTGACAGGTAATTGTCAAAATATTCCGCGAGCCAGTTCAGGCCGCCCGTTCCGTCGCCTTCCGCCAGGAGGCGTTTCGCGTATTCGCCCGCTTTGCGGGCGAGAGCGATGTCGAAGGGAATATCGATCCACAGGAGCAGGTCGATCAACGGCGCCGTTTGCCGATGTGCTCTTCCCAGCGGCATCTCGAACACGGTGAATTGCTCCGCCTCGATGGTTCCCCCGTCGGCGGGATTGACGACGGAGGTCCCGTTTTTGAGTTTTGAGAGGTCGCGCGCGAGACCGGGGAGGGCGAAGTCGTTGAAGTCGGCTCCCGCCCGCATCCACTGAATAATCTCGGCGGGTGTCCGGCGTGTCGCATGTTCATAACTGTCGTAATGCAGGATGGAAGCGTTGCCCAGGCCCCGGGCGATTCCCCCGACCAGGGTCGATTTGCCGCTTCCGATCGGTCCAGCAACGGCGATGATGTGTCCCATGAATTATTCCCTTGTCACGATGGTTGTTGATAATGCAGTATAATACGTATGCGCCCGATGTACAACAAACATCGGTGCGTGCGATACGACGGCGACGAACACGGTGCGTATTTGCGGGAGGATTGTGTGCGGGAAACATTCAACAGGGAGTTCGAATATCTGTGCGTTGACGATTTCATGCGGCGCATGATCGACGCCCGGTCCCTGGCCACGGCGTTCGAAATCGGTCTCATCGACATGCTGAACCGGGCGGGAGAGGCCGCGGCGGAAGAGCTTGTGAAGAAACTCGGCGCGGACGGCAGGGGAATGACTTTTCTTCTGGCCCTGCTCGCGGAGAACGGCGTGGTGGAGGACCGCGACGGCGCTTTTTCACTGACAGACGGGTTCATCGATGCCCTGCGGTTCCGCGATCTCATGGAAATGAAACTCGCCCTGTCGAATTTCGCCGCCCATGATTTCCTGGAGTATTTCTCCGACCTGGTAATGTCCCCGGACGGGTTCATGAAAAAAGCCCGTTCCCCCCATCTCTTTGCCTATGATCGGTGCTTCGGTTCAAGCGAGGACGACCGCCGCGTGACGCAACAGTGGATGCGCGTCACCACGGTACTGACGAAATACGAATCACAGGCCTGCATGAAGTATCATGATTTCGGGCGGTACGGCAGGATGCTGGATGTGGGGGGCAACAGCGGCGAGTTCGCCCTCCGCCTGTGCCGGGAACATCCGGAGCTTCGCGCCGACGTTTTCGACCTGCCGCTGGTCTGCGACGTGGGAATGAACCACGTGGGCGACAGTCCGGAGGCGGACAGGATACGGTTCGTGAAGGGAAACGCCCTGGCGGATGAATTGCCGGGTGACTACGACCTGGTGACCTTTAAATCGACGCTTCACGACTGGCCGGACCACCTGGCCCGTAACCTGGTAAAAAAAGGAGCCGAAGCGATCACGAAAGGCGGCACGCTGTTGATCTTCGAACGGGCCTCGACGCCGGGCGTCGGGGCGCCGGGCTACTCCCTGCTGCCCTTTCTCGTTTTCTTTCACAGTTACCGGACGCCGGAATTTTACGTCCGTTGCCTTGAAGATAACGGATTTATAAATATTTCCAGCAGGATAGTCAACCTGGAAATGCCCTTTTTGCTCGTGACCGGCGTCTCGGGTCAGTCGACGTCCTCGAGCGTGGAAAAATAAACGGGCATGATGCTCAATATATTGTTTTTTGGAGGGTTTTGTTGACAGGGAACAACTGATGGTATAAGTAGAAACGACAGTGTTGCGGAAAGGCAGCGCGATATTTACTCACGGAACGGAGGGTACAAACACATGGCAGCACAGAAAAAAGACATGGACGAAAAGCAGGGAACGGCCACCGTCGGTCCGGAAGACATGAAGACGACCATCAAGTGGGACGTGGCGAACATGAGAACCAGCTACGCCAACGTGTGCAACGTGTCCAGCACCCGCGAAGAATTTACCGTTCTTTTCGGGATAAACAAGACCTGGAATCCCGAGCAGCGGGAATTGACAGTCGATATGAGCGATCGTATCATTCTCAATCCTTTCGCGGCAAAGCGCATGGCCCTGCTCCTGTCGAACGTCATCCGCCAGTACGAAGAGCGTTACGGCGAGATCAGCCTCGAAACGGGTGATGTCAATCCGGCGGGGAAAGGGAATGCCTGATGTAAATCCCGGAGGTGTCCCCGTGATCGTGACGGTCCTCCGATCCGGTTGCTGCCGGGGAACCGCCGGTTTCGAGGGCGGGTAATCTCATGGAATCTCGCTCCGAAGAACAGGTGATTGATTCGGGGAAAACGGTCAGCAACTGGGCCGGTCTCGATAGTTTGGCGGACCGGGAAGCGTTTTTCAGTTCCTGGCTCGCCATTCAGTGCGGGGCGATCGAGGGCTGCGTCCAGGCGTTTCTCGTTCTGCGCGATCCTGGTCGCGGGCAGTACCTTCCCGTTGCTTCCTGGCCGGAGGGAAGCGACGGCGGCGAACGCCTGGCAGATGTGCTCGAACAGACGCTTGCCGAGAAGGAGGGAATGCTTGTCGACCTTCCCCGTGTCGACGGCGGCGCCCGTTACGGACTTGCCTACCCGGTTGTCGTGGACGGCGATTGCCTGGGAGCTGTAGCTGTGGAAGTCGCGGGGTCCGAGGATCGGCTCCGACCCGCCATGGAAAGCCTCAAGTGGGGGGCGGTATGGATTGAAAATTATTACCGCCGCCTGCGCAACAGTGAAGACATGGCCGCGCTGGACCGCATGAAGGCCGCCGTCGAGATTCTTGCCGGCGTCCTGGCGGAGGAACATTTCGACGGCGCCGCCATGGCCTTTGTTACCACGCTCGCGACGAGACTGTCCTGCGATCGCGTGAGCCTGGGTATCGTCAGGAAAAAATACGCCAGGGTGGAAGCGGTTTCCCATTCGGCGGTGGTGGGTGGTAAAATGAATCTTCACCGCGCCGTGGGGGCGGCCATGGACGAGGCCGTCAGCCAGAGGGCCGAGATCATGTACCCGCCGCTTCCTGATTCACCCGTCTTTGTTCTCCGCGATCATGAACAGCTTGTAGATAAGCACGGCAGCCGGTCGGTCATGACGGTCCCGCTCTTCGCGAAAGATCGCTACTACGGCGCCCTTACCCTGGAGCGCCAGAAAGATATACCCTTTACCGAAGCCGAACTTGCTTACGTGAAAAGCGTGGTCGCCCTCTCGGGACCCGCACTCGAAGACAAGCACCACCAGGACAGGCCTGTTGTTTTTATCGTGTTCGGTTCGCTGAAGCGACAGGCGGTCCGGCTCTTCGGAGCCGGCTACGCGGGCAGGAAGGCGTTGCTTCTGGCGATGGTTCTTCTCGCCGTGGTGCTGTCCTTCGCGAAAGGCGAATACCGGATTAAAGCGGACGCCGTTCTCGAAGGCGCCGTGCAGCGTTCAGTCGTCGCGCCTTTCGACGGTTTCATCAAGTCGGCGCCGGTTCGAGCCGGCGACGTGGTGGCCGGGGATGACCTGCTCTGCGCGCTGGACGACAGGGATCTACGCCTCGAACGGCTCCAGTGGTTCAGCAAGAAGAATCAGTATCAGAGCCAGCTCCAGGAGGCCGTCGCACGGGGGGATCGCGCCGAGGCGAACGTGATAAGGGCGCAGCTCGACCAGGCGGCGGCGCAGCTGGAACTGGCGGAAAGCAAACTTGAACGCGTCAACATTCGGGCGCCTTTCGACGGCATTCTGCTGAGCGGCGATCTCAGCCAGCGGCTGGGAAGTTCAATCCGGCAGGGGGAAGAACTCTTCAGTATAGCCCCGCTGGACAGCTATCGCCTTATCCTCAAGGTCGATGAAACCCGCATCACCGACGTGGCCGAGGAGCAGCGGGGAGTCCTGGTGCTGGCGGCGTTGCCGGCGCAACACTATGAATTTTCGGTGGACAAGATAACGCCCGTTACGACGGCGGAAGAAGGAAGTAATTATTTCCGCGTGGAGGCCGCTCTCGACGAGGTGTCGCCGGCCCTCAGGCCCGGCATGGAAGGGGTGGGGAAGGTAGAAGTCGATCGGCGGCTTCTCGTGGCCATCTGGACGCGGCCCCTTTTCGAGTGGTTCCGGCTCAAGACGTGGTCGTGGTGGCCGTGAGAACAAAAAAATCGCATGTCTGAAAAAAACCTTTACAGCAGTTCCTGGTACCGCGTGGCGGGTCTCAGGCCCATTCTGCGGGGTCACGCGGAAATTCACCGCCACACCTTCAGGGGAGAGGCCTGGTACGTGCTCCAGGATCACTCGACGGGACGGTTTCATCGCTTCACCGAGGAAGCCTATTACCTGATCGGTCTCATGGACGGGTCACGCACGCTCCAGGAAATATGGGAAGCCGCCTGCCTGCATCTCGGTGACGACATGCCCACGCAGGAAGAAGTGATTACCCTGGTTTCGAAATTGAACCAGGCCGATGTGCTCAGGTCGGACACGGCGCCGGATGTCGGCAATATTCAGCACCGCAGCCGCGAGGACAAGAAAAAACAATTCTGGAACCGGATACGCTCTCCCGTGGCGGTCCGCATTCCTCTTCTGGATCCCGACCGTTTTCTTGAACGAACCAGGAAACTGGCGGCGCCCTTTTTCAGTGTTTACGCCTTCATAGCCTGGTCGGTTCTGGTTGTGACGGCTGTGTCGCTCGCCGTCATGCACTGGGACGAGTTGACCATGAATCTCGCCGACCGGGTGCTGGCCCTGGAAAACCTGGTTCTTCTCTGGTTCATTTATCCCGTGGTCAAAACCGTTCACGAATTCGCCCACGCCTGGTCGGTGAAACACTGGGGCGGCGAGGTGCACGAAATGGGCATCATGCTTCTCGTGTTCGTGCCCGTTCCCTACCTCGACGCGTCGACGGCGTCCGCGTTCAGGGACAAGAAACGAAGGATGGTCGTGGGATTCATCGGTATCGCCGCGGAGATGCTCATCGCGTCGCTGGCGATGATTCTCTGGATCAACCTGGAACCGGGCGCCGTCAGGGCGGTCGCCTTCAACGTCATGCTCGTCGCCGGCGTCTCCACCATATTTTTCAACGGAAATCCGCTGCTTCGCTTCGACGCCTATTACGTGCTGGCGGACCTGCTGGAAATACCCAACCTGGGAAACCGCTCGAACCGCTACGTCGGGTACCTGGCGCAACGGTACATCATCAGGAACGACGAGGCGCGTTTCACCCTCGCTGACGGCCGTGAGGCGGCGTGGCTGGTTACGTACAGTATCGCGTCCTTCATCTACCGGATTTTCATCAGCATACGGATCGCGCTCTTCGTGTCGGGGAAATTCTTTTTCATAGGCGTTCTTATCGCCCTGTGGGCCCTGGTGGGCCTCGTGGCCGTTCCGTTTTTCAGGGTTATCAGGACCGTGGTATCAGACCCGGAACTGTACAAAAGGCGCGCACGTATCGTCGCTTTCTCGCTTGGATGCGCCGCGGTGGTTCTCGCCCTGGTATTTTTCGTTCGGGTTCCCTCGACCACCATGGCGGAAGGCGTCTTCTGGCCGGACGAGCAGGCGCGGGTCCGCGCGGGCGCTTCCGGAACGGTTCGAGAAATCGTGGCATTGCCCGGTTCGCCCGTGGGGCGCGGCGACGCCCTGATGATCCTGGAAAATCCCGATATCGAGGAAGAGGTCCGGGTGCTGGAGGCGAGACTTCGGGAATACCAGGCCCGTCACCGTGAAGCCCTCGCCACGGACCGCACGGAGGAGCGGATTCTGCGTGAAGAAGTCGCCCTTATCGAAGAGGAGCTTGAAGTGGCACGGGAGCGCCGGGAAGCGCTGGTGGTCCGCAGTTCCACGGATGGCCTGTTTATTCTTCCCAACGCCGTTGACCTGCCGGGACGTTTCATCCGCCGGGGTGAAGAGCTGGGATACGTGGTGGATTACAAAGAACTTTCCGTGCTCGTGCCGGTTTCCCAGGTACAGGTGGGCAAGATCCGTCATGATGTCCGTTCCGTGACGGCGCGCCCGGCGGACCGCGTCTTCCAGAGCGTTCCGGCCCGGCTGGTGAGGGAAATGCCGGCGGCTTCGACGGAACTGCCGACGCTGGCCTTCGCGCTGGAAGGAGGCGGTTCCTTCGCTCTCGATCCACGGGAAAGCGATGCGCAACGTTCCTTCGAACCCCTGTTTTACTTCGAAGTCGAGCTGGACGAGCGGATCGAGGACAGGCTCGGGGCCCGGGTGTACCTGCGGTTCGAACACGAATCCGAAACACTCGCGTCGCAGTGGTACCGGACTTTACGCCGGGTTTTCATGAAAACATTCAACCTGTAGGAACGACTGGTGCAGACCCGTTATGTTCGGATCCGTTTCAAACTGGCCCCGGGCCGATCACTTCGCCCGACCGGAGAAAAAAGAGGGACGCAGGACGTTCCTCGACCGGATGGCGTGGGAGACGGCGGGGTGCTTCGTTCGCCCCTGGAGCGGCCGCACGGTGTTGCTGAAGCGGATCATCGGGCGCGTGGAGAAGGCGGCCGAGGGACTGGGCAGGCTTTCGGACGATGAATTGAAGGAACGGAGCGGGCCCCTGCGGCGGAGGATGCGGATGGAGGGATTTTCGCCGCCGCTGGTCGGGGAATCTTTCGCCCTCGTCAGGGAGGCCGCCACGCGGGTCCTGGGAATGCGGCATTTCGACTGCCAGCTCATGGGAGGATACGCCCTGTTAAAGGGACTGCTGGCGGAAATGGAAACGGGCGAGGGCAAAACGCTGGTGGCGACACTGCCCGCGGCCACGGTGGCCCTGGCCGGCATACCGGTTCACGTGATCACCGTCAACGATTACCTGACGGACCGTGATGCCGGGCTCATGGGCGACCTGTATCGCTTTTTCGGCCTCTCGGTCGGGTGCGTCGTTCACGATAAGACGCCCGCCCAGCGACGCGCCGCTTACGGATGCGACATCACGTACTGCACCAACAAGGAAGTGGTGTTCGATTACCTGAGAGACCGCATTACCCTGGGCGACACCGTCGACGAGCTTCAGCTCCACGCCGAGCACCTGTCCCGGGGAGAGGGAAGAAGCGACCGGTTGCTCCTGCGCGGGCTTCACTACGCCATCGTGGATGAAGCGGACAGCGTCCTGGTGGACGAGGCCCGAACGCCGCTTATTATATCACGGAGCGATGTGTCGGCGGACGAAGAACGAACGATGAAACAGGCACTGGCCATTGCCGGGACCCTGAAGGAAACGGTTCACTACCGCATCGAGTACGAAGCCGACCAGGCCGTGCGGGCTATTGTCATGACGGACGGCGGGCGTGAAGAAATCCGCCTGGCGACGGAAAACAGGGGGCCTGTATGGCAGAGTCCCATCAGGCGCGAGGAACTGGCCCGGAA
>JAGYOR010000058.1 GCA_018399535.1 Deltaproteobacteria bacterium | reverse complement strand
AAGTTATCCGTTGATTCCCTTGTATGTCCGCTTTTCGTCGTGGAAGGCGAAAAGGTGAAAAAACCTGTTTCCTCGATGGAAGGGTGGTTTCAGCTATCCATCGATTATGCCCTGAAGGACGTCAAAAAAATCCGCGACCAGGGGATCCCCGCGGTGCTGCTTTTCGGCGTTCCCGATAAGAAGGATGCGCTGGGAAGCGGGGCATTCGCCGCCGACGGAATCATACAGCGGGCAGTGGCGGCGATAAAAAAACAGGTTCCCGATATTATGGTCATCACCGACGTGTGTCTTTGCGAATATACCAGCCACGGGCATTGCGGCATGCTGGACGGCAACATCGTGGACAACGACTCCACCATCCAGGTTCTGGGGGAAATCGCGCTGTCACACGCGAAGGCCGGCGCCGACATGGTTGCGCCGTCGGCGATGATGGACGGCCAGGTGCTCGCCATCCGTGAAACACTCGACGAGGCCGGATACGAAGCAGTCCCCGTCATGGCGTATTCCGCGAAGTACGCGTCCGCTTTTTACGGCCCTTTCCGGGAGGCCGCTGAAAGCGCTCCGAGTTTCGGCGACCGCAAATCATACCAGATGAACCCGGCTAACAGCGACGAGGCAGTACGCGAAATGACGCTGGACGTGGCCGAAGGCGCCGACATTATCATGGTAAAGCCGGCACTTCCCTATCTTGACATTATTCGACGGGCGAAGGAAGAATTCGACCTTCCGCTGGCAGCCTACAACGTGAGCGGCGAATACGCCATGATCAAGGCGGCGGCCACCATGGGATGGCTCGACGGCGAGCAGGCCATGATGGAATCTCTGCTCGCGATCAGGCGAGCCGGGGCGGACATCATCATAACTTACTTCGCCCGTGAAGCTGCGGCGTTGCTGGCGCGATGAGGCGGAGGCGATAAAATAATGACAGGAAGCTCTTCGATGAAACTGCCCGGCGATCTCCGCATGATTGCCTGGGAAATAACCCGCAGTTGCAACCTTAACTGTATTCATTGCAGGGCGGCGTCACAGTATGGTCCTTACGAGGGTGAATTCTCCACCGAACGTTGTGTTTCCCTGCTCGACGAAATAGCCGAAGTCGGCCATCCCGTGATTATTCTTACCGGCGGCGAACCCTACATGCGTGATGATATTTTTGAAATTGCCGCGGAGGGGGATCGTCGCGGATTCCGCATGGTGCTGGCGACGAACGGAACCCTGGTAACGGGACAGATTGCAGAAAAGACAAAACGTGCCGGCATCAAGCGGATCAGCATCAGTATAGATGGTCCCGACGCTACGGGTCACGACGCCTTCCGAGGCGTTGACGGGGCATTCAAAGGAGCGCTTGAAGGAATCGAGGCGTTCCGCGGGGCCGGCGTTGAATTCCAGATAAACACCACCATTACGGAAATGAACAGGAAAGACCTTCCCCGGATCATGGATCTGGCCGTCAGTCTCGGTGCGGCGGCGCATCATATTTTTCTTCTCGTTCCCACCGGGAGGGCACGGGACATGGCGCACCAGGCGATTGGCGCGGCGGAATACGAAGAAACGCTGACGTGGTTTCACGAGCAGACCCTGACCAGCAGGATGCAGCTCAAGGCCACCTGCGCGCCGCAGTATTATCGGATTTACCATCAGGACAAGAGAAAAAAGGCAGTCCGCGACCGGGATGAAGCCGGAGGATTGCACAGCATGACCCGGGGATGCATGGGCGGAAGTTCGTTCTGTTTTATCTCGCACCGCGGACAGGTGCAGCCCTGTGGATTCCTGGAAGTTGACTGCGGGCAACTGACGGAGAAATCCTTCAAGGATATCTGGAAACATTCAAAGGTTTTTAACGATCTCAGGGATCTTTCGCTGTACAAGGGAAAGTGCGGGCGCTGTGAGTTTCTCAAGGTTTGCGGCGGCTGCCGGGCAAGGGCCTACGAGGAAACGGGAGATTACCTGGCCGAAGAGCCGCTTTGCGCGTGGATACCGGGAGGCGGCGAGAATCGTTGATGGATGATCTGGACAAGTCCATATTAACCATTCTGCAGCGGGATTTTCCATTGGAAAGAAATCCCTTCGACGTGGTGGGAAGAAAGCTGGGCGTCAGCGGTGAAGAAGTCCATCTCCGTGTCGTACGGATGAAGGAAGAGGGGATAATACGAAGGATCGGCGGTATTTTCGACAGGGAAGCCCTGGACTGGTCGGGGACGCTCTGCGCCGCCCGCGTGCCGGAAGATCGCCTGGATGATTTCGTATCGGCCGTCAACGCGCTGCCGGGGGTCACCCACAATTACCGGAGAAACCACGAGTACAACGTATGGTTCACGCTTCTCGCGCCTTCGCGGGAAGAAATAGATTCTATCCTGGATTCGATACGTCGGAAAACCGGCGTTGATGACATCATCGACATGCGTGCCGTCAGGACCTTTAAAATAAATGCCGCTTTCGACCTGTAGGCAACGGGGCAGGGATATGTGAATAAGACTTTTGCGGAATCTTACAAAACTCCAATCGTGTCATATGCCCTTACAGGTACAATAAAGTCGGGTATTCTTGCAGGCATACGAGCCGCTATTCGAGCTAACGCGTTGTTCCTGGATTCCGGCTTGCGCCGGAATGACATGGTAAAAAGTTAAGAGGGTTTCGACAAAAATCTTTTGTGAATACCGTGCTTTTTCATACCGGGATGGCACCGTGACTGATAGATATCTGAAAATAAAGACGAAGGGACCGGCTGAAGAAGACGTGACCGGAGCCCGCCGTTCGTCCGCGCGCGGCCTGGTGATCGTCATCACCGGCGACGGAAAGGGGAAGACCACCGCGGCGTTCGGACAGGCGTTGCGCGCCGCCGGCCAGGGTTACCGGGTCCTCGTTGTGCAATTCATGAAGGGCAGGGACTACGGCGAGTTTCTTGCGGTGGAACAACACCTGCCGATGATTGCTATTTACCGTTCAGGGCGCGATCGCTTTGTCAAGCGGGGGAATCCGTCGCCCGAGGATATCGAGCTGGCGAAGCGGGGATTCGAACATGCCGCCGGGGCGGTCATGTCGGGTGAATACGACATGGTGATACTGGATGAAATCAACGTGGCCGTCGATTATTCGCTGGTTCCCCTGGAAGATGTTGTCACGTTGATAAAGGACAAACCGCCCGCGGTTGATCTTGTTCTTACCGGCAGGTACGCCGCCGACGCGATAATCACGCTCGCCGACACGGTCAGCGAGGTAAGGGACGTCAAGCATCACTACGCCGCAGGCATAACGGCCAGGGCGGGGATCGAATATTAGTTTCGGACGTCGCGCGGCCGATTTTCGAATAGCACGCGTGTTACGTAATCGTTACGAGAAGGGCTTCAATATCTTCTTTTTTGAAAGGCTTTGTAAGTGCACCCGAGAACCCGTAACGTTTGAAGTTTTCGATGACGGGATCGTTGGTATACCCGCTGAAAACTATAGCTTTCACGCCCGGATCGAGAGCGCGAAGCCGTTCCATGGCCGCAAGTCCGCCCGTTCCTTTCTTGACGGAGAGATCCAGCATCACCAGGTCGAAGACTGTGGCGTCTGACGACATGGAGGTGCTGTATAGTTCAACCGCTTCTTCGCCGTCGCCGACCGTGGACGCCCGGTACCCCATGGTGTTTAATAATTCTTTCAGCAGCCGCCTGATCTCCGGTTCATCGTCCATGATGAGAATCCGCTTGATGCCTCTTCCGGTTTCAGCCTGTTCAGATTCTTCGGGGACCCTTGTGTCCGCTTCCAGTGAAGGAACATAGATGTGGAAGACGCTTCCGATGCCGGGCGATGATTCGACGGTGATGCATCCGCCATGCTTGGCGACGATGGAATGGCATACCGCCAGTCCCAATCCCATGCCCTTTTTGGTTCCCCGCTGCTTTCGAGAAAAATATGGGTCGAAAATAAACGGAAGGTCTTCGGCGGGAATGCCCCTGCCCGTGTCCTGTAGGGATATCCTGATATAGGGACCGTCGGTGGCCGGAATCGAGTTTAAGGCGGACGCCGTGATCTTTTCCAGGCTTACGGTCAGAAGCCCTCCGTCGGGCATTGCCTCGAGTGCGTTCTCGGCCATGTTGCGGATAACCTGCCTGAACTGGCTTTCGTCGAGGTTGGCCTGCAGGAGATCTTCTGGAACGTGCACGTCCGTCTGTATCGATGTTTCCGAAACAATATCCCGAAGCGCGTTTTCGACGAGTGCTCCCATGTTTTTCGGTTCCCTGACGGGACTTCCTCCCGCGGAGAACGTAATAAGCCGACCGGTAAGTTCCGCCGCCTTTCCGGTGGCGGAAATGGCGGCCTCGAGGTTATCAATGTAACGTTTCGTTCCGGGAAGGGCTTCCTTTGCCAGTTGAACGTGCCCCTGAATGATGGCCAGCAGGTTGTTGAAATCGTGGGCGATGCCCGCGGCAAGGGTACCCACCGATTCGAGTTTCCGGGCCTTCAGCAGTTCTTCTCCCATGTTCTTTCGATTCGTGATGTCGTGAACAAGGGAGAGGATGTAAGTTGTGTCATCGAAAAAGACCTTTACGGCGGTTGTTTCAACGGGGAAATCGGTGCCGTCGCTGCGCCGGTGACGCCCCTCGATGGTGAGGGGAAATTCATCGGGTTTCCATTGCTCCACCAGTTGCATCATGGTGTGCCGGTCGACGCCGCCGGAAAAAAAATCGAAGACGTTCATGCCCAGGAGCTCTTCACGGGAATATCCGGTCTTCGCGACGGCAGCGCGATTGACCTCGTAAATGACGCCGTCCCTGTCGTGCAGGTAAAGCATGTCCGCGGATTGTTCGACGAGGGCCCGGTATTTTCTCTCGCTTTCCCTGAGTTGCCTCTGTGCCTCCTTGCGGTCCGTTATATCCCTGGATATGCCGTGCAGGCCGACTATTTTTCCGTTCCGGTCGCGGATGGCGCGCACGGCGTTCTCAAGCCAGACAGTTCCGCCATTCTTGTGATAGTATTCCATTTCTATCAGAACAAACCGGTCGGGATCGATGTCTTCATCCTGTTCCCGGGCCAGTTCCCGTTCAAGCGTGTCGGTGATTCTCGCGTAGGTTTCAGATGTGACCATTTCCGACAGGTGCTGTCGAATTCGTTCCGCCGGCGTGTATCCCGTTACTTTCCTGCTGTTCGGGCTCACGTAGGTAGGACGCATGTTCAAGCCCAGCGTCCAGACCGTGTCTGTCAGCCGTTCTGTCAGAAAACGATATCGTTCCTCACTTTTTCTGAGTGCTTCAAGGTCCGACTGGTGTTGCTGTTCTGCGCGGCGACGTTCGGTGATGTCCATGCCGATGCCGAAGAAGTATTCAGGTTTGCCGGAAGCAGTAAAAACCGGTCTGCCGTGCCATTCCACCAGGTGCTGTTCGCCGTTTTTCGCCAGAATATAATTTTCAGTTACGGATGGTTCATTGCGGACAATCAGCTGATCAAAGACTTTCTTCACGCTGTCACGGTCGGACGGGGGAACGAAACAGTCCAGGTAGTTTGTGCCCGCGACTTCATCGGCGCTGTATCCCAGTGTCGCGAGAAGGGAATCGTTCATCATGATGGTATTGCCGTCGGCGCCGATAGCGACGATAAATGCAGGGGAATGCCGAACGATTGCTTCTCTGAAAAAATTATCCGCGCGTAATTTATCAAGCTCGTCCGTAAGGCGGGACAGTTCTTCGAGATGGCTGTTCTCGAGTGCTTCCAGTTCGGCTAGCCGGTTCCGCAGAAGGGTAAGTTCTTTGTCGAGTTTTTTCGGTTGCCCGGTGTTATTTACGCTCATGGGTTCCCCGGGTCCCGGCGGAACACGTTCATGCCGCGCCGGGGTCAAAGATATATTAATAGCTTTCTATATCATAATTTGTATGAGGAAATAATCCCCCGAAAAAATAATATTTATAAATGATTATAACTGTGTGCCGCCGGGAGTCCTTTTACAAATGTATTGATTCGCAGGGCCCCTCCGTGATAACCAGTATTCCTTGCGGTTCAGTTCAAATGCCCGTCACAACGGAAACCGGTGCGGGATCGTCGGGCAATGTCCGCGAAGAGTTTTCGGGGCGCGCCCGTTCCGTTATTCGCGACAGCAGTCATGCCGTCGCCTGAAATATTAATATTGCATGTTCCTGCCGAAGAAAAAGTGACAACCGTGAAAAACGAGAAAAACGGGAAAAACAGTCGCAATACACTTGTACTCGTTGATGGCAGCAACCTGGTGTACCGGGCTTTTTTTGCCATTCGCGAGCTCAGCAACTCCAGGGGATTCCCCACGAACGCCGTCTACGGGTTCACCACCATGCTGTTGAAGCTCCTGCGGGACTATAATCCCGAGGGCATAGCCGTCGTTTTCGATTCAAAGGGACCGACCTTTCGTCACGAGGCTTATGAAGATTACAAGGCGACGCGCGCCGCCATGCCGGACAACCTGGGCCTGCAGATACCGAGAGTCAAGGAAGTCGTCGAGGCATTTTCAGTGCCCGTTATTGAAAAAGGGGGCGTCGAAGCGGACGATATCATCGGGACCCTCGCACTGAAAGCCGCCGCGTCGGGGGATGAAGTCCTCATTGTTTCGGGCGACAAAGACCTCCTGCAGCTGGTGTCGGACCGGATCAGCATGGTCGATACCATGAAGGACAAGTCCTATGATGTGGACGCGGTGAAGGAACGGTTCGGCGTATCTCCGGACAAGGTCACGGAAATACTCGGCCTGGCAGGCGACACGTCCGACAACATTCCGGGCGTTCCGGGAATCGGCGAAAAAACCGCCCGGAAACTGGTGGAGCAATATGGTTCGCTGGAAGGCATTCTGAATAACCTGGACAGCCTGAAGGGCGCGCGGCTGAGAAACAACCTCGAGGAATACGCCGAACAGGCCCGCATGAGCCGGGAACTCGCCACGATCAGAACCGATCTGGATCTCGACATTGCTCCGGAAAGCCTGGGAATCCGCGAGCCCGATGTGGAAGCCCTCACGAGGCTTTTTGCCGAATTCGAATTTTCATCGCTTCTTCAGCAACTGCGAAGCGGCGGGAGCCCGCCGGACGACGGTCACTATGAAACGGTGGCCGACGTGGATAACCTTGGAAAAATAATAAAAAAAATAAAGAATAACGGCCGGTGCGGTTTTGATTTCCTTCTTCCGGGAGGCAGGCGTCCCATGGACGGAGATCCCTTGGGCGTTGCTCTTTCCTCTGGTACTGGAGAGGCCTGGTACGTACCCTTGTCGGACGGAGGAGGAGGCCCCGATCACGAGGCCGCATGGAAAGCGCTGGAGGAGCTCTTTTCAGACGCCGGCGTTTCGAAGACCGGCCATGACCTGAAGAGGGCCTTCATCGTACTGGCGCGGAAGAAAATATATCCCCGGGAGCTTGATTTCGACGCCATGGTAGCCGCCTATATTCTGGACCCGGCGAAACGGGATTTCAGCGTGCCGTCTATCGCGGAGCGGTATCTCAACAGACGCGTTGTATCGCTGGAAGAATTGACCGGAAGCGGCGCCAGGGCGGTCGCGCCGAGCGAGGTGCCCGTCGAAAAACTCGCCGCGTGCCTCTGCGGCATTGCCGACGCCATCGGCCGCCTCCGGCCCGTCCTGGGCGACCTGATCACCGAAGAAGGCTTCGAGAAGCTTTTCAGGGACATAGAGATGCCACTGGTGGAAGTGCTCGCCGCGATGGAATATCACGGTGTACTCGTGGACAGGTCGCTGCTCGCCGACATGTCCAATGAGCTGGGCGAGCTGATGAGACTTTCTGAAGAAAAAATTTATTCGCTGGCGGGCGAGGAATTCAATATTAATTCCCCGAAACAACTCCAGGTGATTCTCTTTGACAAGCTGGGACTGCCGAAGGGACGGAAAACGAAAGACGGTTACTCGACAGACATGGAGGTTCTCGCCCATCTGGCGAAATCCTATGAGCTGCCCGGAGAAATACTAGCCTATCGAAGCCTGGCGAAGCTCAGGTCAACCTATGTGGACGCGCTGCCGGAACTCATCAATCCCGAAACGGGAAGAATCCACACGTCCTACAATCAGACTGTAACCGCGACGGGGAGACTCTCGAGCAGCGATCCGAATCTGCAGAACATTCCCATCAGGACCACCGAGGGGAAACGCATCCGCCAGGCCTTTGTAGCTCCCGAAGGGTGGGAGATTCTTTCAGGGGACTACTCGCAGATCGAGCTCCGTATCCTGGCGCACTTGTCGGAAGATCCCGAGTTGACGGCGGCTTTCGAGGCGGGCGAAGATATTCACAGGATGACGGCGTCAAACGTGTTCGGCGTTTTTCCCGAGATGGTGAACGACGAGATGCGTCGCCAGGCGAAGGTTATCAATTTCGGAGTCATTTACGGCATGAGCCCCTTCGGCCTTTCTCGGGAGCTGGGCATCAACCAGAAGATGGCAAAGATCTATATCGACGAGTACTTCAAGCGTTTCGCCGGTGTTGCCCGCTACGTCGAGGCCACCATAGGACAGGCGCGCAACGACGGGTTTGTGACCACTATCATGAAACGAAGGAGGTCGATTCCGGAGATCAACAGTTCCGTTGTCCAGGTTCGCCAGTTCGCCGAACGGACAGCGGTGAACACGCCCATACAGGGATCGGCGGCCGATCTTATCAAGCTTGCCATGATACGGGCCGCTGCGGCCCTCGATAAAGACGGTTTTTCGGCCCGCATGATCATGCAGGTGCACGACGAGCTTGTCTTCGAATATCCGGCCGAAGAAAAGGAACGTCTCATCAGGCTGGTGCGCGACGCGATGGAAGGTGTCGCCAGCCTGAAAGTGCCCCTGGTGGTGAATATCAAGACGGGGAAAAACTGGGACGAGGCACACTGAAGCCGTAACGGAGACGGAACGGTGCCTTATTTTTCCCGTTCGGTCATGGCTTCGACCACGTCCTTCAGGTCTTCCAGCCGGTCTTTCGAGGCGACCAGGGTCCTGTTTCCCGTCCTGACGATCACCAGGCGCTCCACGCCCGCGAGAACAACCGTTTCTTCAGGATTGTCGCAATAGAGCAAATTGTCCCGCGCGTCGAGCACGTGAACGTCGCCCCTGATGTGGTTGCCCGAGTCGTCGGCGGGAAGCAGCTCCTGAAAAGCCGGCCAGCCTCCAACGTCCTTCCACAAAAATTCGCCTGCAACGCAACGGACATCCCGCGCCTTTTCCATGACGGCGAAATCGATGGATATGCGTTTCAGGTCGGTGAACGCCGACCTGAGCGACTGGATCCACAGCGGACCGTCAAGGTTTTCGACAGCCCGTTCAAGCCGGTCGACGTGTTCGGGAATATATTGTTTCAACTCCTTGAGAATGGCGTTCACGGTCCAGACGAACATGCCGGAATTCCAGAGATGGCGACCTGATTTGAGATAGCGCCGGGCCTGTTCGGGACGGGGCTTTTCCTTGAACGAGACAACCTGGAAATGTTCAATTCCTTCGTCGTCAGCCCGTTTCCGTCCTATTTCGAGGTAGCCGTAACTCGACGCGGGGAAGGTCGGCCTGATGCCGAACGTGTACAGGACGGGTTCCTCGCGCGCGCGGTCAACAGCCGACAGGAGAGTGCGCCTGAACATCTCGACCGGCTCTATGATGTGATCAGCCGTCAGTACGACCATTACGGGATTGCCGAAACGTTTCCGGGCGATCAGGGCGCCGAGGCAGACGGCCGCGGCCGTGTCTTTACGTTCAGGTTCGCCGATAATATTTTCCGGCGGTATGTCTGGCAGTTGTTCCGAGGCCAGCCCGGTATAGCTGTTGTTGGTGAGCACGAAAGTACGTTCGGCCGGAATGATGCCCGCAATCCGGTCGTAACTTTTTTGAAGGAGGCTGCGGTCGTCAAACACCTGCATGAACTGTTTCGGCCGTTCGCGGGTGCTGAGCGGCCAGAAACGGGTGCCGGCGCCGCCGGCCATGATGAAAACGGCTATGTTGCCTTTCTCGGTTTCATTCATAGGGTCACCTCTGCCACGGGGCGGAAAGGGGGTTCGAAAGGTGTAAGTCGAACAGATCGTTCAACACGGCCGTTCCGGCGCACATGACGGAATCCAAACCGCCCCGGTATATGTTTATCGTGCCGTCGTGCTTGACCACGGCGGCGTTGTGAACCGTTTCGACAGGGGAAGGCGCGTCATGGTTCGTGAAAAGGGGTGGTTCCCTCCGGCGCCTGATACCCGGGTCCCTCGACACGGCCATAGTCGTCTTCCGCTCTCTCGATGTCGTCTTCCCCGAAGTAATCGCCCTTCTGCACCTCGATGAATATGAGGTCTTCCGTTCCCCGGTTGAAAATGCGGTGCCAGGCGCCGACGGGTATGTCGACGGAACCGCCCGCGGAAACTGTCATGTCTTTTCCGTCAATGGTGATCACCGCGGCGCCGCTTACGATGAACCAGTGCTCCGAGCGGCGGGCGTGTCGCTGGTAGCTCAACCGTTCGCCCGAATGAACGGTAATCCGTTTGACCTTGTGCTTCGGCCCTTCTGAAAGGATTTCAAAGAAACCCCAGGGGCGATGATCGTCACGGCGGTTCAGGGCGATTACGCGCTCATACACATCAATATAATCGTCGACCATGCGGTCGACGCTGAAATGCCGTTCAACCCATAAACGGCAATCCCGCCGGTCAAGTCGTTCCACTTCATCGACCTTCAAGGCCATTTCCGCGGCGTCGCGCACCAGAAATCCCGAGACGCCTTCCTGTATTATTTCGGGCATGCTGCCCCGGTTTACGGCTATGACCGGTGTCCCGCAGGCCATGGCTTCCACCGTGGAAAGCCCGAAAGGCTTGTCGAAATTAATGGGGTGAAGCAGGGCGCGTGCGCCGCCCAGTATCTCGTCACGCCTGTCCGGCCCCACATTTCCGATGTGGACGATGCGGCTGTCGTCCAGGTGAGGCTGCACGAAACGTTCAAAATAGTCCCGGTCCTGGACGATTCCCGCGATGACCAGTTTCATTCCGGTTTTTTTCGCCACCTCGATGCATTCCTTTGTTCCCTCATCTGGATGAATACGTCCAAAGCACAGGAGGTACCCGCCGTGTTTAGGTTGAAAGGTAAACTGTTCAGGGTCGACGCCGTAATGAATGGTCGCGATGTAATCCAGCTCGGAACTCCTGTCCGCCTCGCTTATCGCCACGTACCCGGTGCGGCCGTTGTACTTTTTGTATACAGGCATTATCTGTTCCGAGGGGAAGCCGTGAATCGTGGTGACGACGGGGGTAGTGGTCATTGCCGTGTACGTGAGGGGTAGATAGTCGAAATTATTATGTACCAGGTCAAAACGATCAGCCTGTTCGAAGAGTTCCGATATGTGAAGGCATTCCTGGAGGTTGGGAAGTATAGAGGGATCTTCTTCGTACCCCCGGGGACTGACGCTCACCAGGCGCC
This sequence comes from Deltaproteobacteria bacterium, assembly GCA_018399535.1. Classification (GTDB taxonomy): domain Bacteria; phylum Desulfobacterota; class Syntrophia; order Syntrophales; family UBA2210; genus MLS-D. Next base: position 182 of record JAGYOR010000058.1, on the reverse strand, counting down.
CGCTGGTTTCAGAGTCTCCCGTGGCGAACAGGGTAACGTCGATGCCGCGCTTTATAAGTCCTTCCGTCAGAAGTGAGATGATGTTTTCCCGGGGTCCGTAATGCCGGGGCGGCGTACGCCGGGCGATCGGCGAAAGCATTGCGATTTTCATGTATTCAGTTCCCCGCGTCCTGCTTCTGCTG
>JAGYOR010000057.1 GCA_018399535.1 Deltaproteobacteria bacterium | reverse complement strand
TCAACCTGAATTATCCCAATTTCATGGATTCCCGGAAGGGCCGGACCGGGTGCAACATCTGGATACACGGAACCGACGCCGACCTGTCCCCTTTCCAGTCGAACGGGTGCGTGGTTCTGACCGACGAGAATATCCGACGGCTTGCTGAATTTATCGAACTGAACAAAACCCCCATCATTATACTGAATCGCATGCAATGGGTAAGCGGGGACGTGGCACTCATGTCAAGACAGGAACTGGCGACTTTCGCGGACAGCTGGTTCGAACGGCTCAAGAAGGGACGTATCGATGAGCTGGCGGCCATGTACGAGAACAGAACCCTTGTTGACAGGGAAAGCCTCGAAAAAATCGTTGAAAAGATCGAAGACTGGGAATCCCGGGGTATCGAGGCGTCTTTTAATATCGAGAACCGCTCCATTCTCAGGCATGAGGGCCATGCGGCCGTTACCTTCGACCAGGTCGTTTCATACCGTGACCGTTCATGGTCCTGCGGTCACCGGGTAATCTTCCTGAGCAGGAATGGAGAGGACTGGATCATATCGGGAGATGTCCTTCAGCAGCCATCTTCGGCGGATCAACTGGGCGGACAACTGGCGATCGTGGACACCATGATTTCTATATACGCGGATGTCAGCGACATGATCGAACGCTGGCGGGTAAGCTGGCAGTCGGGCGACATGCGGCAATATGCCTCTTTTTACGCACGTGATTTCAGGAGCAAAGGCATGGACCGTGCCGGCTGGATTGCGTACAAGAAGAGAATCGGTGCAAAAAACAAGAACATCACGATTACCATCGGTGATCTCGAAATTACTCCCGGGTCCCGACGATCGAGAGTTTCATTTCACCAGCTCTATCAATCATCGGTTCACAGCGATACGGGAACCAAAACGCTCCATTTGAAAAAGGAGGACGGTAACTGGAAGATCTGTCGCGAGACGTGGAAAGCATCGTGATCTTCCCGGGGACCGGACGGAATCGATAATGGCCGCACGGAAAAAAAACAGGGACTGGACGCTCATCCTGATAGCCGATAGCGGGCCCACCGCGTCTTTCCGAATCAGGAGAAGCCTGTTCAGAATACTTGTTATTCTGCTCATCGGGATGTTTGCCGTCGGCGGCGCCATGCTTTACTTCCATGACCTGGAACGTGAAATGGCCCGGGAACAACTTGAAAGGCGGCTCGAAAGCACCAATCGGTCACTGGCGTTTCACCGGGACCTGACCCGGGACCTGACGGAGAAAATTCGCGAGCTGGAAGAAACGATGCAGTTAATGCTGCAGAACTCCGACGAAGAAGAGAATGAGGAATCATCCGCGGTATTGCCCGAATGGTCAGGGGAAGGTATTTCGGTCGACAATTTCGAAGTCAAACGCGAGGCGGTTGACACGACCATCCGCTTCAGGTTTGTTTTGAGGAACACCGATCCGTCGGACGAAATGAAATCCGGATTCGTCTTTGTCGTATACCGGCCGCATTATCTCGATTCGAACACGTGGCAGACCTTTCCGTCGGCTTCTCTGTTCGCGGGCATGCCCCGGAACATCGAAGAGGGCGATCCCTTTAACATAGCCCGTTTCAAGACGGTACGGGGGCATTTCACCGATGCGAACATGAGGGGATCATATTGTATCTCTATATGGATCTTTTCATCCAAAGGAGATCTCCTTTTTTTTAAGGACTATTTCATCGAAGAGTAGCGATGTCACTGCTTTCCAGCCGCTCGCTTTTCCGGTGACCGTCGGTCAAAAAATACTTGACATCCCAAATGACATGTGGTTAGTACTGCTCGCACTTGTGCACCGTAGTCCGCGGGTCCGCTCATTGAGGTTTAATCACGACACAACTCCCGGTTCCGGGTGTTTCGATGCGAGGTGGTAGGATGATCGAGGTTGACAAGACTCTCCTGATCCAGGTCGTTAATTTCCTTGTCTTGATGTTTGTTCTCAATGTAATTCTTTACAAGCCCATCATGAAAATCATGGACAGCCGTCAGAAGCGAATTGATGACGCCAACGAGGAAGTACGTGAACTTGACGAAACAGTTCAGGAAAAGGTGGCCGATTACGAGGAGCGTCTTCGCCGGGCCAGGGCCGAAGCCATGGAGCAGCGGGAAGCTATCAAGAACGAAGGGACCGAAAAGGCCACGGAAATTATCGGACAGGCCCGGGCGGAAGTTGGCGAGATGATCCAGGGATTCAAAACCAAGGTGGCTGCCGAAAAGGAAGAGGCGCGGCAGGTGCTGCACCGGCAGACCCGGCGGATCGCGCTTGAGATATCCGAAAAGGTCCTGGGAAGGAGCGTTCAATGAGACACGTCATCGCAGCCTTCCTGGTGGTGGTTTTCTCGGCCGGTGTAGCCTTTGCGTCAGCTGAAGGCGACGGCCACGGCGGACAGATGGTGAACTTCGCGTGGCGGATTTTTAATTTCACTGTTTTTGCCGTAGTTATTTACCTGCTCGGCAACAGGGCGATCCGGGGCTATTTCGCCGGACGGCGCGAGGAAATAAAACGATCCATTGAAGAGGCGGAACGCCTGCGCGACGAGGCGAGTGAAAAGCTCGAAGAGTACAACGTGCGGCTTGAGAAGGCGTCCGAGGAGATCAAGGAAATTTCCGAGATGATACGGGCCCAGGGCGACGCCGACAAAGAAAAAATCATCAGGGATGCCGAAACGGCGGCCGAGAAAATGAAGGAGGACGCCGGGGCGCGGATCGACCAGGAATTTAAAAAGGCTGTCGCCGATCTCAAGGAGGAAGCAACGAAATTGTCGGTGGAAATGGCCGAGGAAATACTCAGAGAGAACATCAGCGAAAAAGACCATGAAGCCATGGTCAACGATTTCTTGAACAGGATGGTGACCCGAAATTGATTGGAAGCGAAATTGCGAAGCGATACGCCAGGGCACTCTTCCGGCTTGCCTCCGAAGAAGGCACGGTCGAAGAGATATACAACGAGCTGTCAGGCTTTTCACGAACACTGCGGGACAATAAAAACCTCCTGGAATTTTTCGCCAATCCGATTTTCGATGCGCAAGAGAAGAAAGCCGTCCTGAATGAAACGCTCGCCAAGATGGAAATATCGGGCATGACGGCGAATTTTCTGAATCTGCTTGTAGATAAACGGCGAATAGACATTCTTCTCGAAGTGGAGGCCTGTTTCAGGAGCTACCTGGACGAGCTCATGAACAAAGTGCGCGTGAAAGTGAAAAGCGCCTTCCCCCTCACCGGGGAAACAGTGGACAAACTGACGGTGCATCTCGCGGAAATGACCGGGAAGAATGTGGAAATGACTGTTGAAGACGATCGTTCACTTCTGGGCGGTGTTGTCATCGCCGTGGGAGACACCCTCTATGACGGAAGCGTCAAGACGCAACTGGCGAGCATAAGGGAACTCATAAGGGAGGAGATGTAGATGCAGGCGATCAGGGCGGAAGAAATAACTCAGATAATCTCGAAACAGATCAAGGAGTACGAGAAGAAACTTGATATAAGCGAAACCGGCACGGTGCTTTCGGTCGGGGACGGCATCGCCAGAGTCTACGGCGTGGAAAACGCCATGGCCATGGAGCTTCTCGAATTCCCCGGTGGAATCCTGGGAATGGTCTTGAACCTGGAACGGGATAACGTTGGTGTAGCCATTCTGGGCGACGATACCCACATCAAGGAAGGCGACATTGTCAAGAGGACATCGAAGATCGCCCAGATTCCCGTTGGCGATGAGGTCCTGGGACGTGTCATCGATGCGACGGGACAGCCGATCGACGGCAAGGGACCTATCGAGGCAAAGGAATTCCGACTTATTGAAATGGTGGCGCCGGGCGTTATTCAACGTCAGCCCGTCAACCAGCCGATGTACACCGGACTCAAGGCGATCGACGCCATGACGCCCATCGGCAGGGGGCAGCGTGAATTGATCATCGGTGACCGGCAGATCGGAAAAACGGCTATTTGTGTCGATGCAATCATCAGGCAGAAGACCACCGGGGTCAAATGTATTTACGTGGCTATCGGCCAGAAACAGTCCACCGTGGCGCAGGTCGTCGAATCGCTGCGGAAGAACGACGCCATGGATTATACCTGCGTCGTGTCGGCCTGCGCAAGCGATCCCGGAACACTCCAGTACATCGCCGCCTTTGCCGGATGCAGTATAGGCGAGTATTTCAGAAACAACGGCCAGGACGCCCTGATTATATACGATGATCTGTCGAAACAGGCGGTGGCATACCGCCAGATTTCCCTCCTTCTCAGGCGCCCGCCCGGCCGCGAGGCCTTCCCCGGCGACATTTTTTACAACCACTCCCGCTTGCTGGAACGGGCCGCAAAGCTGAACGACGAACTCGGCGCCGGATCCCTGACCGCCCTTCCCATCATCGAGACGCAGGCGGGCGACGTGTCGGCCTTTATTCCGACGAACGTCATTTCCATTACCGACGGGCAGGTTTACCTCGAGCCGGATCTCTTTTATTCAGGCGTGAGGCCGGCCATCAACGTGGGGCTTTCCGTTTCCCGCGTGGGCGGCGCTGCGCAGGTCAAGGCCATGAAACAAGTGGCCGGAACGATGAAGCTTGACCTGGCCCAGTACCGCGAACTGGCTTCCTTCGCGCAGTTTGGCAGTGACCTTGACAAGGCAACGCAGGCGCAGCTTGAGCGCGGCGCCCGTCTCGTGGAAATTCTGAAGCAGCCGCAGTATCATCCAATGACACTGGCGCAGGAGGTAGTCGTTCTCTACGCGGCGGTCCGTGGATACCTTGACAAGCACCAGGTGGACCAGATCGGCGACTACGAAACCCAGCTTCTGAGCTTCATCACCAGCAAACATGAGGCGCTTCTCTCCCAGCTGGAAGAAAAACAGGTGATCGACGACGAGATAGAGACGAAACTGAGAGAGATACTGGCCGAGTTTGAAACGGTTTTCGCGGCGGCCTGAAAAACAGGCGCGACGCGCTGTCCGTGGTAAGGAGAGCAGGCAGTAATGGCTGAATCATTAAGGGATATCAAAAGAAAAAGCCAGGCCGTCGAGAAGACGAAGCAGATCACCAGGGCAATGAACATGGTGGCGGCCTCGAAGCTCAAGAACGCCCAGACGCGCATGGAAAATTTCCGGCCCTACGCGTCCAAGGTGATGGAAGTTCTCCAGAGCCTGTCTTCGCAGATGCAGTCCAGCATGAATCCGCTTCTGGCCGTCAGGGATCCGAAGCGCGTCAGAATCATACTCATGACTTCAGACAAAGGGCTCTGCGGAGGTTTCAACACGAACGTGATCAAGGCCACTGAGGAGTTCATGCGCTCCCTGAAAAGGGAAGAGAAAGAGATTTCCCTCGTGGCCGTGGGTAAAAAGGGAAGGGACTACTTCAGGCGCAAGACGACCATTGCGGGGAACCACGTGGACGCGCTCGGAAAATTCACCATGGATCTCGCCATCGAAATCGGAAACGAGGTGATCTTTCCCTTTGAAGAAGCCCAATACGATGAGCTGTACATAATTTATAATGAATTCAGGAACGTGGCATCCCAGAGACCGAAAATAGTCCGGTTGCTTCCTCTTGTGGCCGATGATCTTGCCGAGGGGGAATCCGTCTTCGGCGACTACATATACGAACCATCGGACGAAGTGTTGTTCGCCCGCCTTGTCCCCATGTACATCAAGGTGCAGATCTTTAACGGACTCCTGGAAACTTCCGCCGGGGAACACGGTGCACGAATGGTGGCCATGGAGAACGCGTCGAACAGCTGCGAGGAAATGATCGAAAGCCTGACCCTGCAATTCAACAAGGCGCGGCAGGCCGCCATCACCACCGAACTCATGGATATCGTGGGCGGTACGGAAGCGTTGGCAAAATCGTCATAGCCCGGAACGAAAAAAATAATAAAACCCGGTCAGACCATGTAAGGAGATAGGGATGAATACAGGAAAGATAGTACAGGTGATTGGCCCTGTCGTGGACGTTGAGTTTGAAGAGGAACAACTCCCCAGTATCATGAATGCCTTATGGATTACAAACCCGACGATCAATGACGAAGAGGATAATCTTGTCGTTGAGGTCGCCCAGCACCTTGGAGACAACGTGGTCAGGTGCATCGCGATGGATACCACCGACGGTCTCGTGCGGGGCATGGCCGCGAAGGACACGGACGCTCCCATTATGGTGCCGGTCGGGAAGGAATGCCTCGGAAGAATCCTTAACGTGGTCGGCCGGCCGGTTGACGGACTCGGCCCCGTGGACATGAAACTGACGGCGCCTATTCACCGTGAAGCTCCGACGTTTACCGAACAGGACACGTCGGTCCACGTTCTTGAAACGGGCGTCAAAGTCATCGATCTCCTTGTTCCTTTTCCCCGGGGCGGGAAAATGGGCATGTTCGGCGGCGCCGGTGTCGGCAAAACCGTCGTCATGATGGAAATGATTCACAACATCGCCATGCATCACGGCGGTATTTCCGTGTTCGCGGGCGTGGGTGAACGTACCCGCGAGGGGAACGATCTCTACCTCGAAATGAAGGAGTCCGGCGTTATCAAACAGGCGGCCCTCGTTTACGGGCAGATGACGGAGCCTCCCGGAGCCCGCATGAGGGTGTCGCTCACGGCTCTTGCCCAGGCCGAATATTTCAGGGATGATGAGGGCCAGGACGTACTGCTGTTCATCGACAATATATTCCGGTTCACCCAGGCCGGTTCGGAGGTTTCGGCGCTGCTGGGCCGCATGCCCTCCGCCGTCGGGTACCAGCCGACGCTGGCGACTGACCTGGGCGCTCTGCAGGAGCGCATCACCTCGACGACGAAAGGGTCGATCACGGCTGTGCAGTGCGTGTATGTTCCCGCCGACGACCTGACCGACCCGGCGCCGGCGACAACGTTCGCTCACCTGGACGGGACAGTCGTTCTCTCCCGCCCCATCGCAGAGCTGGGAATCTACCCCGCGGTGGATCCCCTTGATTCCACCTCGAGAATCCTGGATCCCAACGTTCTGGGTCAAGAGCACTACAGTACGGCACGTGATGTGCAGATGATTCTTCAGAAATATAAGGACCTCCAGGACATCATCGCCATTCTCGGTATGGACGAGCTTTCCGAGGAAGACAAGCTCACCGTCAGCCGGGCCAGGAAGATCCAGCGGTTCCTGTCGCAGCCCTTCCACGTGGCTGCCCAGTTCACCGGAACAGAAGGCAAGTTCGTGTCCGTTGCCGACACCGTGCGGGGATTCAGGGAAATCCTGGACGGTAAGCACGACGATCTTCCCGAACAGGCCTTTTATATGGTTGGTGGAATCGAAGAGGTTATTGAAAAGGCCAAGAGGCTTTCCGAGGAATAAGGGAGCCGGTGGGAGGACGGATTCATGGCTGATGAGTTGCTGCTCGAAATCGTGACGCCTGAAGAGATGGTATTCAGCAACGAAGTAGAGGACGTATATGTTCCCGGTGAAGAAGGTGCATTCGGCGTCCTGATAGGTCACGCGCCGATGCTCAGTGCCGTAAACCACGGAGAACTGCATTTCCACAGAAGCGGAAGGGAAATCTTTTACGCCGTCGGCGAAGGATACGCCGAGGTGACGAGCGAACGGGTGACGCTGCTCGTCGAAACGTGCGAACGATCGGACAGGATCGATGCTGACAAGGTAAAACGGCGGAAAGAAGAACTTGAGAAAAAGCTGGACGGCCTCGCAAAGGATGACAGCGAAGTCGAGAAAATCAAGGCCGAGCTGGAAATGGCCGATATAAGGATCAAGGTTTCTGAAAGAAGCTAGGCAGGAATAAGAAAACAGAATCAATCGCAAAGGCCGGCGGTAACAAAGAAAACGTTCACCGCCGGCTTTTTTTGTGTTCACGCCGCGACGGTTCAGGTCGACGTTTTTTCCGCCGCCAGTGCTTCCAGGGCCTGCTCTGCGAGCATGCGTTTCCGCACCGGGGGGCTGTACAACGGATATATTCTTCCCGACGCCTCGTCATAGATATTGACGTATGACCTGTCGCTCTGTTTCTTGCCGTATATGCTTACCTGGATCACCGTTGAATCGGTGGGGTTCCCCGTCTGGTGGATGCCCTCGTTCAGGGGAAGCACCCGGTAGGACATGCCCGGCAGGATGATGCGCCGCCCGATTTCCATAACGCCGGTGAAATATCCGGGAGCGTCATCGTCCTCGTCGCGCCGTCTGAAGTCGCGGACCTTGAGTCTGCCGTTGACGGGTCCGATAACGCCCCAGGAATTGTGATCGTGGACGGGATCGAAGCCTCCGGGCGGCCAGAGAAACATGCGCAGGGAAAACCTGCCCGCTGGGTCAAGATGGAGTATCAACTCGTTGTCGAACATGGTGGGATGTCGAACATCCGGGTAAGGACGTCCTTCCAGCACGTTTTCGAGGATTTCCCTGAAAAGAGGCGCGTCGGCAAGCAAAGGCTCAAAAATGGATGTCACGAAATCAATCCGCGCGTCGTTGTCTTCGAGCCCGGCAAGTCCCTCCGAACAGTCACGGCAGAAATCGGCGAGTTTTTTCGGCTTGCTTTCCATGTTTTTTTCTTTCGAAACCTATGCGTAACCCTATTTCCCGTCATCCCGGAGAAGTGAAACGATCCGTTTTAATTCCCCACTGTGCGTGATTGAAATCCGACAAGGCGTAATCCGGAAGGTACGTGATGTCACTGGATGTACCACCGAGGGTCACTATAGCCGGCCTTCGCCGGCATGACAATATTGCCGGCTTTGTGAGGTTCTGAAAAGGTCTCCTTTTCTGATATTGTTGATCTGACGTAAAGAACGACGGACAGTAACAGGAAGCGCTCAAATCTGTCAAGACAGGAAAACACCTGGAATCCGGTGGGCCTGTGGATGATGAGTTATTCCCCTGCATCATCGTCCGTTGTTACGTGAAAAAAGGTAAGTCCCAGGTGTTTTCTGGCGGTTTCACCCGGCAGGCGGGTCTCCGCGCGCGCCGTGGGTTTCCCCCGTTTCCCCGTTCCCTGTTGTTGTAACGGGTGGGAGCCTCCCAGGTAGACGGTGTGTTTGCCGAATTTTCCGGCAAGATGGTCCGCGGCCGCGTAGAGCCGTTCCACCTGTTCGACCCGCAGGGGGTCTTCGAAAAGATCATACTGGACGGTGGCGTCCGGAACGAGATCAAGCAGAAACACACCCGTCGCGCGGTAGAGAACGCCGGGTTCGAACAGCGTGCGGAACCGCTCATCGACGAGATCCGTGTACTCGAGGGGGCGGGCTGAAGGTCGGTTCAGCCGGGCGTCGGTTCCGAAGACCCGGAAATCCTGTGTTTTGAGAAAGAGCGCGATCCTGCAGGGAGACAGCCGATACCGGCGCGCCTTGATGCAGGCCGACTCGAGATTCCGGAACAACTGGGCGAACAGGTAATCGGGATCGCGCCGGGCGGGAGCGAAGGTTTTTGTCTTGGAAATCGACGCGTAACGGCTTTTTTCCGCGGGAATAACAGGATAGACTGAATCGCCCCTGAGTTCGCTCCAGATTTCCCTGAGGGGCTTGTGAAATTCGCGTTTCACCCGCGCTTCGGGAAGAGAGGCGAACCCCAGGGCTGTCCGAATATTAATTTTGTTCAGGTAATTGCTCGTGGCATGTCCGATGCCCCAGACCGCCTCCACCGGAAGATCCTTGAGAAACGATCCGACGGCGCCGCCTGGCACGACGGTCATGCCGTCGGGCTTCCGATGCTTCGAGGCGATTTTCGCGAGCACCTTGGTAACGCTGAGCCCCAGGGAAACGCTCAGGCCCAGTTCGCGGGCCACGGTGTTCTTGATCGTTTCGGCTATCGCTTCATAAGATCCCCGGAGCACCCGCCTCATGCCGGTTACGTCGGCGAAGGCCTCGTCGATCGAGTATTCTTCCACCTGCGGCGTAAAGCGGCGCAGGATCGCAAACATTCGACGCGAGAAGAGACTGTAGGTTTCGTAGTCGGAGGGAAGAACGACCAGGTCGGGACAGATAACCCGGGCCTGGTGAAGCGGAACTCCACGCGCGACGCCCCGACGCTTGGCGGTATAGCTGGCGCAGGCCACGATGCCCCGTTCGCCGCCCGTGACGACGGCTCTGTCCCGGAGTTCCGGGTGAACCGCCTCTTCGCAGGATGTGAAAAAGGCGTCGGCGTCGATGTGAATAATGGCCCGGGGCCAGGAATGAGAAGAGAAGAAGCGTTCCATGCGTCATCATTTCAATAAGGTCGTTGTGTTTTTTATAATAGAACAATCGTTCTATTGTCAACGGTAAAAACGACTTCTTCACAAAGACGCCCCGTGGCGGCACGGGGCGATGGTGACGCGCCTGCTCGAACTATTTTATCAGGTGGATCAGGTAAAGATGCCCGCCAGGGCGAAAATGATAAAACTTGCCAGGACACACAGAATAATCGCCGAGACCGGTTGCCGGTAACGCGCGGGGGAATAAGCGGGATCGTCCGAACCGTCGTGTATGAAGTACCTGGCCGGATTCCTGCTCATGTCGGCGACGGCGTGGGCCGTGTTCATAGCCGTTCGTTCAGCGGCGTCGAAAAAGTCGTTCACCCACTCCACGAAAACCGTCCAGACCAGCGTCTTCGGCCTTCGGTAGAACCAGTCCGTGTCGATCGCTATGGTGTAGTCTCCCGCCAGCTTGCCCCGCAGGACCCAGAACCCGATGAACGTGAAGGTGAGAATCTGCACTGTTTCAACCAGGTGGGGAATCGTGTAGGGATGGAACGTCGCGTCAAAGGGCAGATAGGCGTAAAGAATCGAGGGAGCAACCCCGAAAAGGGTGCAGAAAAACGCCGCTATCGCCATGGCAATCAACATCGACCGTGGTGTTTTCGATGGCCTGATGCCCTTGTCTTCGCCGAACCAGGTGAAATAGGGAAGTTTCAGCCCCGTGTGCAGAAAGGTTCCTACCGAGGCAAGCAGCAACAGCAGCATGGCCGCGTTTAAGTGGGACGCGCCGGCGGCGCTTATGACCATTGATTTGCTGATAAAACCGTTAAAAAGCGGGAACCCCGAAATGGAGAAAGCGCCGATCATGTAAAGCGCGACAGCGGCCTTCTGGTAGCGGGCGAACCCGCCGAGATCGGCGAGCTTGCTGGTGCCCGTGGTATGAAGGGCCACGCCGGCGCCCATGAACAGGAGCGCCTTGTACAGAATGTGGCAGAAGGCGTGCGCCACCGCCCCATTCAGGGCGAGAGCCGTGCCGATGCCCACGCCGGCCACCATGTAGCCGACCTGGCTGATGATGTGGTAGGCGAGAATCTCGCGGATGTCATTGGCGAGCACGGCGTAGACGACGCCGTAGAGCGCCATGATCACGCCGGCGAAAATAAGAATTTCCCATCCCGGAAAGATCCGTATCAGGACGTAGACAGCCGTCTTCGTGGTGAAAGCGCTGAGAAAAACGGCGCCCGTCACGGTCGCCCGCGGGTAGGCGTCGGCGAGCCACGCGTGAAGGGGCGGAATCGCGGCGTTAAGACCCACGCCCAACAGGATAAGCCACGACGACAGCGATCCATCCTGGGCGATCCGCTCGATCTCGAGGCCGCCGCCCGAGGCAAGATGCAACAGGATTCCCGATAACAGGAGCACGCCGCCGGACAGGTGAACAATAATATACCGCATGCCCGCCTGTGCCGCTTCATCGGTCCGCCGCGCCCAGATAAGATACACGGAAGCGGCCGCCATGAGTTCCCAGAACATGAAAAGCGTGAAATAGTCACCGGCGAACACGACGCCCAGGGACCCGCCCGCGTACAGCAGCGCCGCGACCTGCTGGGCGGTTTCTTTCAGGTTGAAGGCATAAATGCCGCCGATAAAAGCGATAAGGGAAAATATTGTTCCGAAGATCCTGCTCAGGGCATCCACGTCGAACAGGA
>JAGYOR010000056.1 GCA_018399535.1 Deltaproteobacteria bacterium | reverse complement strand
CCCCGGTGATATACCCCGTCCTGGGGGAGATACCCGACCGTTGCCGACCGGGCGCTGTTTACCGATCCCGAATCCGGTTCCACTGAACCCGCGATGATTTTGAGCAGAGTGGACTTGCCGGCGCCGTTGGCGCCCAGCAGGGCGACGCGGGAGCCTTCATTGATCCGGAAGGAAAATTGTTCGAAGAGAAGCTTTTCCCCGTACCGCTTGGAAAGATTGGAAAGCGTTATCATGGTGCAACGATCACCCGTCCCGTTGTTCCGGGGGAAACGCCGAGGCGATTACATGCCTCGCCTGGTCCATCAACCGGGGGAGGGAGGTATCATCATACCCGGCGATATCAAGCGGCGGATGAATAATCATGGTTGCCCGACCGGGGAAGAGGTCAATCGTTTTATTCGGCAAAATATCCTTTGTTCCTATGATCGTCACGGGCAACAGGGGCAGATCCATGTCGACGGCCATTTTGAAGGCGCCTTTCTTGAAAGGACGCAACCTGCCGTCTGAACTGCGCGATCCTTCGGGAAAAAAGAGCACCGATGTACCGTCCCGGATCCTTTCTTTCGCCGCGTTGATTGAGGCCAGGGCCTTCTCATGGTTGGACCGGTCGATAAATATATGGCCGATCCGGTCGCAGGCCGCGCCCAAGGCCGGAATTTTCCGCAGTTCCTGCTTCAGGACCCAGCGGAAATCGATGTCAAGCCAGCCATAGAGGACAAAAATATCATACTGGCTCTGATGATTGCAGATTATCACGTAGGATTGCTGTGGATCCACGTTCTCTCGTCCCTCGACCGTGACGGACATGGGAGTCAGGCGTCCGTTCATGCGCGCCCAGGTACGTCCGCATATTCGGCTTGTCGCCCTCGGGCCGGTGAGCGGAACGAGCAGAAGCGCCGTCACGCCAAAGATCAGAGTCGACACAACGAGCCAGGGCCCGAAAATAAGCCACTTGTAGGGCTGGTACGCAATGCGGAGAAGTATTTGTTTCCGCTCCATCTCAGTCACACGTTCCATCTCAGTCACGATGTCCACGAACCATAACATCGAACCGTCCCTATCTCAACTGCGGTGCGGGGACGTGCCGCCGGAACTGGACGCCCGGCCTGAACGGGAGAACGTCTTCACGGCGCCCGGCAGAATGGTGATCAGGCGATTTCCATCTTGTTCCGTACGCTGTTGATGCGTTCCCCGGCCTCTGCCACCATGCGGTCGAGCAGCTCGATGCAGGTGGGAATATCATGAATGAGACCGATGGATTGTCCCACGTACAGGGGGGCGTGGTCCACGTCGCCCGTACGCCAGGCGGCGAGATTCTTTGCACCGCCGATAAGAGGAAGAATTTCCTCCAGGCCGCCGCCCCGTTTTTCCACAGCAAGCACTTCAAGGGAGTTCGTGTTTTTCAGGGCCCGCGCCTGAAGGCCGATGGACTTGCAGATCAGGGTTGTTTCGTGTTCCTGGCGGCAGACAAGTTCCTGCTTGATATTATCGTGAACATCGCATTCCCGCGTGGCTATAAACCTGCTTGCCATCATGACGCCCTCGGCGCCCAGCATGAGCGCTGCCGCCATCGACCTGCCGTCGGCGATGCCCCCCGCGGTGACAACCGGCAGTGAAACTGATTCCACGATGCGCGGCGTGAGAAGCATCGTCGTCACATCGTCGTTCAACGGATGGCCGCCTTCTTCGATCCCGGCGGCGTAAATGCCGTCGTACCCTACTTCCTGGGCGTGCAGCGCGTGCCTGACGGAACCGACTTTGTGAAACATTTTAACGCCGGCCTTTTTCAACATTTCGATATATTCAGTTCCACAGGCCCTGTCGATGGGACTTCCTGATATTTCAACGCCTGCCACCCGCTCTTCGGCGCAGACCCGCAGCCACATTTTGTGACTGTCCGGCCCGATCCGCACTGAAGGCAGGATGGTGACGCTTACCATGAACGGTTTATCGGTAAGCTTTCTCGTTTCCCGAATGGCGTTCCTGAAATCCTCCTCTTTTTCCCATATAGCGGCCGTTATGCTGCCGATGCCGCCGGCATTGCATATCGCCGCGCAGAGCGGCGGTTTGCAGAGCCACATCATGGCGCCGCAGATAATGGGATATTTGACGTCGAACATGTCCGTGATGGCGGTTTTGATCATTGCGTACTCCTTCTCCCGTGTCGTGTGAGCATCAGTCTTGACGCGAATTGTTGTCATGTTAGTCCAGCGGCGGGCGGTTGCTGTCCCAGGGTTTTACCTTTTCAAAAGCACGGGCGGCCTGCAGTACCAAGTCATCCCGCTGCCGGGGGGCGACGATCTGGAGACCCGCCGGCATGCCGTTTTTTGTTAATCCGACGGGAACCGACGCCGCCGGGTGTCCCGAAAAATTAAAAGGATATGAAAAGGCGGTAACATCAAGAACATCAACGGGTTTGCCGTCGATTTCCGAAGGCGGCGGTCCTTCCGCCGCGAACGCCTCCGTGGGCATGGCGGGCGTCAGCAACAGGTCGTAACGGTCGAACAGGCGCCAGAGCCAGCGGTTCTGCTCGGTTCGTACCTTTTGAGCTTCCACAAGGTCGGCCGTCGTTGATTGCTTTACCGCTTCCAGTGAGGCCGCCAGAGTACGGTTGATTTCGGACCGGTACCGGTCCAGGTGTTCATGCAGGTTGCCGTAAATATCAAGGCCGAAAAGCCGGTTCCAGGCATCTCCGACGGCTGGCATGGGATCGTCAAACAGTTCAACGTGGTGCCCCATGTCTTCAAAGGTTCTGACGGCGTTTTCAACGAGAGACGCCACGTCGGACTGAACCGTGGCGTGGCCCAGCGTGGGGCTGAAAGCGATTTTTAATCCCGCCGGAAGACGGTCGAGCCCGGCCGAATACGAGAAACCCGGGTGAGGCAGCGAGGCAGGGTCGGCCGGATGATAACCGGCGACACAGTCCAGGTATAAAGCAGCATCGGCGACGGTTCGCGCCAGAGGTCCCAGTACCGAGATCTGGTTGATGTGCAGGATGGGCAGGGGGCCGACGGGAATTCTGCCCGGCGACGTCTTCAGACCGAAACATCCCGAATAGGATGCGGGAATACGGATGGATCCCCCTCCGTCGGAACCGGTGGCAAGCGAGACCATGCCGGCTGAGACGACTGCCGCCGATCCCCCGCTTGAACCTCCCGGCGTTCGTTCCAGGTTCCAGGGGTTGCGGGTGACGCCGAAGAGGCGGTTTTTCGTGAATCCCGTAAATCCGAATTCCGGCGTGTTGGTTTTCCCCACGACAATCGCTCCGGCCCGTCTCAGTCGCTCCACCTGGACGGAGTCTCGCTCCGCGACGTTGTCCTTGAAAGGAACCGATCCGAAGGTGGTGGTCATGCCCTCGACGTCTTCCAGGTCCTTTACGGCGACGGGAAGGCCGGCCAGCGGTCCCGGCTCCACGCCCTCGTTCATGCTCTTCGTGAGAACTTCAGCTTCCGCGAGCGCGCGTTCGGGATAAAGCGATACGAACGCGTTGAGTTTGGGATTGATTGCGTCGATCTGTCGAAGGGTTTCCTCCATGAGTTCTCTCGGCGATACCTGTTTCGATCGGATCAGGCGTACCAATGTTTCGGCTGAGGCGTAACGAATCGATTCCATGACAAAGAAGCCCTCCTTTCGCGTGGCGGAAGCATGGTGACGGTGGCCGCAAGCGTAGTAAAAAACGTTTAACCGGTCAAGAAAATAGACGGGGAAAAAGCTTGTTCAGTTTGTGCCGGTGTCGTTCATAAAGGGCCGGTAGTCGCCGTTCTTGAGCGCTTCCACCAGCGCCGCCCCGTTCTTCAGCGGAGCGGGGAAAACGGTGTATGCCCGTCCAATCGTTGTCAGGCCGTGGGCGTCGGAACCGCCCACCGCACTGATTCCCATGGCACGGGCCGCTTCCATTGCTTTCCGGTTGCCCTCCGGTGACACACTGCCGTTGGCCCCTTCCAGCGCGTAGAGGCCTTCCAGAGCGAGTACGCGGTCTCCAAGGCGGCCGCCGAGCATATCACGCTGATACGGGTGCGCGGGAATCGCGACGCCGCCCCGCGCGTGGACCCACGTTATGACCTTCTGTATGGGCAGTCCCGGCGTCATGTCGCTCCGGTCGAGCGGCACGCCGAAGACCAGCAGGTGCCCCTCGGCCGAGCGGTACTCCATTCCGCGGAAAATGGGAAATCCCGTTGCACGTGAAACATCATCGCAGGGAGCACTCAGGGCATGGGAATGGTGCTCCGTGACGCAGACGGCGTCCAGCCCCGCTTCCCGGGCACGTTCTACCAGGGCTTTCGGTTCGATATCGGAATCGCCTCCCAGGATGGTGTGAATGTGAAGATCGACGAGGAACATGGTATGATTTCTGTCCGGGCGGTAAAATCCGCCTCAAGATCCGCCGGGACCATAGCGTCGGTGATTGCTGTCTGTCAAGTGAAATGCGGCGCTCAATCAGCACCGCTGGACTTTGTTGCGTCCCTCTGCTTTGCTCAGGTACATTGCTTCATCAGCCCGGCGTATCAGGTCGGTAATGCCCGTGTCGGCCGGCCGCAACTCCGTGACGCCGATACTCACCGTTACATGAAAACGCGCGTTTTCAGTTTCCACTTCCATTGCGGCGATGCGTTCCCGCAGTCGATCAGCGACGACAAAGGCTCCCGCCGCATCGGTCTGGGGGAGTATAAGGACAAACTCTTCGCCGCCGAGCCTTCCGATAATGTCGGATTCGCGCAACTCGTCCCGGCAGGCGTCGGCCACCTTGCAGAGAGCGACGTCGCCCGACGCGTGGCCGTACGAGTCGTTGACGTCCTTGAAACGGTCGAGATCAAGCACGCAGAGTGCCAGGGACGATCCGTAACGTTTGGCCTGTTTGAATTCCCGCTCGAACAAGTGTTCGTAGAACCTGCGGTTGTACAAACCGGTCAGCGGGTCCGTACTGGCCTGACGTCGCAGTTCCTCTTCAAGTTTCGATCGCTGGTCTATTTCGCGGCGGAGTTCTTCATTGACCAGTTCGGTTTGGTGGAGAGCGGCGAATTCCCTCCGCCGGGTGATATTCAGGCGATAGGCGGCTATGAAACCGACGACCGTCGGCAGAAACAGGGCAACAATAAGGCCGCCGACGTCCCGGTTGTTTGCCGGCGTGGCAAGGGCCACGGCGACCGTTGTGCCGATAATGCCGTACAACGCGGCGAAGGCGGCAAAAATCAGACGGTTCGGTATAAAAACGAACAGTGAAATCAACATCACCATGGTGACCATTATTATGTAAGGAATCGATGTCCGGGGGTACAGGAAATAGAGCTCGAAGAAACAGGTAAAACCATAGATTAAGAGGACCGTGACCGTATGACCGGCAACGGCCTGTTGAGGCCGCCTGCCGAGAACGAAAACAAACACGAGCAGGGGAACGATAACTATCGCCCTGCTGAGAAAGGCCCGCAGGAATTTCTCTGAATATCCAAGAATGGTGTAATCATTTAAACAAAAGAAAAAAAGCAGCAGAGCCCACACAAGAACGGCGACGCGAAGCTCGCGGGCGGACCGGATCATGATCCGGTTACGATACGTGCTTTCCGTGACGGGATCTCTGAATTCAGCCTTCCATGGTGAAAGCGCGAATTGTTCCGATGATGCTGAACCTGTCACCATTCACCTGATGTGATGAATCCCTGTTTGTTATGCCGCGGACTTGCGGACGGTTCCGAAAGCGCCGGCAGGCGAAACGAATGCAACCGTTCAACCTCTCCCGCCCGAATGCTATGGCACGGAACGGTGTTCCTGTCAACTCGAAAAATTGACAGGTTTCAAAGGTTTTCTTATACTCCGACGAGTACTGAAGCTGGAACCGGAATAAAAATCGATTATGAACAAGGGGGGCTTTTTTATGAACATGACTTTTGAACTGGCGGGAAAGGTGGCGATCGTGACAGGAGGGAGTCGCGGTATCGGCAGGGCGATCGCCCTCGGGTTTGCCGATGCGGGCGCTTCGGTGATCATTGCCGGCAGATCGGCGGATCAGCTTGAAGCGGTGGCTGACGAGATACGGCAAAAAGGAGGTTCCGTGCTTCCGCGGGTAACGGACCTCATGGTGCCGGACGAGATCGAGGGATTGGTGCGCGACGCGGCGGAAGCATTCGGGCGGATTGATATTCTGGTGAACAACGCGGCGCGGAGCTTTTTGAGAAGCCTGCTTGACCTTCGGGAAGACGGGTGGGACAAGATATTCAATACCAATGTCAAGGCAGTGTGGCTGTTAAGCAGGGCCGTCGCCCGGCTGATGATCGAGCAACAGGGTGGCCGGATCATCAATATCACGACGGTGGGAGCCGAGAAGGCGGAACCGGGCATGGCCGCCTACGACAGCAGCAAGGCGGCGCTGAAAATGCTGACCCGCTGCATGGCCCGTGAGTGGGCGCCCTTCGGTATCCAGGTAAACGCCGTGGGGCCCGGTATGACCCGGACATCCTTCAGCGAGCCCATCTGGTCAAATCCCGAGATCGCGAAACACGTCACATCCCTGCTGCCTATGGGACGTCTTGCCGAACCGGAAGAAATCGTTCCCGCCGTTCTCTTCCTTGCCTCCGACGGGGCGAGCTACATGACGGGGCATACGATCTACGTCGACGGTGGTGCGCTTACGACCTGAAAGCCGGGCGACAAAGCTTTTTCCGGCGGAATATTTGATTTTTAACGGACAATGATTATTTTACGTAAGGTTGCGACGTCGGTTCCGGATGAACGCCGGTGACCGTTCGTGCGGCGCGGCCGAACGATTAATCAGGATGAACGAATGACATGGCGCAGGATTTGTATTCCATACTCGGGCTGACACGGGACGCTTCCGAGGCGGACATAAAAAAGGCGTACCGGAAACTGGCCCGTAAGTATCATCCCGATGTGAATCCGGGAAACACGGACGCGGAGCAAAAATTCAAGGATATTTCAAGGGCTTATGAATTTCTTGGAAATCCCGAGAAACGGAAGCTCTACGATGAATTCGGCGAAGAAAGCCTGCAGGCGGGGTTTGACGCGGACAAGACCCGCCAGTACCGGAGCTGGCAGTCCGCCGCCGACGCGGGAGGCGGATTCGGCGGGGAAGGATCCAGTGGAGCGGAGTTCGGCCGCTTTCACAGTTATGAGGACATATTCGGCGATCTTTTCGGATTCGACGCCGCCGGACGGTCCGCGGCGGGGCGGTCGGAAAGGGAACGGGGACAGGATGTGGAATATGCCCTGTCAATTGATTTTCTGTCAGCTCTCAAAGGTATGAAAACGGACATATCGCTCCGGCGAGTCCGCGAGTGCGAGAAATGCGGGGGCACCGGGACCGAACCCGGCTCCACGCTTATTCCCTGCAACGTGTGCGGCGGTTCGGGGCGTATCAAGGTCGCCGAGGGCCCCATGCATTTTACGCAGGTTTGCCCGCGGTGCGGCGGACACGGCCGCGTGGGAACGACCTGTTCCGCTTGCGGAGGAAGCGGGCAAACAGAAAGTACTGAAAAGATTCGGGTAACCATTCCGCCGGGTGTCGATGAGGGATCACGAATCCGCGTTGCCGGCAAGGGCGGCGCCGGCCGGGCGGGAGGGCCGCCGGGTGATCTCTACCTTGTTGTCCACGTGAAGCCCCATACCTTTTTGTCCCGCAAGGGTTCCGACCTCTACATGGACGTTCCCGTTTCGGTCAGTGAAGCCGTGGGGGGCGGATCGATTACGATTCCCACAGTGGACGGTGATATCAGCGTAAAAATTCCTCCGGGAAGCCAGAACGGCAAGTTGTTGCGGGTGAAGGGAAAGGGCGTGGTGAATCCCAGGACCAAAACCCGGGGAGACCTGTTTGTCCGCCTGGCGGTCAGGCTTCCGGAAGGAGGAGACGAGGAGATGCGGTCGGCGGCCCGGGTTCTGGACAGGTATTACCAGGGCGATATACGAAAAAATGTAAGGCTGTAGATCATGACCAAAGAATACTGGACAGTGTCGGAAGTCGTCGAGATTTTTCAAATACCGCGCACATTTCTGACGATCCTCGAAGAAGAGGACATCATATGTTCCCGGTGCCGTGAAGAAGATAACGAATGCATCTATTGCCGTGAAGAGATGGAAATGTTGCGCATCGCGAAAATGCTCACCGAGGAATTCGACGTGAATCTGCCCGGCGTCGATATTATTCTTCACATGCGCCGCCAGTTGATGGATATGAGAAAACAGTTCGACGAGATTCTGCTCGACCTTGCGGAGAAACTTCGGACCCGGCTTTAGCGGCCGCCGGGTTGCCGCGAATCTCCGTCATTCGAAAAATACCCTGTCTTTACCCAGGGTCTTGGCGCGGTACATGTTTGCGTCGGCCCGTTTGATAAGGCTTGCCAGTGTTTCACCGAAGACCATCTGCGCGACGCCGATACTTACCGTAACCTGCACGACATCGCCGTCGCGCGGGAAAAAACGTTCCCCCCTGAATTCGCTCCGGATTCGATCCGCAATCAGCAACGCTGCCGGGCCGTCTGTTTCCGGAAGCATGGCCGTAAACTCCTCGCCGCCGAAGCGGTAGGCGGAGTCTGTTTTCCGCAGGCACCGCGTGGCGACTTTCGCGAGGCGGACCAGCACTTCGTCGCCCTCGAGGTGGCCATACGCGTCGTTGAATTGCTTGAAATCGTCGATATCGAAAAAAAGAATGGAAAGATTGTGATGGTAACGGTTTGCCCGGTCCATTTCACTTCGAAGCTGATGATAAAAATGGCGACCGTTGAAAAGCTTCGTCAGCCCGTCCGTGATGCTGAGCCGCCGGTATCTTTTTTCGCTCGCCTTCAGGGCCTCTTCGGCTGCGACCCTCGCCGTTATGTCTTCCAGCGTTTCCAGTGCCCCCAGCTGTGTTCCCCGGTCGTCCCTCAAGACCGCGGCGGTAAAACGAAGCCACTTCCCCCGTCCCCCCAGGGCGGGGAAGAAATCGGTACCCTCGTAAGCTTCGTCGATTAATTTTGATTTCACGAACTTGTCCTTGTACCAGACTGATAGATTCTCGACCTCTCCGTCCACGAGAATATCGGCCATGCAGGGGCGGCTGTGATCGTAGAAAGCTTTCCATTGATCCTGCGTTCCCTTCACATCCGACGCCTTGATATGGCTCAGTTCCTCAAGAGCCCTGTTCCAGTAGATGATCCGGTGATCAGTTCCGATGACAAACGTTGGAATGGGCGATCCGTGCAGAATGGAGATCAGGAGCGCTTCGCTTTTTTTCAGTGCTTCTTCCGCGTGTATGCGATCGGTTATGTCTTCCAGGGTTTCGACAGCGCCGAAAATATCGCCGTCAGGTCCCTTTAAGAGGGCGGCCGTGCAACGCATCCAGGTTCCTTCATCACCCAGGGCGGGGAAAAAATCAATCGTTTCACGGGCACCGTTTTCGTGCGAAGCGGGCAACTTTTTTGTCCCGGAAGGATAGAAAGCAGCGGTTTCATCGTCGGACGCACCGCTTACGAGCAGATCCGCCAGGAAGGGTCTCTTTTTATGGTAAAACGGTTTCCAGGAAGGGGTGTCCCCGGTCAGGACCTGCCGGGAAGTAATGCCCGTGAGCCGTTCCATGGCCCGGTTCCAGTAGACGATTCGGTGGTTCTTGTCGATCACGAAGGTGGGAATGGACATTCCTTCCGTGATCATGGCAAGCAGCCGGTCGCTTGACCGCCTTCCTCCGAAGCGGTTCCGCTGCTCGGCGGAGCGGGCGTCCCCGTTTATATTTTTTCCTCCGCCGCGCGTACCCTTCGATTGTGCCATGACACTCCTCCGTATTCGCGGGATGTCCGCATACGAGGTGCCCGGTCTGTCGCTTTTACAACGCCGTTTTTGCGCTTTCGGCGTTACGTTGTTTTTTTGAAGGTACGATTGCCGCGTCTCGCGGAGCGGTCAAGCCGTCGGTTCCCGGACGGCTTCTTTCCGTCGGCATCAATTTCAGTATAGCAGGAAAGCCCGGTTGGTCAATAGCAACTGTTACATGGCAACTGCCACGCGAACGGGAATAAAGCCGGATGCTTCATACGATGGAGAGGCTTCCATTTCATGAGTATCAGGAAGATGGGAAACGCGGCGCGTTCATGCCGGTGCTACACGGTGAAGATGCCTTTTTCGTAAATAATCATGCGCTTCCCCGAGGCGAGACGGGCCGTAACGATTTTCTTTTCCGTATTGACCAGGTCCCAGTGAATAGCCGATTCGTTGAACCCGAGCGACCGTTTGCGCTCGCGGGTTAACTCGGCGGGATCGCCGGCGTAGGTGTCGGAATAGGATGCACCGAGAGCAATGTGGCAGTTGCCGTAACGCCCCCCGTAATTTTCGTCGAAGAGGGTATCCGCCATGAACGTGTCGATGGGCGAGAAGCGCCGGTCGGTCAGGGAAAATTCTCCGATCCTTCGGGCGCCGGGGTCGAGGCGTATCTGTTTTTGCAGAAAATCTTGGCCCTCTTCGGCTGTTGCCGAACGGACCCGCCCTTTATCGAATTCGAGTCTTGCCCCGCGCACGTAGTTGCCGCTCCGGAATGACGGCTGATCGGCGAAATAAACGCCCCTGGTTCCACGCCAGTCCGGCGAAAGAAAGATTTCAAAACTGGGAATATTGTGCCCCGATACACCGATCCACTTTCTCTGCCGGCCGGGAGTAACAACGAGATCCGTTCCCGCCGATTCGATGTGAAGTGATGTGATGTCCAGACTGTTGAGGCGCCGCTTCACGGTAATCGCCTCGCGGTACACCTCGTTCCACCGGGCAAGGGGATCAGGGTTATCGATAAAACAGGCCTCGACGATTCTGCGCGTGTAACGATTCAACGACATGCCCGCCTGTCGCGCGAGTTCCTTCGTGGGATAGACGCAAAGCGTCCAGCCGTACGATCCCTGTTCCTCCCGTGTTACCAGGATGTCTCGCAGTTCCTTTCGGGCAACGAGTGCTGTGCCGATTTTTCGGGAATCGACGTCACGCAGGTGCGTGAGGGAATCTGGTGCGTGCAGATAGATGCTGCCGTTCAGGGATTCCATGAGCGATGATTCTCCCGGAGGCAGAAAAGAGAGCTGGCGTTTCCGGCCTCTCCCGAAAAAATCCCGCTCCATGCGGGGCGTCGGATTCATGCGAGCGATCACGTGCATGCCCCGATCTATAAGTTTTCCATAGAGAATTTCGGCCAGCTCAAGGGCGGGACGGTCGAAACGGATTAAGACGATGTCGCCGGCTCTGAACCGCTGCGTGCGGGCCGTGGTCATGCCCCAGATGAGAACGTCGGCGTATTTGTCGAGATGATCCGCTGTAAGATACGTGGCCATATAGTTTCCAGCCTGAACTTTCGAGTGGTTGTCACAGCGTAGGCGTCGGCCGCCTGCCGATTTGAAACATTGTTTCAAAAAATTGTTTTTTCTCCCGGGGGAAATAGAGAGTATCGGCCCGATCGACAATCAACATACCCTCGAGGTGATCCAGTTCGTGCTGGACCACGCGTGCCGGGAATCCAGTGTAACGTCGGTTGATCTTTCGCCCCGTTCGGTCAAAGGCCTTCACTTTTACCTCGGTCCACCGGGTGACGTCCGCGCTGATCTCGGGACATGAGAGACATCCTTCGGTCTGCTGCTCCTCGGCGCCGCGGTACTGGGTAATGCGTGGATTGATCAGCACTTCGTACTCATTACTGTCGCGGGAGGGTGGCGTTTCGCTTCCGAAGTTTTTCGTCTTGAAAACGACGATCCGCTTGCTGATGCCGATCTGCGGCGCAGCGAGTCCCGCCGCATCGTCCCTCTCGAGAAAGGCATCGATCAGCGTTTCCACATCGCGTCGCGCCTCGTCCGTGAGAGGGATAGGCACTTCGTCGGCAACGCGCCTCAGCAACCTCGATTCTTCCTCGGTGACGCTGTTATTACGCCAGAGCGTCCACGTCGCGTGTTTTAATGTTGTCATAGTTTTCCTACCGTCCCAGAGAATTGTCGCATGATGCTGCATTTCTTCCAAAAAACTCTTAGCACGTTCGGAATGAGAATTCAACGACCCGGTCTCAAGCATTCTTGCCAGGTACCAATATATCTGCTAGAGTTCCTTTTCTTCACGGGCCATCAATACAGTGTGAGGGAGGCGAAGGCTCATTGATTGATGAAATTATAACACATATTGCGCGCAGGCAATTCGCCCGCGCGGTTGCGTTTCGCGAGGGTGAAACGCCGAACGCGGAGGCCGGCGACGGCTGCGGTGATC
>JAGYOR010000055.1 GCA_018399535.1 Deltaproteobacteria bacterium | reverse complement strand
AAAAAGAACGATATTCCCACCCAGATTCATGTTCATATCGCCTATGCCGACATTTACTTCTTCAAGAAGGTCATCGAAAATGCCGGCGGCGTGGACGACATCGACAAGCTCATTACGGCCATGGAGACCTCGGAGACCACCTATTCGCTGGGCAAGATGGCCTATGAGACGGAGCGGGTGAAACCCTTCTTCCACTCGAAGAAGCGTGTGGACCCGAATGATCCCACGAGGAAGACCTATCCGGATGTCTTTTTGCAGCCCATCGCCCAGTTCCATAATGACGGCAAGATGCAGTATCTGGGCGGTTCCTGCCCCGAGAATGAACCTTTCTGGGAGCCCTACGGTTCTCCTTCGGACTGGGTTGAGCCGGCAGAATTGCGCAAACGGTAAGGGGGAAGAACGCACCCGTTACCTTTGAACTGAAAAGCAGGCCCCGTTCCGGTATTCCGGACGGGGCTTGTTTTGTTTTATCCGCTATCGCCGGTGTTGCTTTCTCTTGCCAACGGACGTCGGGCAAGTAAGCGATACCGCCACGTCTTTCATATCCATTCGAAGAACACGTTGCGAAAGGTTTTTTGCCGCCCGTATAGATTTTCCCCGGAAGTGGTGCTACAAAATACCAACTGACGGGAACATCGGAACATCGATCTTTGAAGGAGATATAACGGGCATGAAAACGAATTACCTGATGGCGATCGACGTGGGAGGGGGTTCCGGGCGTTGTTTACTTCTGGATCCCGATACGGGAACGACACATTCGGCACAGCGCAATTGGACCCATCCCGCCGCGGCCGGTACGGACGGACTGGGGTATGTCATAGATTCAGGTGATGTGCTGAAAAAGCTGGGGGAGGCTTCTCGCGAGGTTCTCGCGGTCGCGGGAGTCGATCCGGGACAGGTTGCCGGTATAGCGGCGGGCGGCATGCGCAATACCATTGTCGTGCTGGATGCCGGGAACGACATTCTGCTGGCGACACCCAACAAGGATGCCCGGGCCCTCGGCGAGGGCCTGGTGCTGGGAGCCGAACGGGGGGAAGAGATACACGCCCTCGCGGGTCACTGGCCGACTCCGCTGTTTCTCGGGACCCGCCTGCTCTGGATGAAAAACAACATCCCCGAGATCTTCAAGCGAGGCGCCGTCGCCTTTTCAGTTACCGACTGGATGGCCTTCATACTGTCGGGACGTATTGTTTCGGAACGTTCGCAGGCGGGCGAGTCGTTGCTCTTTGATCTCAAGAGGGGTGAGTGGGCCGCCGATCTTATCGAATCCCTCGAAATTCCACGGTCACTCTTTCCCGACCCGGTTGATTCCGGCACGTTTCTGGGGGGACTCACGAAAGATGCGGCCGACCTTCTCGGTCTTGTTCCCGGCATACCGGTGGCGGCTGGCGGGGCCGACACCCAGTGCGGTCTGCTGGGAACTAGCGCCGTGCGGGACGGCGACCTGGCCGTCATGGCCGGAACGACCATGCCGTTGCAACTTGTAACCGACGACCTGGTGCTCGACGAATCGGGACGTCTCTGGAGCGGGTTGCATGTGCTTCCGGGCAAATTTATTCTGGAAAGCAACGGGCTGGTTACCGGCGATATCGTCGACTGGTTCGCCCGTCTTTTGTACCCTCTGTCTTCCGAGGCGGTACTCTGTCTTTTTGCGGAAGCGGCTGCCTCCTGTCCGGGCGCGAGAGGTGTATATTCCACGTTCGGCGCCTCCCTGTTCGACGGCAGGAATGTCGGGTTTCCCGTGGGCAACTTGACCTTTTCTCACATGATCACCGGAGATCCCTCGCAAAGCCGCATGCAGATCGCCCGCGCGCTGGTCGAGGGTATCGCTTTTTCCGTTCGAGCTAACCTGGAACAGCTTGTGTCCGTTTCCGGACGGGAGATTCCTCTGATACGGGTATCGGGCGGCATGTCGAGAAACCGGCTTTTCACGCGGATTATTTCCGATGTAACGGAACGGTCGGTTCTCGTACCGGCCACCGGCGAAAGTACATCTGTCGGCGCCGCCCTTCTGGCGGGAGTCGGGGCGGGATTGTTCCCCGACCCGGCATCGGCGGCCGAGATGGTGGCCGCGGCGTTCGAAAAGCATTGTCCGGGAGAGGAAGCGCCAAAATACGGCAACCTCTATGCGGGCTGGCGGCAGGCTTTTGATAAACGCGGCGAGGCCGATAAAATAATAGGAGATCTGCTCACGGCCTCGCTTTTTGAACCCCGGCCCACTGCCGGTAGAGCGGCCGACCCGTCTTTTGTACCAGAGATATGCATCACGGCTTCCATGGACGCTGCAGCAGTTGATGAATTTGAAAAGATCGGTTCCGTTATGTATGCCGATTGGCGGGAAACAAAAAAATTGTACGACGGGGGAGCCGACCTGGCGCAGATCCTGTCCGGGAAACATATATTCGTCACCGAGATGGACGTCGTTGATTTTGAGACCATTCGAGATGCCCACGATCTTCGGGCCATCGTGACCTGCCGGGGGAACGCGGTCAACGTTGATCTGCCCGCGGCCACCGCCTATGGCATTCCGGTAATCAACACGCCCGGAAGGAACGCCGACGCCGTGGCGGACCTGGCCGTGGGATTTATGGTGATGCTTGCCCGCAATATGCCGGGTTCCCTTGATTTTCTTAAGTACGGAAAGATTCTGCAGGGCGACATGGCGAAGATGGGAGAAGCCTATTTGGGTTACCAGGGCGGAGAGCTCTGGAGGAAAAAAGTCGGACTGGTGGGCATGGGAAGCGTCGGCGCCCGCGTAGCCGAAAGGTTGGCCGGCTTCGGAGCCGAGGTGATTTTTTTCGATCCGGTGGTTTCGGCCGAAGCAGGGGCATTGCAGGGAGGGCGAAAAGTATCCTTTGAAACATTGCTTGCCGAGAGCGATTTCATTAGTCTTCACGCCCCCGCGATAGAGGCTACCAGGGAGATGATGAACCGGGACGCTTTTGAAAAAATGAAAAAGGGCGTCTTTTTCATCAACACCGCGAGGGCTTCACTGGTGGACGAAGCGGCACTTCTGGAGGCGCTGAATTCGGGAACGGTCGCCGGGGCCGCCCTGGACGTGTTCCCAGTCGAACCTCCCGGGTCTGACGATCCCATTGTTTCCCATCCCAACGTTATTGCCACTCCCCATCTCGGAGGAAATACGAGGGAGATTGCCGCACACCAGGGGACGATTGCCGTCAGCCAGATCAGGGAATTACTGGCCGGCGAACGACCCGACTACATTCTCAATCCCGAGGTGCTCGACGGGTTCAGCTGGATGTCGCATCGACCGCAGCCGGACGAGACAAAACAGCGGGAGCTTGCCGCAAACGAGAGGCCTTCCATGACATCATGACGATGCAGGGAGAACGTCCGACGAACGGCGATTTTTATAACAATACGTCAGGAAAGGAAGATGCTGAATATGGGCGAATATGAAACCTGTCAGAAGGAAGTGCTCGAAGCGAGTCTCTGGCTCTCGGAGAACGGTTTTTTCGGTTCTCTGCGGGGCACCGGGGGAAACGTCTCGGTCAGAACAGAAGGGAAAGACGTGATGGCCGTTACCCCTTCTTCGGTGAAATATCAAGAGATTACGCCGGCGGATATATGTATAGTCGACCTCTCAGGTAACCTCGTGGAGGGGGACCGCGCTCCTTCCATCGAGGCGGGAATGCACGCGGCCGTTTACCGGGAAAGGCCGGATGTAAAGGCGGTTGTTCACACGCACCAGACGTACGGAAGCGTTTTTGCCCTGATTAATCAGTCCGTTCCCGCGCTTTTCGACGAAGTTGCCTTTGCCCTGGGGGAAAACATAGAAGTGATTCCGTACGCCCTGTCGGGAAGCCCGGAACTGGCGGCCAATGTGGGGAACGCGGTCAGGAACAAAGCAAACGCCTATATAATCAAAAATCACGGGATTATCGCCCTCGGTAAAAATATGGACAAGGCGTTGCTGGCCACGGAGCTCCTTGAAAAGGCCGCGAAGACTTACTGTATTGCGCTTTCCACCGGAATTCCCATTGGCGGGTTGCCGGACGATGTGCTTGAGATGGCGCGAGGCCTGAGGGAATATGAGGCGGCGGAAGCAAAGAAAAAAGACTGACCGAACCGGCATGCGCACTGGTTGGTAGCTTTTTTACGCGTGACGGAAAAGACTTCTTGCAATACCGGGAGGTTGACATGGCGAAAGAGCCTATTTCCAGGCGCAGGTTTCTCAAAAGGTCGTTCTGGACAGGCGCCGGCATCGGCGGAGCTGCGCTGGCGGGAGGCGGAGTTTATAAACTCCTGCAGGTCAGGGACATCGAGAAACTTATCGGCACCTATCCCGAGGGAGCGGAACGTCATACCCTTGAAATAATGGACGGCGCGGCGCCGCGACCGAACGTGGTGCTTATTTATTGCGATGATCTGGGTTACGGGGATGTGGGCTGTTTCGGAAACACGGTCATCCGGACGCCCCGTATCGACAGCCTGGCGGAGGAGGGTACGCGTTTTACCGAGTACTACGCCTGCAACGCCGTGTGCGCCCCGTCGAGGGCGGGTCTGCTCACCGGCCGGTATCCGCTGCGGACCGGCATCATCGGCAACACCTATCCGGAAAACGAGCCGGTGGGCAGAAGAATGGCCAGGAACCTGGGCGTGATGCTGAAGCACCTCGGGGTGCTGGACATCCGTGAAGAATATGTGGCACGGGGAATCAACGCGGCCGAAATTACCCTGGCGGAGGCGTTGAAAGTCGCCGGGTACCGAACCGGCATGATGGGCAAGTGGCATCTGGGTGATTACAGCACCAATCCTGATTTTAACCCTCTGCGCCATGGATTCGACTATTATTTCGGCGTTCCCTACAGCAACGACATGAGGCCGCTTCCCCTTTATCGCAACGAGACGGAGCTCGAGGCCGATCTTGGACCGGGCGAAAATCAGGCGAAGCTTACCGGGCTCTATACGAGGGAAGCGGTGAAGTTCATAGAAGATTCTGCAAAGAGTCCCTTTTTCCTGTACCTGGCACACACCTTTCCGCATCAGCCGCTGTTTCCTTCCGTTCAATTCGAGAAACGGTCCCACGCGGGAAAATTCGGCGACGTGGTAGAAGAGATCGACTGGAGCGTTGGGGAGATACTGACATGCCTGGAGAAAAACGGTCTTGCCGAAAATACCCTGGTGATCTTCACAAGCGACAACGGTCCCTGGTACGAGGGCAGCACCGGCAGTCTCCGCGGGCGGAAGGGTCAGAGCTACGAAGGCGGGTTCCGGGTTCCCTTTGTCGCCCGGTGGCCGGGACGCATTCCGCGGGGAAGCGACAACACGGCTCCGGTGATGAACATCGATCTCTATCCCACGCTGCTGTCCCTGGCGGGCGTCGGCCTGCCCCGGGACAGGATCGTGGACGGAAAAGACATCACGGCATTGTTGACCGGGACAAGCGCGCAATCTCCCCACGACGCGCTCTACTTCTTTCATTACGATCAGTTGGAAGGAATCAGGGCCGGCAGGTGGAAGTATTTTGACAAGCTGAACCGCTACACCTGGCCCATAGCCCTCGACGCCGCGGCGATCCCCGATAAGCTGGGCGCCGGCCAGCTGGGAAACAGGTGGCCCCTGTTGTACGATATTGAGCGTGATCCGGGGGAATCATACAACGTCATCAATACCTATCCCGATGTAGCCGAAAAGCTGAAAAAGAAAATGGATTTGTTCAGGAACGGCATAGGGGGGAATCCCAGGGGATTTAAACAACACTCTTCGTCCACGATGTGACGGGCTTCGAAGACCGGGACGTTTCCGCCTGCTTGTGAGACATTGACTATGGACAGCCTTTCACTGCTTTTAAAACCGGCGTCATACCGCTGTAATCTCGAATGCTCTTATTGTTTTTACAAGCGGGTCGCCGGTGTTTACGAGCAATCGTCGACATTCATGGAATACGACGTTCTGGACAGGCTGGTCGAAACCGCCATGCAGTCCGGCGCCCGGAGGGTTTCTTTCTGCTGGCAGGGCGGTGAACCCACACTGATGGGAATCGAATTTTTCAGGAACGTCGTTGCCTTGCAAAAAAAGTATGCCCATGTCGGACAACAGGTAGAGAACCTGCTCCAGACGAACGGCGTCCTGCTCGACGACGACTGGTTCCGCTTCCTCCGCGACAACCGTTTCCTGGTGGGAATAAGCCTCGATGGACCGGCAGATATTCATGACGCGTACCGCGTCGACAGAAAGGGCGACGGCACGTTTCAGCGGGTAACAGAAGTAATTGACGGTATGCGGACTCACGGCGTGGATTTCAACATTCTTACACTGGTACACGATAAAAATGTGCGGGAGCCCGACAGGCTGTACGACTTCATACGCCGGAATAATTTTAACTATCTCCAGTTCATTCCCTGTTTTGAAGTCGATGAGAAATCGGGAGAGACGCTGCCGTGTTCGGTTAACGGCAGGGAGCTCGGCGAGTTTTATTGCCGGCTCTTCGACCGGTGGTACGAGGACGGGTTTCCCTACGTGTCGATACGGCTTTTCGCGGATATCCTGATCTACCTGGTGGACGGCGCCCTGGTGTCCTGCTCGTGGCTTGAGGAATGCAGGTCCTACATCGTGGTTGAACATAACGGGGACTGCTATCCCTGCGACTTTTTCGTGTATCCCGAATGGCGTCTCGGCAATATCACGGAAGACGGACTTCCATCTATTCTGAACGGCGAAAAAAGAGAGGAATTCAGCGCCATGAAGTCGCGCGTTCCGCCGGTTTGCCGTGACTGCCGATTGTTCGACTTCTGCCACGGGGACTGCACAAGGTTCAGGTTCGACGGAAAGGGTGGATATGCCGACGTCAGTCGGTATTGTGAAGCCTGGTTAATGATTTTTGATCACATCGACCCGCTGAAAGATGAGATTCGGGATCGCGCCGTCCGGTTGAGGGAGTCGATTCTGAGCGGGCGGTTTGATCTGGTCGGCAGAAATCAGCCCTGTCCCTGCGGAAGCGGCAAAAAACTGAAACATTGTTGTGGCAGGGGAACACCCGTGCTGTGAGAAAGGGGGCTGGAAGTGTCCCGTCACACATTATTATTAATTGTTCGTCGTGTTCATGCCTTGTGAGCCCGATCACGTTACTGCTTCTGTTTCGGCCTCGGCGCCTGTATCTTTCACGGAAATAGAAGTGTCGACAAGAGAATGACCGGCGACGATATGGTTCTGTGCCGCGAGGGTCGTTTGCCATAGCGTTCGGCTTCGTCTATGATGAAATCCATGTCAGGGAAAATTTTCATATCATTTTTTTCGTTGGCCAGGCGGCGCGTTCACGCTTTCGTGCTCTGGTACACGGAATACATGAATTCTCCTTCCGCGCTCAGGCGGGGCGTCAGCTTCGCCATATTCTCGGGCGTGCTTTTCCTGGCCGTCCTGGGCGTGTTGCACATTATCGATCCATATCCGCTTCAGGACTGGATCTATCTCCGGCTCAGTCTTCATGACCTCGGACCGGCGGGACCGATTGTCTACGTCCTGCTGATCGCTGTTCTGCCGCTCTTTTCTCCCTTGAGCATACTGGTAGTGACCGGATCGGCAAGTTTCGGACCGGTGCCCGGCATGATTTTGTCCTATCTGGGGGCCCTGATCAACGCCAACATTACCTTTTTCCTTGTCAAGGCGCTCGGCGTTGAGGACAAGTGGGGTGGTGAAGAACGTCAGGCCGCGATCAAGCGGACCATTCAGCGCAATGGTTATCCCATTGTACTGCTCCTGCAGCTTGTCTCTGTTTTTCCCTTTGTTGCCATCAATTCTGCGGCGGCGGCCGCCGGGATAGGGTGGAAGGATTTTATGAAAGCCACTCTTCTGGGAATTGTCCTTCCCATTGCGGTGTACTCCTTTCTCGGAGAGGCAATTGCTCTGGAGGTGCTTTCACCCCGGGTGTATTGCGCCTTTATTATAGTGATATTTCTTGCCATCGTGATGGTTGCACTGAGAAAAAAGGGGTATTCCCTTAAGACGCGAGTTCATCGTCATGTTCGCCGGGGATAACCAGCTGCCGGACCGATCTCCGGCGGTCCGGAACGAAGAACATTGTTGATCGTCGAGAGGGTGTTCTGTTTTTTCTCGACAGTCAGCTGCGTGGCGGGGTCAACAGGCTGGAGTTGATCATCGGGCGTTTGGCACGGGGCCACGGAAACGGCCGATGCCGGCTTTTTCCTTCAAAAAAAAGAACCTGGCGTGCGATACTCCAGGTTCCTGAGAGAAAAACTGGCGTCCCCACGGGGAGTCGAACCCCGGTTACCGGCGTGAAAGGCCGGTGTCCTAGGCCACTAGACGATGGGGACGAAAAGACGTGATTCAAGCCGAAATTAAAGTGCGCTCTATATATCGTTCGGTTCGGCCTGTCAAGAAGAAACGACCGTAGTTGTCAGCTTCCCGCGCACCAATTGCGGTTGCTTCGCAAGGGGGACTATTCGAATACCACCGGTTCTCGCATGATGATATCCCGCGCTTCCATCGCCAGGGCCGCTATGGCCGGATGCGTTTCCCGAAGTGACCCTATCTGGCGGAGGTTGTCCGCCGTTCTCGATATCAGCATGACCAGATCGCCGTCAGCAATCCTCAGGCTGCCGGTTACGAGATTCCAGTCCAGCCCGCGGGTCCAGTGATAGAGGGCGAGAGAGGCCCAGAGTGGAAGAGAGGCGGTTTCAAATCCCGCCGCCGCCATCCGGTCCGCCAGGGGTTTGACGGCCGTCTCGACGGCGTTGTAAGCCGTCCGAAGCCTGCGCGGCACGTCTCTCTTCCTGATCGTGACATCCTGTCCGCGGTCGGAGACAAAGGCGGCCACCACCGCCGCAAGCAGCGCCGGGTCGTCTTCGGGGAAAACTTGGTGCTTCACACACTGGGCGATGAGCAGGGGCTGGTCAAGGCGGAGCCGTGACGCCCACATTCCCGACTCGGTCAGTCTTCCGCGGTCATCAACGTAGCCTTCCTGCTGCAGAAAAGCCAGGTGGCGCAGGAAATCCCTCCAGAGCCCGCCGCTCTGGGGCCGTTTCTTTTTCGTCGGCCGGAAGTCGGCGAAGGAGGATTCAAAAACGATCCTGATTTCGTCGGGACCGTGCGACAGAAGAAGGTTGAGGGCCATGGAAAAATCATTTTTTATCCGGCTCTCGATCCGTTCGGAATTTTTCGCCAGCATTTTCCGGATGTGATGCAGGTCCATGAATCTGCCGGGGAACACGATCATGAAACCGACGTTGTCGAGTCCTCTTCTTCCCGCCCGTCCCGTCATCTGGTGGAATTCCGTGGCGGTCAGCGGTACGAATTCATGGCCGTTGAACCGGTCCGAGTTGAACAGCACCACGGTGCGGGCCGGAAAATTGACGCCTGCCGCTATGGTTGACGTGGCGAAAACCGCTTCCAGGAATCCCTTTTTCATGAGATGTTCCACCAGAAATTTCCACGCCGGAAGCTGGCCGCCGTGATGGGACGCCAGGCGCAGGCGCCCGAGAGCTTCCAGTTGCTTGTGGTTCCGCAGGAAGGGGTTGTTTTCCAGATATGCCTCAAGGGTGTCCTCGAATTCCGCCGTGTCGTTCAGGTGCGGACGGCTGTGGCAGAGTGCGAGCGCGGCGTCGCATTCATCGCGGGACTTGAGAAAGAAGATCGCCGGCAGGAGGTTCAAGCGCCGGAGCGTGCAGGTAATGTCGTCGAATGGCGGGAAGCGGGGGAAACGTTTCGGTTGAGATCCCCGTTCCATCCATGCCGTGACCTTGTCGTGGAGAGACCGTCCCTTCAAAAGGGGAGTGACGGTTCCCGACGGCTGCAGGAAAAGGGGGTGAAGGTCAACGGGGCGATTAGTCTCTTCTATGACGACGCATTCCTTGCCCCGTATCGACTGGAGCCACCCGGCTATTTCATCGGCGTTGCCGATGGTCGCCGAGAGCAGCAGCAGGTTGATCCTCGCCGGGAGGTAGATCATAATTTCTTCCCATACGACGCCTCGATCCGGATCTCCCATGAAATGAGCTTCGTCGAGGACGACCAGGTCACAGTCGAGCATTTCTCCCCGATGCATCGAATCGTAGAGCTGGTTCCTCAGAATTTCCGTGGTGCCCACTACCAGGGGAGCGTCGGCGTTCTCGCGGGTATCACCCGTTAAAATTCCCACCTGGTCGCGGCCGAAAATGCCGCCGAACTCGACCCATTTCGAATTCGACAGGGCCTTCAGCGGCGACGCGTACCAGCAGCGCCCGCCTTTTTGAAGCGTTTCGGCGATGGCCTTTTCCGCTATCCAGGTTTTTCCGGCGCCCGTGGGAGCGGTCACCAGGCAGTCCGTCCGGCCGATGGCCTCGATTGCCGCCACCTGGAAACGATCCGGTCGGAATGTCGTTTCTTCCGGCTTCCCGATAAGGGTGAGCAGGTTTCGCAGTTCACCGTCTATCTGAGGCTTCATCCTTTTCCGTGGCGGTTTTTGCTCCGCCGAAACGGTTCGTCTCTTCCCGCCGGGCCCCCTGTTTCCGGGCTGTCTCCTGTATTTGAACTGTTTTGCAGTACGTGCCATGGGATCTTTTTTTCATCCTTCTGCGTGCCGGCGTAACGCTATCACAGTGTGATGCCGTCGTAAAGAAAGGGCTTCCGGAAAGAAGCGGACCCGGACCCTTTTTCTTTTTTCAGGGCAGAATAACGAAAGGCCCGACGAGAATTTTCTCGTTTCGGGCCTTTTTTTGAAACATGAACGACGAAAAGGGTTTTACCAAGCCTGTTATTATTCGCCGCCTTCTTTCTTTTCCTTTTTCTGTTTTTTCTTCTGCTGGCGCTTGCTTTCCTCGGGCGACGCATCATCGGCGGCCGCTTTCTTCTTTGGCTTTTCCGGTTTCGGCGCGGCAAGTTTTTCCGCTTTCCGTGCCGCTTTTTCGTCTGTTTTTTTCGTCATTTCGGCGATTGAACGCAACCGGGCGTTGCTCTTTTTGATTTTTGCCTTCAGCATTTTTACGGCCGTGTCTTTATTGACGGCCGGTTCCTCCTCGCCTTTCTCGGTTAAAAAAGCGATGCGTTCTGCCAGTTTCTTTTCCCAGTATTCTTTCTGGTTCGCCCGTGTTTCTTCGCTCTTGGATGTCATGGTGCCCGATCCTTTCTTCCTTGAATCCCGCCCCGCCTGCCGGCGCAGTTCCTTCGCCAACCGCCGACTGGTGGGCCGTGCGGGATTCGAACCCGCGACCAACGGATTAAAAGTCCGCTGCTCTTCCGGACTGAGCTAACGGCCCTTCGTGCGGCTTGGGAAAGTGAACCTTCATAACAGGAAGCCTTTTTCATTGTCAAGAAGAAAACCCGGAAATGCCGTCGATTCCGTCGCCAATACGGGCGTCTTCGGCGGTGCAGACCCGGCCCCATTCCTGTTGCCAACCCGGTTGTCCCGGTTGTGATAGGTATCGCCCTGTGGTAAGGGAATGGCACGCGGAAGGGACATTGAAATCACCATGAATATAACGTCGATTGCGAAGCAAGTCCAGGTGAACATGCCGTTTCACCTGCTCCTGGAACAATACTTTCCCCTGGTGCTTGAAAACCGGCTGAACCCTGAAATCGGTTTCGACTGCTTCGCCCTCGACACGTACGGAACGGAGGATTACCGGGAGGCCGCCCGCATATTGTCCGGAGCGGGCGTCCGGGTTACCTTTCACGCACCTTTTTACGACCTTCGGCCCGGCGCGCTCGATTACACCGTGAGGGATGCCACTATCAGGCGCATTCAACAGGTTTTTGATCTGGTGCCGATCTTTCACCCGCTGTCCGTGGTGTGCCACGCCGCTTTTGATCGCCGTTACTACGTTTCTCGCGAAGAGGACTGGATCGAGAACAGCATTACCACCTGGGCGCCTTTTGTCCGGGAGGCCGCGGAACTGGGAACGGTTCTCATGCTGGAGAATGTGTATGAAGATCGTCCGCGGGAACTGAAGCTTCTCATGGAGGGCCTCGGCTACGGTCCTCATGTCGGAATCTGTTTCGATACGGGACACTGGAATGCCTTTTCAGACGCGCCGCTTCGCGAATGGATGGACAGCCTGGCGGACCACATCGGGGAACTTCATCTTCATGACAATCACGGTTCCCGCGATGAGCACCTGCCCGTGGGAGCGGGGACCTTTTCCTTTGGAGAGTTCTTTACGATGCTCGCGGAGCGCGGCAGAAAGCCCATCGTCACAGTGGAACCCCACAGGCCGGAAGACCTGCGGAAGACCCTGGAATATATTGCCGGTATGGACTTGCTGCCGCCGGGGATGACGATCTGAAAAGGGCGGATTCATGGTTTCTTATCTCGTAAAAAGACTCCTCA
>JAGYOR010000054.1 GCA_018399535.1 Deltaproteobacteria bacterium | reverse complement strand
CGTAGTCAGGACGTACAACGTAAGGACGCACTATTTCCTGAACAAATCTGCTTATTTTGCGTGGACCAATTACTTTATGGAGTCCCGCATATACTTCTTCATCTACTGTTATGGTTAATTTTTTTTGCATAGCAACACCTCCACTGTACGTGTATTATACGTATTGCCCACGCGTATGTCAAAGGATAACAGCAATAGGCAGGGTAAAGGGTGATGGGTTATGGGTAATGGGTTATGGGTAATGGGTTATAGGTAATAGGCTAGAGGCTATGGGTAAGGGGTTATGGGTTATAGGCGAGGGGCTAGGGGCTATAGGCGATAGGTTAAGGGCGATAGGTGATGGATAGGGTGAGGGGCTGGTCCAGTAAGGGCGTATGACGAAAGTGGGGGTTCTGCAAAGGCTCCGGTTCAGGAGCCGGCTTCTTCCTGGCGGCGGCGTATGAGTTTTTTGACGAAGACTTCTTCCCGTTCCATCTCTTCCAGTCTTCCGGCAATGTAGGTCTTCGCCTCTTCGTGCTGGGGTATGAATATCTTTTCCAGCGCGTTGACGCGTCGCTGCACTTTTGTCAGTTCCCGCGAGAGCAGAATGATCGTTCTGCTGAGGGCGGCGTATTCGGCGAGCAGTCGAAGGGCGCGGACGGCCTCTTCTTTCGCCTTGTCGTACGACGCGGATGTGCCAGGCAGGTTGGGCGCGACGAGTGGTTTCTTTTCGGTGATAGTCATTTCCGGAAGCCGCAATCCCATGAACCTTGTGGTTCCTATGCGCAGGAAATAGCTTCTCTTCTCGGCAGAGCTTTTCAGTGCCAGGTCACGCGACCCCATGTCAACCGCCGCGAGGCCGTATGCCCGGTAAAGCGACTTTAACGACCCTTCCGTTTCGCTCTCAAGCCTCCGCAGGTCGCTCATCCTTCTCATGATTTCCATGACCAGGACTTCGCGCTTCTGGTTGAGCAGGTCGTATCCCTCGTAACCGAAGGTAAGCTCCTCCCGAATTTTTCGAAGCGACGACTTGGTGGGCGGCATTTCCAGGTGCGGCATCAGTCTCCCCCGTCGGATGATGGAATGTAATAACGGTCGATATCCTCGCGGCGCACGCGGTACAATTCCTCCTGGGGAAGAATGGACAGCATCCGCCACCCTTTTTCGAGCGTCTCTTCGATGGTGCGGTTTTCATTCTCCCCCTGGCTCAGGAATTCTTCCTCGAAGGAATTCCCGAACTCGAGGTAGATCTTGTCCAGGTCGGACAGCTCTTCCTCTCCCACGATCGCCGCCAGGGAACGGATACGCTTCACCTTCGCGTAACTGGCGAACAACTGGGCCGCCACCTGGGCGTGGTCGGTCCTGGTCCGCCCTTCTCCGATGCCGTCTTTCATGAGACGCGACAGGGAAGGCAGTCCCGCTATGGGTGGATAAATCCCCTTGTTGAAGAGTTCACGCTCCAGCACAATCTGGCCTTCCGTGATGTAACCCGTCAGGTCGGGCACGGGGTGCGAAATATCGTCGCTGGGCATGGTCAGTATGGGCATCTGGGTGATTGAGCCGTCGAAACCTTTCAGGCGTCCCGCACGCTCGTAGATGGACGCCAGGTCGCTGTACAGGTAGCCGGGATATCCCTTGCGCGACGGGATTTCGCCCCGGGAACTCGAAAGCTCGCGAAGCGATTCGCAGTAATTGGTCATGTCCGTCAGTATGACGAGAACGTGCATGCCTTCGTCGAAGGCCAGGTGTTCCGCCAGCGTGAGGGCAACTTTCGGAGTAATGAGACGCTCGATGGAAGGCGCGTCGGCAAGGCTCAGAAAAATCGCCGAGTGCGTGAGGACGCCGGATTCCTCGAGGGAATCAATGAAAAAGCGCGCCACGTCGAACTTGACTCCCATGGCGGCGAAAATAACGGTAAATTCCTCTTCCTCGGAGAGAATCATCGCCTGCCTGGCGATCTGCGCGGCGATCAGATTGTGGGGCATGCCGCTGCCCGAGAAAATGGGAAGCTTCTGGCCGCGAATGAGCGTGTTCATTCCGTCGATGGCGGAAATGCCGGTCTGTATGAAATCCCGCGGATATTCCCTGCTCCAGGGATTGACGGGAAGGCCGTTCACGTTCATACGCCGGTTGGTGACGACCTGCGGGTATCCGTCCGAGGGCCGTCCCAGGCCGTCGAAGACCCTTCCAAGCATGGCGCGGTCTACCGGAATTTCCAGCGAACGTCCCACGAAGGAAACCCGCATCCCCTTCACGGCAAGACCGCTGGTTCCTTCGAAGACCTGCACCACCGCCCGGTCTTCGTCCACCTCGAGAGTCTGTCCGATCCGGAGCGACTTCCCGTCTCGTATTTCGACGATCTCGCCGAGACCGACTCCGCGCACCCCCTCGACAAAGACCAGCGGCCCGGAAATCCCTCCGATATTGGTGTATTCGATTTCACAACACATGCTTCACACCCCCAGCACCTGTTCCTTCAACGATTCCAGTTCTCCCAGGAGCCGTTCCCGGTATTCGTCGATGCGATTCGTCTCATTGTTGGGAATTTCCGATTTGAGCCTCACCATTTCCGAGAGCGACGGCAGGTCGGTTATATCCTTGAGCGTCAGCCCGGCCTTGACAAGCACTCCACCCCGTTCGTACAGGGCGAGAATCACCTTCAGGAGTTTCAACTGCTTTTCCGGGCTGCAATACTTGTCTATGGGGTCAAAGGAATTCTGCTGCAGAAACGCGTTCTTTATCATTTCCGCGACGTGAAGAGTGAACTGCTGGAACATGGGCAGCGCGTCGGCGCCCACCAGCTTTACGAGCTGCTGCAGCCGGTGGTCTTCGAGGAGAATATTCATGACTTCGTTTCGAATGGCGAGCCACTGTTCGTCCAGTTCCCGCCACCAGCCCTCGATGTCGTTCAGGTATTCCGTATAACTGTCCACCCAGCTGATGGACGGATAGTGCCGGGCGTCGGCCAGCGTCTTGTCAAGGGCCCAGAAACAGCGGACGAACCGCGAGGTATGCTGCGTGACCGGTTCCGAGAAGTCGCCGCCCGGAGGCGAAACGGCGCCGATGATGGAAATATCGCCGGCGGCGCCCGAGAGGGTTTCAACCAGGCCGGCCCGTTCGTAGAACTCGGCGAGCCTCGTGGCCAGGTACGGCGGAAATCCTTCTTCGGCAGGCATGTCGCCCAGCCTGCTGGAGAGCTCGCGCAGGGCCTCGGCCCACCGGGACGTTGAATCGGCCATAACGGCCACGCTGTATCCCATGTCGCGGTAAAACTCGGCTATGGTGACGCCCGTGTAGATGCTGACTTCACGGGCGGGAACGGGCATGTTGGACGTGTTGGCTATCATGACGGTTCGCTCGATCAGCGGCCTGCCGTTTCGCTCGTCGACAAGCTTGGGAAATTCGGTGAGCACGTCCGTCATTTCATTCCCCCGCTCGCCGCACCCGATATAAATGATAATATCGGCGTTGCACCACTTCGCCAGGGCGTGCTGGGTCATGGTTTTGCCCGTTCCGAAGCCGCCGGGAATCGCCGCCGTTCCCCCGCGCGCTATGGGGAAAAAGGTATCGATGATGCGTTGGCCCGTCATAAGCGGAATAAAAGGCTTTTTCTTCGACCGTACCGGTCTCGCCACGCGGACCGGCCAGTATCCGGCAAGCTTTCCCTCGTAAAGACCCGTTTTCGTTTGTACCGTGTAAATAACGTCTTCGATCGTGCGTGGACCGGTTTCGACAATATCTTCGAGCCGGCCGAAAACACCGGGAGGTATGAGAACGCGATGCACAACCAGCGGCGTTTCCTCAATTTCGCCGATGATTTGCCCTTCCGCCACTTCGTCGCCCGGCTTCGCCGACGGCGTGAACGTCCACTGCTTTTGAACGTCCAGGGCGGAAAGTTTGACGCCCTTCTCGATATAACTCCCGCACTGCTCGGAGATTCCCACCAGCGGCCGCTGGATGCCGTCGTAAATGTTCGCGATAAGCCCCGGTCCCAGAAGGACCGACAGCGGCCGTCCTTCTGAAATGACTTTGTCGCCCGGCTTGAGACCGGTGTTGTCTTCATAGACCTGGATCAACGCAACCGGACCGAGAAGTCGAATGACTTCGCCGATGAGCCCGTCCGGGCCGACCTCGGCGATGTCGAACATCTTGACGCCCGTGAGACCGACGGCCTTGACGATGGGTCCGTTCACGGAAATCACTTTCCCCTCGATGGGGGCGTTTCTTGTCTCAGTCGCTGAAACCATGCCGCTTCAGAACCTCCATGACTTCCCGCCGGATTTCGGGAGATTTCCTGAAAGACGCCCGTTCAAGCGTCCCGTTGAATATCCACCCGTTGAGCTTGTTTTCCACGAGGACACCTCCCGGGGCGACGCTTTCGTCTTCCGTCACCGTGAAATTCACCTCTTTCCCGGTCGCCGAGACAGCCTCGCCGATGGCCTCTTTATGACTGAAATCCTCTTTTATCAGGCGGATTTCAAACTCAGAACCTTCGGAATCGTTCACCGCTCTCTCGATTGTTCCAAGCAGAAAACGACGGTACCGCGGATCCGACCCGGCGCGTTTCAACGCCTTCTCGACGCAGGCTTCCGTCAGCTCGTCCAGGCTTCGCAGCCGAAGCTTACGAATCTCCAGGACTCCCCGGCTCGCAATCCTGGAACGCTCCCAATCAATACGACTTCGGGCTTCATCTTCGACACGCTCCCGGTAACGGGCAATCTCTTCCGCGTATGTCTTGTCCATCTCCTTTATTTCTTCCGCCTGCCGTTCCGCCACCGCTTCAACGGCCCGGCGCGCCTCTTCCCTGATAGAGGTTTCCAGTGTCGATGTCGTCTCCATGCCCTTTCCTTCCACCGCCGTTTACAAGGCGATTCCGAGCGCCTCGGAAACATAACCGAGCGCCGACATTCCAAACCCCTCCGCATCATCGATGCCGGGTATTTCCACGATCACCGGAAGGGCCCCGCTCAGGGCCATCGCCGTGATTTTTTCCTGGATTTCCCGCGCAAGTTCGCTGGTTATCGCAACGATTCCGGCATCGCCCTTCGCGATCACGTCCTCGAGACAGTCCGCGACGCCGGACTTGTCGGAAACGACGCCCGCTACTCCGGCGAGGCGAAAGGCGCTCACCGTGTGCATATCGCCTATCAGGTAAATTTTGTTCATGCTCACAGCTTGTTCAGGATCATGATGG
The DNA here is from genome assembly GCA_018399535.1 of Deltaproteobacteria bacterium. Taxonomy (GTDB): domain Bacteria; phylum Desulfobacterota; class Syntrophia; order Syntrophales; family UBA2210; genus MLS-D. The sequence continues at coordinate 7,134 of JAGYOR010000054.1, read as the reverse complement.
CGATGATAAGACCGTAAATCGCGATACCTTCAGCGAGACCGACGAACACGAGCACCCGGCCCGTAAGTTCAGGCTTCTCGCTGATGGCCCCCATCCCCGCCGACCCTATTCGGGCGACGGCGTAGGCGCTCCCGATGCAGGAAAGACCGACGGCCAGCGCCGCCGATATGTAGGCTAAACCCATCCAGTCCTGCCCTGCCGACGCTGCGGCCGCCACGGCCGGACCGGGATAGAAAACCACGACCGCGGCGATAAGCATCGCCGCACCCATTCCCCTGTACGTCCCGTCCCCTCTCATCCTACACCTCCGATGCTTTCACGTTCAGTGTGAAGGGAGTGAAAACCGTTCCGTCTCCCCTGAAAAACTTGCTGAAGAACTCGTAGTACTCCAGACGCAGCGACTGTATGCCGCAGATCAGCCCTTCGAATCCTATAATAAAAATATTTCCGATGATTATAACGGCGATCGCCCCGACCGACCGCAGCGAGGGATCGACCATTCCGGCGAGGGTGTATGTAACAATGCTGAGACCCGCGTGGGACAGCGCGAAGGCGCCGACGCGGATGAAAGAGATGGTGTTGGCGAGCATGCCCATGGCGATTTCCAGGATCTCGACGACCGATTCAATCACGTATTCAGAAACGCTGTGTGGCCCGGCGCCGCCAAACAGGAGCGGACCGATGAATCCCCGGAAGAAAAACAGCGTCAGGGGAAGTATTATAAACAGGCCTGTCTCCCACATCCGCGGGGCTTCTCCCGTTCCCGCGTATCTCACCGACAGAAGTATGATCGCCGCGTAGGGCACGAGGACGGCGACTCCCCGCTTGTCGAAGAGCGCCTCGGCGTACCGTGAATTCATGAAGCAGTTGATGATATTCAGGACGAGACCCGTAGCGATGATGCCGGCTCCCAGAAGAATGGTTACGGCGAAGAGACTCATGATATTGTCGACCGGGTGAAACCACAGGGCCGGCAGTAGATGTTCGTGAGAAAAGACGCTTCCATAGAGAAGGCCGCAGAACGCGGCGGCGGTCCCGCAGATAATCAGTATGGCGCCCGCCTGCCCGAGGGTTCCTTCGACATTTCCCTTTTTCCGTGCCTGCCATCGAAGAACAACGCCCGCCAGGGCGAGCACCAGCCCCTGCCCCAGGTCACCGAACATGAGGGCGAACATCACCACGAAGGTCACCGCCGACAGCGGGGTAGGATCGATTTCGTCGTTGCCGGGGACACCCATCGTTTTGACAAGCAGTTCAAAGGGCCGCAGCAGGCGGCTGTTTCTGAGCCGTACCGGGGCTTCGGGATCACGTTCCTCCGCGACGGAGAGAATGAACCGGTTCCCGCAGATTTGCCGCAGAACCGCTTCCAGCCGTTCAAGATCATGAATGTCGGTCCACCCCGTGATGAACATCGCCCGCGAAGAAAAAAGAGATGCTCCGAGAGAACCGACGACCAGTTCAAGGGTCCGGTAGCGAACATAGATGGAGCGAAGCCGTTCTTCGACGTCCTCCCCGAGCCGACGGCTGTACGAGTCCAGGACGTCACGCCTGTTCCGGAGGCTGTGAACCCGGTGCTCCAGCTTCTGCGCGGACAGCCCGGACACCTCCGACGTTTTGTCAACGAATCCCTGTTCCTTCAATACACGCTGCAGTTCGGGGAAATCCCCGGTTCCGGCGGCCGCGAACACGTACGGTCCGTACCGTGCCGCCGGGAAAGGCGACTCCCGCTCCGGGTCCCAGCTTTCGTCTCCGATGATGCCGAACACCGTTTTCAGAAAGCGCGGCCTGGAAAGAACATCCGGCTCGATTCCCAGGGCGTCCAGCGCCCGGGCCATTGACACGTATTCCTCTGTCTTTTTGAGTTCACTGTCTATTTTTGCGCGAAGGCGTTGCAGTCGATCCACCCGGCCGAGCACTGTCGAAACGAAAGCGCCGTCCCCGGCCGTATCGACGGCGCCGGCTGACCGGGGTTCCGTGACCGGAGGAAGGGAAAAACCGAGAATACGCTGTATAGTCTCAATTCCCGAAAGAATTTTTCTTGTTTCGGCTTCCTCCTGCTTGAGTCCTTCTTCGACCGTTTCGCCTTCCAGGTGAAAGCGGGCGAAATGAATGATACTTTCCCGGCCAAGCGCCAGGGAAATCTCCTGGAAACGTTCCTTCTCGACCGCCAGGGAAATTTTTCGTATGTCCGCCTTTTCAAACATCGTCTTCCTCACGAATCAGTGACGATGCGCCCCAGGATCACGTCGTGAGGCAGTTGAAACCGCAGCCCGTCAACGATGCCGAAGAGGTTGAGAACCTGGCGGGAAAGCAGCCACAGGTACGCCGCGACGGGACAGACGGAATGAAAGTCACGGTAAAAGAAATGCCCGATCCATCGGTACCACAGCATCTCGAGACGGTATTCCAGGTCTTCCGCGTCGGGCGACACTCCTGCCCGGGCCCCGGGATCTCCCGTTTCCCGTTCCAATTCCTCTTCCATTTTCAGCGACAACGACGGCAGGTCGCCTTCCAGGATATCCCGAAAGGCTTCAAGCCAGGCCTCGACCTTTTCCGGGTTCCATCCGTAACTGTCGGCCAGCCGACGGCGCCAGGAGGCCAGCAGGACGGCGGCTCTCATGTGAACCAGTTCGAGAAAGAGTTCTCTGTCGTTTGAATTCAGCGAATCAGCCGAGTGAAGTATCTCCCGTATACCCGTCGCGTCCGCCCTTATCATGAAACGGTCGAAGGTATTTCCCGACTGGAAGACGGGAGCCAAATAGGTCTCCTCGAGACGTTCTTTCAATCCGTCAGGAGAGAGGTTTTCATCCAGAAGCTCCCGGTCGAGCAGGGCGTAAGACCCCAGGGGATACCATTGCTCTATCACCTGTTTTTTAAAGGATTTCGCCAGAAGAAGCTTTAAATTTTGAATCTCGTATTGACGCAAGAAAGCAAGAAAAAGCGGCTGGTGATAGTCGCTCGCCTCGACGAGGCGGAACACGTCGTTCATGGCATCCGTGAAAAGAATCTCCTTTTCGGCGGCACGATCCCCCTCGTCACGACGCTCGCCGTCACGGGACGGTTCCCGCTCACGCAGAACGGCAGCGTATTCCCTGAGTCCGTAGAGACGGCCCTTCATGGCATAGATCCTGGTGTGAAGGTACTCCCTGTCGGCGTACTGCTTCATTGCGCCTCACTTACCCAGCAATAATGAGAGGACCAGTTCCTCGATTTCTTCATGAATAGCCGGATCACGCATGAATGTTTCGATGGCTGCCCGCTCCTTTTCATATTCCTTTTGCCGCGATTCCTCCGCCTCTTCAACGGCGCGTTGACGCAACTGCCCGGCCTCGGCATCGATTTGAGCGATATGTTTCCGCTTTTCCTCCTCCAGGTTTCGGCGGTGCTCCTCGACGGCCTTTTTGCTTTCTTTTTCCGCCTGATCGAGTTCACCGGAACTCGTCTTCTCGATTTCCACGATACGCGAAACCATGCTGTCCATGACCGACCTCCGTCCCGGCGTCACGCCCGGTAGGTGTCTTCCTTCTGTTCCCCTTCGTACCCCACGGAAACGCACCAGATGATCCGGTCGAAGAAAAATACCACGCGGTTGTTCAGTTCGAGCACATTTTCCACGTTGCGCTCCGGTTCGAATACCTTTTTCTCGATGGCGAACAGCCACAGGTGCCGCTTAATGAGCATCAACGTCATGATCACTTCCGACAGGGGAATACCTTCATTGTATTTCTCCCGTCCCATCTCGACATAATGCTCGACGATCTTGCCCTTGGTCATTGCCGAGTTCAGCCAGGAATTCAGCATGTGGTACACGTCGTACACCTGTCCGTAGAGCCGGTTATGACGAAGTTCACGAAGATGTCTGGTTTCTTCCCTGGCGAGAAGGTCCTTTACCAGGCGGTTGGTCAGTTCCTCGCCGCTGCGTTCGATCAGGTCGATCAGTCTCTGGGAAACCATGGAACCCCCTTCCATTGCTCACCTCCAACCACTCGAAGCTTCGGAAACGTCCATTTGAAAGAAGGGTACGGCAATTCCGGCAACAGCTGATCACAACAGGTTCAGGACGAAGCACAGTCGATACGGCGCCGGCTCAACGGGAAAAATGGTATGATGAAAGGAACCACGAGAATATCCGGAAAAATCATTCGTCCCCCCCGACAAAATACACCCGGAACAACCCATGAAAAAAAGCACGATACAATTGTACGCGCTACGATCCAATAATGAATTATATAACCGCACATGTCAACGTGTTTTTCTTCGCCCGTGCAGGAGCTACTGCCGCCCCCGTCGCAGTGCGCTGATCATTCAGGCTTTGCGGCGGAGCCTTATTCTCTTTTCTCGCTCCTGTCGTAGTAAAGCTGGGCCACCTGCTCCGAAACGAGCCCAACCATGAAAACGACGACCCCCATTATCATGAGCATGGACGACGTGGGCCCGTAACGGCCTCCCATGAAGATGATCCTGAAAATACCATAGCCCAGGCCGCCCAGGAACATGACGGTGCTCACGGGCAGAAAAACCCGCAGGGGCGAAAAGAGGGTGGCGATCTTGATAATGATAAGCAGGAACCGCGAACCGTCGCTCAGGAGCCTTATCTTGCTCCTGCCCACCCGGCGTCGCACCGTAACCGGCACGTAGGCAAGACTGTACCCGCCGCGCACGACCGCCATGGTAATAGTTGTAGGATAGGAAAAACTGTTGGGCAAAAGAGCGACGAACCGGCGCGCCACGTCGGCCCTGATCGCCCGGAAGCCCGAGGTGAGATCCAGAATGTCCCGTTTGCAGATATATGAAGCGAAAAAATTATAAATTTTGTTGGCCAGGTTTCTGTGCGCCGCTGAATCGGAATCACTCGTTCGCGCGCCGACAACCATGTCGTACCGGTCGATGTGCTCCAGCAGCCGGCTTATATCCCGCGGATCGTGCTGCCCGTCGCCGTCCATGGTGATGATTATAGTCCCGCGGGCGTTTCTGATGCCGGTCTTGACGGCCGCCCCGTTGCCGATATTATAGGGATGGGAAATAACCAGGGCGCCGGCGGTTTCAGCCGCGGCAGCCGTCCCGTCGTCGGAACCATCGTCGACAACGATAGTCTCGAAGCTTCGCCCGGTCGCCTCCATGACCCGGCGCGTATTCTCGACGACACTGCCGATAACCGCTTCCTCGCGGTACGCTGGTATGATCACGCTGACATCCGGCATGGACAGGACCTTTCGCGGGTGCAACCGTGGATATTCCCGCCGCACCTTTCGGGTAGCTATACAGAAATACCTGAATGTTTCAAGTGAATTTTACCGGCGCGAAACTTCGTAATGCCGCGGGGGACTGATTTTCACCGGGCGGCAAACCGGCGGACAGCGGAGGGACTCAGGATAATCGAAGCAATGTTCCCTGCCGCTCTGAATCGCGGCGCCGTTATTCGTCACACCCCGCCGGGCTAGCCCCTGCCTCCCCCGAAGCCGCCCCGAAATTTGTTCCCGGGTTCATTACGTTCATTGCCCAATTTCTCAATCGCTTCGTGCAGCGGCATTTCTTCTCCGATGGTTACCGTGGTAACATCGCCCGTGTCGCTTTCATCGCGCATGCGGGAACGCGACATTTCACCGGTGACAGTTGCTCTCGCGGGATTACCGGCAGGCCGCTCCGGCTTCTCGAATGTTTCATCCTGTGTCAGCGGCGACTGGTAAATATGACTGTTTTTCCCCTGCCCTTCTTTCACGATGAAAAGCGACTGCGAGAAAGGAACAAAATTTCCCCTGTTCGCGAGATATTCCGTCCGGTATCGCTCCATCGTGTACATCCCTTCACCACGCCCCATCTCAATGACGGCGCCGATCTGGTTCAGTTTGTTTTCGCGGATGAGGTTCCTCACCGAGGATGTGCCCCTGACAATGCTCAGAAGGGGAATGCGGAATCCGAACTTTTTGAAAAAAACCAACTGCTGCACGATGATCATTTTTATTGTAAGCGACAGCTGGTAGCGGATTTCATGCTGATATTCAGGGGGAACGGCGTTGCACAACCGGTAGACGGCTTCTTCGGCGCTTGCCGCGTGCATCGTGGCGATCAGCAGGTGCCCTGATTCGGCGGCGTTCAGCGTCAGCCGCATCGTGTCGGGGTCCCGAAGCTCGCCCACGACGATCACGTCGGGATTTTCCCGCAGCACGTCCATAAGACCCTGCGAAAAAGAGGGCACGTGCGTGCCCAGTTCTCGCTGCTGAATAAAGGATCGTTCAGATCGAAAGTCGTATTCGATAGGGTTTTCGATGGTAATGACATGAGCCTCGCGGGCCGTGTTGATCTCGTTGATGATGGACGCGACAGTGGATGTTTTTCCCGTCCCCGTGGCGCCGCATACGAGAATCAGGCCCGACGGAAAAGCGGCGGCCTCTCGAAGAGAAGGATGCAGATTAAGCGTTTCGATAGTAGGCACGGACCCTGGCAACAGCCGAATCGCCATGCTGATTCCTCGAAGAGTGGTAAACACATTCACGCGAAGTCGGGCGTTGCTCATGTTCACGGAGACATCGATTGATTTGTTCCGCCGAAGCTGTTCAAGATGCCGCGCCGTCAGGAGTTTTTGTGCGAGCTCATCCATTTCACGGTGCGTCGGTTGAACGTCGCGATGAAACCTGATTTCGCCGTTTCGCCGCGTGACGACGGGATGGCCTCCCGTGATGTGAATGTCCGAAACAGAATTCCTGACGGCGTCCGTGATGATTTTTTCAAAATGTGTCATGCTCCCCCCGCTTTTCGAAATATTGTCTTTATTGTTTCACCGGCGGCGCGCAAACGAACTATTTAACGCCATGACGATCCCGCCATAAACCGGTAACACCGCTTACGAACGGTTCAAGCAAGGTATGGGTGAGCTGTGAATGTATCGGATGTCGAGATGAGGTCGCCGGAGGATGTCGCTCGCCGGCGTCGGAAAAAACGCCCGGCTTTTCGTGACCCGGCATCACGGAATCGAGGCGGCATCGGCTGTGGTCGCGGAACTGATCGGATATCCTTTTTATGTATTGAAGATAAATGCTTCGCGCGCGAAAGTCAACAGGAACGTTGGTCCCCGAAATCCGCGATTGATTCAGCCTGTTCACGGTACAGGCAGTTCAGCATCCCGTTAATTCGGCG
>JAGYOR010000053.1 GCA_018399535.1 Deltaproteobacteria bacterium | reverse complement strand
CGGCGGGCTTTACGCTCCTCGAGGTGATGATCGCCATGGCGGTGCTCGCCATATCGCTCGTCGCCGTCTTCCAGTCCCAGTCACAGAGCGTCGCCATGCTGAACCGGTCGCGGTTCGAAACCACGGCGTCGCTGCTGGCGCAAAGCCGCATGGCCGAACTGGAGGCGACAGTACCGGCGCAGCTTCGTTCGGACCGCGGCGGGTTCGGCGACGATTTTCCCGATTATTCCTGGGAGGCGCGCGTTGAGAACACGCCTCTTTCCGGCCTGGTCAGGATAACCGTGGTGGTCGCGAACGACCGGATGAAGCGGAACAACACGTACCGGCTCGAGCTGTACCGGGTCGTATCGTCGGAATGAACGGAGAATCATGATGACGGGAAAGGCGTGGAAATCGGGGCCGGCCGGCCGGGGCTTCACCCTCGTGGAAATCATGCTGGCCGTTCTGATCCTGGGCATCGTCCTCGCCACACTGTACGCTGCATGGACGGGGACGCTCCGCGTCGCCCGCGAAGGCGAGAAGCTGGATAAATCCTACGCCATGGCGCGGGTTGTCATGAACCAGCTTTCCGAAGACCTTGAATCGCTCATCCCCTGGAACGGTGAATTTGTTTTTCGGGGCGGTCCTCAGGAAGCCTGGGAGGATTCCTTCACGAAACTGCGTTTCGTTTCATCCCGCCGCCTGGGGCTTGCCGGGATCTCGGGGGGGCTGTCCGACATCACCTGGTTCGGCGTTGAGGACCTCGACGGCGACGGCTGGACGCTGATGAGACGGGAGTGCCTGTGCCGGGAATACGGGGATGACCAATATTTTGATCCCTTCAACGAAGAGGATGCCTACGTCGTCGCCGAGGGTCTTCGTTCTTTCAGGTGCCGGTTCTTCGAGCGACAGGGCGAAGCGCACCCGGAGTGGAACTCGCAGTCCGATACCCGGAACCATCGCGGAGCGGCGCCGCCGGTGGTTTCGATCCGGCTGGAATTCGACGATCCGGGCGATCCCGAAGGCGTGCTTGTTTTTATGACGAAGGTATTCATTCCCCGTGCCGCGGGAGGCGATTTATGAGAGCACCCGTGCGCATGAAGCGGCCCGGGAACGAACGGGGCATCGCGCTTGTACTGGTGGTGCTGGTTATGGCACTCATCGTGTCGGTGACGCTGCGGTTCAACGCGTCGTCCCGCACCAGGGTGTACGAGGCTGCCAACACGGGCGACGGGATCATTCTCGAACATGTTTCCAAGTCCTGCATCGCTGTCGGCAGGTACGTGCTGAAGGAGGAGGACGGCGACGTGGTGTCCCTTCGCGATGACTGGGCCCGGGCCGGAGAAGTCAGTCTCCAGTCGGCGGCGGCCTTCGGCATCGGGCATTGCGAGGTGCGCGTGGTGGACGAATCGGGTAAGATACCGCTGAACATGCTCGTCGACGAAAACGGTGTCGTAGAAGTCTGGCATGACGTGCTGGAGCGGTTTTTCTCCCTTCCCCTCTTCGGCTTGAGCGAACAGGAAGCCTGTGATATCGTTGACGCCGTTACCGACTGGATAGACGAAGACGACGATATCACCGGCTTCGGCGCGGAGCAGGGCTATTACCGGGGCCTTGCTTCACCCTGCGACTGCAAAAACGGACCCCTGGACACGATCGACGAACTCCTGCTGGTAAAAGGCGTAACGGAGGATCTTTTCCACGGCCGGGACGATGTCCCGGGCATCAGGGAATTTCTCACCGTTCACGAGACGGGCGGCATCAACATCAACACGTCGCCGAAACCTGTCCTGCAGGCGCTTTCGCCGTGTATTACCGCCGGCATGGCGGACGACATGGACCGCTACAGGAGAGACGAGAACAACGACCTGTCGGCGTCTTCCTGGTACCGGCGGGTGCCGGGCATGGGCGACGTGACCATCGAGGGGGAACTCGTCCGGGTTCGAAGCGATTTTTTTTCCATTGAATCGACGGGCCGTCTGGATAGTATGATCAGGCGGATCACGGCGGCGGTGAGGCGGGAACGGCCGGGCGATATGCCGGTGATCCTGTCCTGGACGGTTGATTGAACCGGGGTGACCAATAAAACGGGGGGAGTGAAACAGCATGCCTGAGCGCGTGACGGGACTCGACATCGGCAGGGACGGTATCAAGGCCGTTTCGCTGTCGGCGGGGCTGCGGGGCTGCCGGGTGATCGACGCGGCGCTGGTCCGGCCGGCCGAGGCCGGGGGGCTCGAACAGGCCCTGGAGCGTGTATTCGAAAGGGAGGCCTTCCGGGACAGCCGGTGCGTTACCGCCCTGCCCCTGGAGCACTGTTCCTTCCGCACTGTCCGTCTTCCCTTCAAGGACCGGAAACGCCTTCTGCGGACTCTTCCCTACGAACTGGAACCGACGCTGCCCTTTTCCGCCGCCGATGCGGTCGTGGATTACCTGGTGCTCGGCCGAGACGAAGGCACGGAACTGCTGGCAGCCGCCGCGAGACGGGAACGCGTGGCGGAACGTCTCGAACTTTTGACGCCGTTTTGTTCGTCTGTTTCCGTCGTCGATGTCGAGGCGGCGGCCCTGGCGGGGTGGATCGCCGCGGAAGAGCGTGACGAGGTTTCGCCGTCGATTCTGCTGGATGTGGGCGCCGTCCGGACATCTCTCGTTGTTGTCGCGGACGGCAGAATCGTGCAACTGCGTTCGCTGCACCCGGGCGGAACCCCCGTGGAGGAAGACGGCGTGGAAAATGTGTGCCGCACGCTGCACCGCGAGGTGTCGGCCACGATGACGATGCTCAGCCTCAGGGGCGTAACGGCGGAAAGGCCCGGCCGTCTGTACCTTGTCGGCGGGTGCAGTCTTTCGGAGCGGTTCCGGAACGAGCTCGGCCGGCTGTTTGAACTGGCGCCCCGTGAGCCTGCCGTGCCCCGTGAGCCGGCCCTGCAGTTCTCGGAAGAGGTGTTGCGAACGTGGAACCCGGCCCTGATGAACCAGGCGCTGTCCCTGGCGCTGCGGGAAGCGGAGGGCGGTCCGGGATTTAATTTCGTCCGCGACCGGAGCGGGGCGGCGGGACTGGCGGGCAGGATTCGGGACGAATTGCCCTGGCTGGCCCCGCTGTCGGCGGCGGTCTTGCTGTTCCTCGGCGCGAACATGTACCTGGATTACCGGACGGACAGCCGATATCTCGCCGCGTTGCGCGCGGAAACGCGGACAATGTTCACCCAAACCCTGCCGGAGACGACGCGGATCGTAAACCCCGTGCAGCAGCTGAAAACGGCCCTGGACAACCTGCGCGGGCAGGCGGCGGGAGGAGACCGCGCGGGACGGCCGTTGCCGGTACTGGCCGTACTCCGGGAGATGTCGGCGCTCATGCCGCAATCCATCGACGTGCTCGTGACAAGTTTCACCTACGACGAGCAGGCGGTCCGCGTACAGGGAGAGACGGACACGTTCAACATGGTCGACGCCGTGCGGGCGGCGCTTGAGAATAGTGAGCTTTTCAGCTCGGTGACCATCACGTCGGCGAATATGATGCGCAGCGGCGGCCGAGTCGGTTTTGACATGAGAATAGAACCCCGGAGACGGACATGAACATTGCCGTGCTGAAAACCGTGAGACTGAGCAGGAGGGAAAAACAATACCTGGTCCTGTGCGCGGTCGCGGTAGTGCTGTTTATCCTGGTGCAGTTCATCCTGTTTCCTTTCCTGGACGCCAGGGAACGGACGAAACGCGCCATCCATCATCAGGAGGCGACGCTCCGCGAACTGGCGGTGCTCAGCGCCGAATACCGGTCCCTGCGCAATGAGGCGCGGGACGTGGGCCATATGATAGAACAACGGTCCGATGATTTTTCACTTTTTTCTTTTCTCGAACGGGAGGCGGGCAACGCGGGCATCAAGCCCAACATCAGCCACATGCGGCCGTCCGAGACCATCGAACGGGGACCCTACCGGGAATCGTCCGTCGAATTGCGGCTCGAGAATATCACGATGGACCAGCTCGTCGATTACCTCGAGCGGGTGGAGACGGAACAATACCTGGTGTCGGTGCGACGGATCGCAATCAAGAGAACGGAGAATCCCCCGGGATTGCTGTCCGTGTTGATCCAGTTCGTGACGTACGCCTGAAGAACAGGTGCAATAAAAAAGTTACGCCGACCGGGAAACAGCGCCCCGGGACCGGAACCGCGAAGAGAGACAACGGGGGGAAGGCTGTTCATGAAAAACAAACCATGGCTGGGATACATGCTCTACGGCATCGCCGCGACGGTGTTTTTTCTGTACTGGAACATGCCCTCATCCATACTTGAACGATCGCTGGAACAGGCCGCGGCCCGGTGGGACGTGGACATGACGGCCGAATCGGCGCGACTGGTCGTTCCGCCGGGACTGCGCGTCGAAAAGTGCGGTTTCGCCCTGCCCGACTGCCCGGGAGTGATCGCGACGGCGCACCGAGTAACGGCCAGGCCCGCCCTGTGGCCCCTGGTCGGCGGACGATTCGCCTTTACCTTACGCGGTGAGGGGTACGGGGGTCGAATCGACGGCCGCGCGGTTTTTGAAAATCGCTTCGACCTGTCTGGACCGGTTGCCTGCGAGGCGGAGATCGACGGCGTCGAGCTGGGACGCGCCGCGTGGCTGGAACAGTTGTCGGGAACCATGATCAAGGGTACGCTGAGCGGCGTCGTTTCCATGGCGGGAGAACCGCGGGAACTGCTCGCCGGATCGGGGAACGCCGAACTCGTCATCGAAGACGGGGGGGTGCGTTTCACGGAACCCTGGCGAGGGCTCAGCAGCATTGAATTCGAGCGAGTCGTTGTAAAAGCGGATATGAAATCATTGATAGTCACCGTCCGGTCGATAACGTTCGCGGGGGCGGGGCTTGAGGGGTCGCTGAGCGGAACAGTCAGGTTGCGTTCCCGGCTCGCGGCAAGCGTGATCAACCTGAAGGGGGGCGTTTCCGTCCCGGCGCTCGGCGGCGATGTTTCCCTGAACGTGGGAGGTACCATCGCCGACCCTGTGGTCAGAATAGGAAGGTCATCGTAGATGCAGTCGTCACTGGTGCGCATCGTTGCGATACTTGCTTTCATAACCGCCGCGGCCTACCTTGCCGTAGAGACCGCCTACAAGACGGTGACGCCTGTTCCCTCGCCGGAGGCGCTGGTCTCGTCAGTGTATCAGGCGGAACCTCCCGTCGCTGAAGCTGGAAAACAGACGCGCGCCGACTACGGCGTTATCGTCGAAAGAAACCTGTTCGGATCCACGACGGCGGAAGAAATCTCGGAAACGAAGGAAATCGACGTGGACGCCCTGGAATACACGGAACTGGACCTGGTGCTTCTGGGAACCGTGGCGGGAAGCAACGGCGAAATCTCGTACGCCGTTATCGGCGACCGGAGCGGAAGGGAACAGGAATTGTACCGTGAAGGTGACGAGGTCGCCGGCGCCCGGCTGGTGAAGATCATGCGGACCAAGGTGGTGCTCAGGGTGGAGGACCGGGATGAAGTGCTGGCCATGGAAAACGATATGGACGGCGCGCGGTCCGCGCCGGCGGGGAAGGCGTGGGATCAACGGCGTAGCGGAACCGGAGCGTCCGCGTCCGGAGAAGCCGTCGTGTTGAAGAGAAGCGAAGTGGACGCGGCTGTTCGGGACATGGGTCGTCTCATGACTGACGCCCGCCTGCGACCCTTTTTTTCGGGCGGCGACCTGGACGGGGTGGCGATAAGCAACATCGTGTCGGGCAGCATATTCCAGAAACTCGGCCTGCGGAACGGGGACGTGATCCGTGAGATCGACGGCCGCGCCCTGCGAAGTCCGGAGGATATATTGAATGTATACCGAAACCTCGAATCGGGTTCGGAAGTGACCGTCAACATCAAGCGACGGGGCCGTGAAGAATTGTTGCAATACCGGTTCGAGGATTAATCGGCTGTTTCCATGATGCAATGAAAGCGTAGACATCGGTGGTTGTGTATGTACGCACATTATTTCGGGCTGAAAGAAAATCCCTTTAATCTCACGCCGGATTCCCGTTACTTCTTTCTTTCCCCGCGGCACCGTGAGGCGCTGAATCATCTCATCTACGGCATCACGGAGCGCAAGGGATTCATAGTGGTAACGGGAAGCGTCGGGACGGGCAAGACGACGATCAGCAGGGCGCTCCTGGCTCACCTGGACGATTCCATCGACACGGCGGTGATCTTCAATTCGTCCGTTTCCGACAGGGACCTGCTGTCCATGATCGTACGGGAATTCGACGTGAAGCTCGGCCGGGGACGGCCCACCCGGAGGGCCTATATTGACGCGCTCAACGGCTTCCTCTTGAAAAATTTCGCGGCCGGACGCAACGCCGTGCTGCTTGTCGACGAGGCCCAGAACCTGGCCCCGGCCGTCCTGGAACAGATACGCATGTTGTCGAATCTGGAAACGGAGCGTGAGAAACTGCTCCAGATCGTGTTGCTGGGGCAGCCAGAACTGGAACGTGTCCTGGGATCCCCGTCGCTCAGGCAGCTCAACGAGAGGATCGCCGTGCGGTGCACGCTGGAACCGCTCGACCGTATTCAGACGGCCCGATACATCGCGCACCGCGTGGCCGTGGCCGACGGGAACGGGGCGTCCGTGAGGTTTACCACGGCCGCCGAGAAGCGGATCTTCCGGGCGTCGGGCGGCAATCCACGCAAGATCAACGTGCTGTGCGACCGGGCGCTTCTCGTTGCCTTCGCGCTGGATCACCATGTTATCGACGGAGGCGTTCTTCGCAAGGCCGTGCGGGACATCGGGCCCGCCTACCTGGGCCGGAACAGGCGGGCGAAGTTCTGCCGGATGGGCGCCGCGGTGCTGGTGCTGGCCGCGATGCTGGCGATTCTCGGTTTCTGGGGACGCGACGTTCTGGTGGAGGGGATCAGGGCGTTGGCAGGCGGGGCGGCGCCATGAGCTATATTCTCGAAGCCCTGAAGAAAGCGCAGGAAGAAAGAGACGGCAGGTACGGCCGTTACAGGGCCGTCATAGGCAAACCGGAACGTCGCGGAGGGCGGCGCATAATCGTCGCGGCAGCGGCGGGGGTGCTCGCCGTTTTTGTCCTGGCGGTGTTCGTCGTGCAAACTACAGGGACGTTCCGCGCGTCGACGGCGGACAGGTCGACGGGAGTCGCAGCCGTCCCGGCAACGGAACCTGCGGCCGTGACAGTCGGGGACCGGGAAGAAACCGCGGAAGCGCTTTTCCGACTGGGACTGGAACACCAGGGGCGGGGTGAAATGAAACAGGCGGAGGAACTGTACCGAAGGGTTGCCGCGGAAGATTCCTCCTTCGCGCCTGCCTGCAATAATCTGGGCGTGCTCTGCCTGCTCCGGGGCGACCTGGGCGAAGCCGAGTCTTGGTTCGTCGAGGCCGTGGATCGTGACGACTCCTATGCCGATCCCTGGTATAATCTTGCCTGTCTGCACGCCGGATCGGGAGAGGAAGAACGGGCGCTTGTGTGTCTGGAGGAGGCGGTCCGTCGGGACTCCCGGGTGATAAGCTGGGCGGAACATGATGAGGATCTCGACGCGTTGCGGTCCCTGCCGGCGTTCAGGCGCGTCCTGGCAAGCGGAGGGGATGACGGCGGGTGAAAAACGATCTGACGGGAACGGCGTTCGAAAGGAAACAAGAATGAGGAAATTATTTGCGATAATGGGTGTTTTGCTGTGTTGCTGTCTTGGCGTGTACGGGCTGTCGGAAGGAGCGAGGGTCACCGGCGGCGATGACCTTGTCACCACCGTGGAGGAACCCGCTTCCGAACAGGCGGTTGAACGGCCTTCTTCCATGCCGGCGCCGATGAAACCGTCGCGGCCGACGTCCCGGACGCCGGCCATTCCCCGCTTTTCACCGCCGGCACATGTTCCCGCCGGTGACAAAGATTTACGGCGCCGGCCCCCCGGACCGTCCCGGGCGCCGGCGACAGCGCCCGCGGAACGCGACGCGGGAAGCGGCGAGGCGCCCGAACTCCCCCGTGACGGGGAGCAGTATATCACCATCGATTTCGATAACGTGGATATTCGGGTTTTTATCAAGTTCATGAGCGAGGTAACGGGCAGGAATTTCATCATCGATCCCAACGTGAAAGCGAATGTCACCGTCGTGTCGCCGCGGAAAATTTCCATGGACGAAGCCTACCGGGTCTTCGAATCGGTCCTGGAGGTATACGGGTTCACGACGGTGCCGGCCGGCGACATTGTCAAGATCGTGCCTGCCGTGGCGGCACGCGAAAAAAGCGTCGAAACGAGGCTCATGGAAGAAGCGGCCGGACCGGACGATCGCGTGGTTACGCAGATTATTCCGCTTCAATTCGCGAATCCCGCTGAGATGCAGAAGGTGCTCACGCCGCTTGTTTCGCGGTCGAGTATCATCCTTTCGTACCAGCCAACGGGGACCCTTATCGTCACCGACGTGCTGTCCAACATCAAGCGGCTCATGACGATAGTCGAGGAGCTGGACGTGGCGGGCATCGAGGAGCGAATCACCGTGGTGCCCCTTGAATTCGCCAGGGCGGACGACGTGGCGTCATCGCTGAACCAGGTGTTCCAGGCGTCCCGGCGCACGCAGTCGGGCGTGGTGGAAGGACCCGTGAGAGTCGTGCCCGACGCGAGAACCAACGTGGTCATCATTATGGCCGGTGAACATGAAACACAGCGGATCACGGATCTCGTCGATCTTCTGGACCGGGAGATACCCCGCAGCGTGGATCGTATTCGCGTGTACCGCCTGCAGCACGCGGAGGCGGAAACGCTGGCAAAAGTGCTCATGGATATTCCCCGGGCCGAGGGGACACAGCGGGAGGGAGCTGTCGCCTCGGGAGGCGTTCTTTCAAAGGAGGTGCAGATCATAGCGGACAAGGCGACCAACGCCCTGATCATCACGGCCGACATGGATGATTACCTGGCCGTGGAGGAAGTGATAGGTCAGCTCGACATTCCCCGCCCCATGGTATACATCGAAGCGCTCATCATGGAAGTGAATGTGGACCGGGGAGCGGGACTGGGCGTCGAGTGGACCGGCGGCGAGTACATCAGCGACACCGATGGCAGGGTCAAGGTCTACGGCGGCGGATTCAGCGGTCCCGGGATTATGCCCCGACCCGACAAAGACACCGGCCTGATCAGCCTGCCCGAGGGGTTTTCTCTGGGCGTGCTGGGAGAGACGATCAAGATCGGCGATTTTTACTTTCCCAACCTGGGGGCCGTGTTCCAGGCCTACCAGAAGGAGCAGGGCGTACATATTCTCTCCACGCCCCAGATACTGACACTGGACAACGAGGAGGCGGAGATCTACGTGGGCGAGAACGTTCCCTACCAGACACGGGCGGAAACCACCGAGGCGCTCCGCGATTATTCATCCTACGAATACCGCGACGTGGGCGTCACCCTGCGTATCACGCCCCAGATCAACCACGAGCGTTTTGTGCGCCTCAACATATTCCAGGAGATCACCAAACTTTCGGGCCAGGAGCAGAACGACTACCTGCCCTCGACACTGAAACGGACGGCGAAAACCACCGTCACCATCAAGGATGAGAATACCATCGTCATAGGGGGGCTCATCGGCGACGACGTGTCGAACACCACCTGGCAGGTGCCCTGTCTGGGCCGGATACCACTTCTGGGATGGCTGTTCCGGCACGAATCGGAAAAACGGGAAAAGCGGAACCTCTATATCTTTATCACGCCCCACATCGTGGAAAATCCCGTTGAGGCCCGCGCCCTGTACGAAGAAAAGAGACAGCGAATGGATTCGCTGGAAGGAGGAGAAATCCGGTCGAAACGCCTGCGGAAAATCATGGGGGAAGAAGAGTGAAAGCGTTCGTGGCGAAAATTCGTGCACCGGCCGGCAACCATGCTCCCGCGACGGGCGACGACGTCCCGGAAGGTCGTCCCACCCGGGGCGATGACTCCTTCGGCGGCGCCGGGACGGACGTACCGGCGGGAACGGGCCTGGCGGAGGATCTGATCAGTCGAAAGGTAGTCACCGAGGCGGAGTTCCTGAAAGAGATGGGACGGCGTTTTGACCTGCCCCTGCACACCGATCTGTCCCTGGAAGAGGCGCGGCTGGACTTTACCCGGACCGTGTCCATACAGTACCTGAAAAAGCACCTCATGATACCCCTCGACCTTCCCGGCGGCAGGATGATCGCCCTGCGCGATCCCACGAATTTTCAGCCTCTTGATGATCTTCGCAATCTTCTCGAATGGAATGATGCGCCGGTCGTGCTCTCCACCCAGGCGGCCATCCTGTCCGCCATCAACCGGGCCTACGACGAGCAGACAGGGTCGGCCGAGGAGTTCGTTCAGGACATGGACGAAGAATCGCCGGACAGCATCATATCGGAAATCGAGGAAACGGCGGACCTGCTCGACGACACCAGCGACGCGCCCGTTATCAAGCTGGTCAACCTGATTCTGTCCCGGGCCGTCAAGGAACGGGCCAGCGATATTCACCTCGAGCCTTACCAGCACACGGTCACCGTTCGGTACCGTATCGACGGCGTTCTCTACAACAGCCTGAACCTGCCGAAGCATATTCAGTCGGCCCTGGTGTCGCGCGTCAAGGTCATGGCGAGACTTAATATCGCGGAGAAACGTCTTCCCCAGGATGGCCGCATTGACATCAGGATCGGCGACAAGGAAGTGGATATCCGCGTTTCCGTCATTCCCACCGCGTTCGGGGAGCGGGTCGTCCTCAGGCTGCTCGACAAGACGGGCGTCATATTCAGGCTCGACGACCTGGGTATCGACGAAAAAAGACTTCGCCTCTTCGATGGTCTCATACATTCGCCCCACGGCATCATCCTCGTGACCGGTCCCACGGGCAGCGGCAAAACAACCACGCTGTACGGGGCGCTTTCGACGATCAACAATCCCGACATCAATATCATCACCATCGAGGATCCCGTGGAATACCAGATGAACGGCATCGGCCAGATCCAGGTCAACCCGAAAATTGGCTTGACCTTCGCCCGCGGACTCCGGTCGATTGTCCGGCAGGACCCGGACGTGATTCTCGTGGGCGAGATCCGGGACCGGGAAACGGCGGAAATCGCCATTCAATCGTCCCTGACGGGGCACCTGGTGTTTTCGACGCTGCACACGAACGATGCCGCCGGCGCCATCACCCGCATTACCGACATGGGCATCGAACCGTTTCTCGTGTCGTCTTCGGTAATCGCGGTCATAGCGCAGCGCCTCGTGCGCGTGCTCTGCACGGAATGCCGGGAACCCTATGTCCCCGACGGGGAAGCGCTGGAGAAAATCGGGGCCGACCCCGACCTGTTCAACGGCCGCACCGTCTACCGGAGCGTGGGGTGTCCCGCCTGCATGAACACGGGTTTCAGGGGGCGAACGGCCATTTTTGAAATGATGGTTTTCGACGACGAACTGAAGAAACTGGTTCTTACCACCGCCGACGCGAACAGTATACGGGAGGCCGCCGTGAAGGCGGGCATGATGACGCTTCTGCAGGACGGTGTCAGGAAAGTCATGGACGGCGTCACCACCATCGAGGAAGTGTTCAGGGTCACCAGAACCTGAACTGCGGCCGTCGAAAGACGTTTTTGTCAACGGCAGGGAAGGAAACGGTCATGTCCGAAAAAGAACTGATAGAAATATTTGCCGGCATCAATGACACTGAAACCATGGAGCGGTTTTTCCATGAAATTTTCACCGAAAAGGAACGCCGTGTTCTCACCCTGCGGTGGCGATTGCTGAAGGATCTTCACGCCGGCAGGACCCAGCGGAGTATCGCCGCCGATTATCACATCAGCCTGTGTAAAATAACCAGGGGATCGAAGCTCCTGAAAGACGAACATTCCATCATCCGCGGCATTCTTGATGGTTACGACGCCCGGAAGAAAAAAAACGCCGGGAACAAACCGGAGAAAAAGCGGGGCAAGTGAGGTATTATGGAACTACTTGAAGGCATCTATTCCAGGAGAAGCGTGCGGGAATTCACCGACGAAGCGGTGAAGCGGGAGGAGATACGTGAAATCCTGAAGGCCGGTTCGTGGGCCCCTTCCGGGTTGAACAACCAGCCCTGGCGGTTTCTCGTTGTCGACGATGTCGATATGCTGCAGAAACTCGCCCGGTACACCACCGACGGTGAAATTGTTGCATCGTCCCGGGTCTGTATCGCCGTTTGCGCCGATCCCACCGCCATGTACGACGAAATAAAAGATTACATGGCGCTGGGGGCCTGCGTGGAAAACATGCTGCTGGCGGCCCACGGGATCGGCCTGGGCGCGGTGTGGCTCGGACAGATCCTGAACCAGGCCGAAGCGGTGAAGAACCTGCTCGGCATTCCAAAGGAAATGAAACTGGCCGCCGTGGTGGCCCTGGGTCGTCCCGCC
>JAGYOR010000052.1 GCA_018399535.1 Deltaproteobacteria bacterium | reverse complement strand
CGGTCCGGCCCTTCCGGTAATCCATGAAATTGGGATAATTCAGGTTGAAAGCAAGGGCGCCGTAGGTAGAAGACAACTGCCGTTCGTTGAACCGGTCGGTTGCGAAATAAATCCCTTCCGGAGTTTTCCCGTCGCCGTCCACCTCCTTCGATCCGCCGTTCATGCCGGTGGAACAGGGAGCCGAAAAAATCAACTCCATGCCTCTGCCATTATGGTGAAAGACATGCAGTTTCTGCTGACTTTTATCGACGACGACGGCGTAGTTCGCCCCCAGTTTAACGATAGGCGCGGGAATACTGCCGCGATCCGTCGCAGAAGGATCCGCAGCAACGGCGGTAACGATCGCCGGAACCAGCAGAAGTGAAATAACCCCCGGGAAAAGGAACAACCCAACGAAAGATCGAATTAATTTCGCCATTTGTTCCTCACTCTTTCCCGTTCCGGATCCATATTCGGCCGGCACAAAAATTTCCGAAAAATTCCGGGCATACCATTACACATGTTTGATTTAATATAATATTTTTAAAACGATAACCGGCACTTCCGATAACAAAAACACCCATTGCTGTCAACTCTCCACATTTTTTCACGACCCGCGCCCGCATCAAAACCGCCGACACCGGCCGGGCAGAAATGTATGCAATAACAATGCCGAAATGTCCCTGAATAAAACGCATTCACCGGCAACATGCGGCGACGACACCACCGACACGGCATTCCCTTCGTCAACCAGCCGGCCTGATCGAACGGTCGCGGTTTTACATTTTATAAAAACCCGCACCGTCATTTACCGAAAAACTCCTGCTGCAATTCTTCGCTGTCTTCTTCGACCCATATCTCGTCGGAGCCCGGTTCGATCGGCACGGTGTCAATGAGCCAACGCACCAGGTCCCGCCACATGGAAGATATTTCATCGTCCTGCGGCATCCTGCCCGACGAGGCCAGTTCGACCGTAATGACAGGAATACCACACTTCATGCCGGCATAATTGCCGAGGGTTCCGGGAAAATTACCAAGCTTTCGCAACCCCAGCGAACCAAGCGCCGAGGCAGGCCGCCCCGGACCGTCGTGATCGACAAGGTTCAGCGGCGTGTGCAGGGAAATAATCGCGTGGGGTTTAAATCGATGTATGAGGTCGACGAGAAAAACCGTCTCCGGCTCGCTCATAGGATACGGCCCCGGATAATAGCGGGGATTGCACTCCACTGCTTCAACCCAGCGCGTGTACCCGATTTCGTGCCACAGGGGCGAGGGCATATTCCGGTTGAGATCGACGCCGCGTCCGTTTGTCCGCGTGGACCGTTCCCGCAGCAGGCCGTCGGGATTCAGCAGCGGAACGAATATCCAGTGAAAAAGCCCGGAATGGTGAATATCGAGAATCCGCATCCAGTGGAACACGACGCTGACGGAGGCATATTCGTCGCCGTGAGTGCCTCCGATCACGAGAACCCTCGCCCGCGGCGAACGTCCTTCCAGCGGCGGATATTCTTTCACCAGAATCGGCATGCCTCGCACCGAATACGATCCCGAGCACACGACCCCGTCCGCGAGGCAATCATTGCGATTGACGCTGGCCAGCTTGCCGGCGATACGTTCACAGGCCTCATGGCGACTTATCGTTTTCTCTCCGCTTCCGGCGGCTCTGGAGCCCGGAACGGCGCATAAACATACCGATACGATAAGTGCAAAGATAACCATGCGGCCGTAATAACGGCGATCCACTCTGCTCACTGTAAAAACCCTGTCCCCGATAGACGGCGGAATACGCCGTTGATATATTATTTTTCTTTATCGCCCTGGTCTTCGGTACCTTTATCGCTGCCCATCGCGCACCGTCCTTCAAAGAAGGCGCCCTCGCCCACGACCAGGCGCGGAGTTTTCACGGTTCCCACGAAAGACCCCGTTTCAGTGATCTCGGTCCGGTCTTTTATTTCCATCGTGCCTTTGACGGAGCCCGCTATCTGTATGCGGTCAACGGTGATGGTGGCTTCTATGGACGCATCCTTCCCGACCACAAGCATTCCCGTCCCCCAGATCTCTCCCTTGAACCGGCCGTCGATTCGAACGGAACCGCTGATGCACAGCTTGCCGCCGAACTCCGTTTCCTTACCGAGAAACGCCTTGATTTCGTCGTTTTTCTTTCTCACGTTTACCATCCCCTCTTTTCTTTTCACCCGGTCTTTCCGTTCAAAACGGCCCTCGTCAAGTCCGGCGGTCAGGATTTAAGAACAAACCGGCGCATGCTGACATTCATCAACAAACCCGCGGCCATCATGAGAACAACCAGACATGAACCGCCATAACTCATGAACGGCAGCGGGATCCCGACGACTGGAAGAATGCCCAGAATCATACCGATATTTATAAAAACACCCCAGAAAAAAATCATTGTCGCACCGAAGACCAGCAGGACACCGGAAAAATCCCGTGCCCGGCGGCCGATATTGAGACTCCATAAAATCAGCACCAGGAACAGCATAAGAACAAAAACTACCCCTACGAATCCCCATTCCTCGGCAAAAACGGAAAAAACGAAATCCGTCTGCTGCTCCGGCAGAAATTTTAACTGACTCTGCGTTCCCTTCAGGTATCCCTTTCCCAGAAGCCCGCCCGACCCGACGGCGATTATGGATTGAATAATGTGGTAGCCGGCGCCCAGGGGGTCGCGTTCCGGGTTCAGAAGCATGATCAGCCGTTCTCTCTGGTAATCTTTCATAATGAACCACAGTGCCGGAAGCAGAGCAAGGCCCGCGACACACATTTCGACGAAGGCCCGCATTCTGATCCCGGCGAAAAGAATCATTGAAACGAAAAGCAGAACGAGAAACAGGGCCGTCCCGAGGTCCGGCTGTTTCAGTATGAGCAACGCGGGCAGCATCACGATCAGAAAGGGCCCCAGCAATGCCGGCAGGCTGAAGGCGGTGCCGACGTTCCGCTCATCGATGTACTTCGTCAGCGCCAGAATCATGGTGAGTTTGACCAGTTCCGAGGGCTGAAAAGAAAAACCCCCCAGAACGAGCCATCGCTGAGAACCGTGGGTTATCTCGCCGTATATGAAAAGCAGCGCCAGAAGCGCGACGGAGATGCCGTACAGGATATAAGCATAGCGTATGACAAGCCGGTAGTCGACAGAGAAGCACACCAACATGGCGACGAGACCCAGTCCTATCCAGTACAACTGTTTCAGGTAAAGCGCCGTCGTGTTCCCGTTGCCCACGTTGGAACAGGCGCTGTAGAGATTCACCAGCCCCACGACGCACAGCGCCAGTATCAGCAGGGGAATCGCCCAATCGAAGTTGATCAGCACCCGCCTGTCTATTTTCATGACTCACCGCCAAACGTCCCGTCGTCCTCCGCCAATACATCCCCCGGCGGCCTGTTTTCCATGTACCAGTCAACTATTTTTCTCGCAATGGGAGCGGCCGCCGAACCGCCGTGACCTCCGTGTTCAGCGATGACCATGACCGTGATACGGGGATCGTCGTAAGGAACAGAGCAAACGAAGAGTGCGTGATCCCTGAATCGAAAGGGAGTTTCGGTCTTTTCGCTCTTCTCCTCGTCATCGTCGGGAATGGAAATAACCTGGGCGGTCCCCGTCTTTCCGAAGACGTCCCGTTCTTCTCTGCGCAACGCGCGCCCGGTTCCTCTCGGTTCGTTGACCGCACCGCGAAGCGCCCTTCTGAGCTTATCCAGGTGTCCCGGATCCAGGGGCAGACGACCCTGCGTGCGAACCGGGAACACCTCGAGCACTTCTCCGTAAGGCGATTCTATCTGCCTAATAATCCTGGGCTTATAGAGCGTCCCACCGTTGGCGATGGCGGAAAACGCCCTGGCCAGTTGCAGCGGCGTCGCGTTCAGAAAACCCTGTCCAATGGACACGGACACCGTTTCCCCCCGCTGCCAGGGCTCGCCGAACCGTTCACGCTTCCATTTACTTGTGGGAACCAATCCTCCCCTCTCTCCCGGAATATCAATTCCCGTCGCAGCGCCCAGACCGAACTGGACCGCGTATTCCGCAATGTCATCAATGCCCAGCTGAAGACCGAGCGTGTAAAAAAACACGTCACAGGATTGAACAATCGCCTGGTGCAGGTTCAGGGCGCCGTGACCCTCTCTCTTCCAACAGCGGAAGTCACGGTCTCCCAACGTGATGGCCCCCCTGCAGAAAATCGTTTCCTCGCCTGTTATAAGTCCCCGGTCCAGGGCGGCCGCGGCGATGATGAGTTTAAAAAGAGACGCGGGGGGATACAGGCCCGAAACGGCCCTGTTCTTGAACGGCGCCATGGAATCGGTACTGAATTTTTCCCAGTCCATGGCGTTTATGCCCCGGTTGAACAGATTGGGATCAAACGCGGGCTTGCTCACCATGGCCAGAACGGAACCGTCGTTGGGATCCATAACAACGACGGCTCCCGTCGGCTTGTCGAATGCGTCCCAGCAGACCTGCTGCAGGTCCCTGTCGAGTGTCGTGACGACGTTGCTTCCCGGTGTCGGATCAACGCGGGCCAACACGTCAAGAATCTGGCCCGTCACGTTCACTTCAACCTGCGCGCCGCCGCTCTTGCCCCTGAGCTGCCGATCCACGACCCTCTCGATACCGGCCTTGCCGACGAGAGAACCGGAACGATATTCCCGGTAGGTCGGCGATTGCAGGTCATCCCGGCTGATCTCGCCGACATATCCCAGCACGTGGGCCATGGCGGGACCCATCGTGTAATTCCTCACCGGGACCACATCAATGATTATCCCCGGCAACATCGTGGAATTCATCTCCACGAGGGCCAGCTTGTTCCATGTAACGTCCCGTTCGAGCGTTACCGGCAGGAACCGTTTTCGCACCGGAGGAGCGGCGTGAACGCCGGTATAGACGATGTTACGTTCTTCATAGAGATTCCTCAGCGAAGCAATCACGCCATCGACCGATCCCGCCTCTTCAGGAATCAGCGCTATATCGAAGGAAGCATCGTTGTCGACGAGCACATTCCTTTGTGCGTCAAGGATCAACCCTCTGAGCGGTTTTATTTCCTGGACGCGGATACGATTGTTCTCCGAGCGTTCGCGCAGTTCTCCACCTTTAAGCACCTGCAGATACCAGACCCGGCCGACAAGCAGGAAAAACGCGAAAAAAACGATACACCCGACGACCACGAAGCGGCTCCGGAAATCAGAAGGTTCCTGTTTGTTGAGTTTACAGTGACGATTTGCCATGCGCCGCGACCTCGATCTTTTTAAACAAGGCGAAAAACAGCGGTGTGGTGAGCGCGAGTAGAACCGAATTGTAAACGGTCACTTCCATCCCGTCAAAAGACAGGGGAACGCCGGCGATCCAGCGGGACAAAGCGACGATAACCGCCGCCTGGCCGAGCACGCAAAGAAACGCGGCCGACATGATCACGAGGGCCCCCTCACCGTAAACCCTGAACGAAACCGCCCTGGCCGCTAAAAATACCAGGATGTAGAAAAGCGTATAAAAAAAGGGAACCGTGCCGGTCAAGGTATCCATGACAAACCCGAACACGACGACCAACGCCGCGGCGCGCACGATTCCCAGGTGAAAGCCCGCGTAGAGCACCAGGACGAGCGAGAGCTCAAGTCTCACCGTACCTCGCGACAACATATCAGCGAGGGTGGTCTGTAAAACGACGCATATCAGTGCCGCCGGCGGCAACAGCAGATAATACATCATTGCCGGTCGTCCTCACCGAAGCTTTCCATTCCCGTCACGATCACCAGCACTTCTTCGACCTTTCCTATGTTCGCCGTCGGCCTGACCCGCACATCCTGGAAAAGCTCGTTTGGGCCCCTGACAACCTGAATGACGGTTCCCAGCCGCATGCCCTTCGGAAAACCGCCGGCCAGGCCCGATGTCACGACCGTATCTCCCTCGCGCACTGATTCACTGCGGGGCACATATTTCAAGGTGCAATCGCCTTTACGGTGACCCTGAAGAATACCCCGCGCCCGCGTCTCCCGGACGTAGGCGTCGATACGGCAGTTGAAGTCGTTAATCAGCAAAACCTTTGCCGCGTTCCACGACACATCCATCACTTTTCCCACGACACCTTCGGCTGAAAGAACGGGAGATCCGATCGACACACCGTGTCGGCTTCCTCTGTCGATTACGAATGATCTGAAAAGAGACGCCCGGTCACTTGATATGACACGAGCGGTCACTGTGGAGAAGGAAACCTCTTTCTTCAGGCCGAGAAGTGACAGCAGCCGATTATGCTCAACGCGTATTTCGTCGCTTCGACTCAGCTCAGCCTCAAGCAGAGAAACACGCCGCCGCAGCATCCTGTTTTCCTCTTCCAGTCCCACCAGAAAAAGGTAGCGTTCCCAAGTATTCCGGAGACTCTCGAAAACCGCGGTGAACACGCGCTGAAACGGCGACGCCGTTTCAAGGACCACCTGCCGCAGAAAACTTGTCTCGTCCTTCTCTCGGGGCATGGAGAAAAAAACGAACGTCGCGAGGACTGCCGCGATGACAAAAAGGGAAACGGATGTCTGGTGTTTTTTGAGAAAGGTCATGCTGTACCGGATCGTGACGCAACCGGCATCATTATTCCCCGCAGCCGGGCACGACGGAGGCGCCTCACTGGTTTCACTTCGTTATTTCGATTAACGACCGGGTACGGGAAACGCCGTTTGCGGTTTCCCGTTCCGGGCGATACCGGCCTCGGCGCCGCCCGGCATTACCCCTAACAACGGTGAAACCGGGCAGGAGCAGCCGGGGCATCCATTACAGCTGGATGGAAACTTCCCTGAGCAGATCGATTTCGTCCAGGGCGATACCGGCGCCCCTGGCGACTGTGGAGAGGGGATCGTCGGTTATCGAGATCGGCAGGCCTGTTTCTTCTTTCAGCAGCATGTCGAGATTCCTCAGAAGCGCCCCGCCGCCGGTCAGCACGATACCCCTGTCCACGATATCGCCGGCCAGTTCGGGCGGCGAGTTTTCAAGAGCGTTTCGAACCGCGTCGACGATCATTCCCACCGGTTCCGATATGGCTTCCCTGATCTCTTCGGAATTAATTTCTATGATTTTGGGTATTCCCGATATGAGGTCTCTCCCCTTGACGTCCACCGTTCTCATCTCTTCGTCCGCGTAGGCGCAGCCGATGGCCGTCTTGATCATTTCCCCCGACCGCTCGCCGATAAGCAGGCTGTACTTTCGCTTCATGTACTGCACGATCGCTTCGTCCATCCGGTCGCCGGCAACCCGGACCGATTTCGAATAGACGATACCCGCCAGCGAAATGACGGCAACCTCGGTAGTGCCGCCGCCGATGTCGACCACCATCGATCCCACTGCTTCCGTGATGGGAAGCCCCGCCCCGATCGCGGCCGCCATAGGCTCTTCAATCAGGTAGACTTCCCGGGCGCCCGCCGATTCGGCTGTTTCCTTTACGGCCCGCCGTTCCACCGGTGTAATGCCTGAAGGAATTGATATGATGATCCGGGGTCTTACCAGTTTTTTACGGTTATGCACGCGAAGGATAAAATGATGAAGCATTGCTTCAGTAATTTCGAAATCGGCGATGACGCCGTCTCTCATGGGGCGTATGGCAACGATATTGCCGGGCGTTCTTCCCAGCATTTTTTTTGCCTCCTCGCCCACGGCAAGCACCTTCTTGACCCCCCGAAGGTCCCGATGAACGGCCACTACGGAAGGTTCGCTCAGCACGATCCCCCGTCCCTTGACACTGACCAGGGTGTTCGCCGTTCCCAGGTCGATCGCCAGATCATTGGAAAAAACGCCCAGTATGTAATCGAATATCAAATGTAGATCCTCCTCAGGCACATATTCTGAACATTTCCCTATACAGCATTTACAGAACCCGATCAATGAAAAAACTATTGCTTTTTCAAGGGTACTGTACTATCAGGGATGGCAGGCTTTATGAAGGAAACCGGACGGCTTTCACCGTCCGGCGGTGTTTCTTTCCGCGGTTCCTCATGAAGACATCAATCCGGACAATCGGGGGTTATTCACGGAATCATGCTGGCCTTGATGCGAAAACATGCCAGAAACTGGTTGATGAAAGCCATCCTCGGCATCATCATTCTTGTCTTTATCTTTTACTTTGGATCGATGCGGGGAGGGAAGGAAACAGAGAAAATCGCGTCCGTCGACGGAATAAAGATCACGCGAAGCGAATATCTCCGAGAATACAGGCAATTGATGGATCTCTACCGGCAACGTTACGGCATGAGCCTGTCGGACGAAGTCCTCGGAATGCTCAACCTGAAACAGCGGGTTTATGATGCCCTGATCGACCGGGCGGTCATTCTCGCCAAGGCCGATGAACTGAACCTGGACGTGAGCGACGGAGAAGTGCAACAGGCTGTTTTTTCACAGCCGCATTTCCAGCGAAACGGCGTGTTCGATCCCGACATCTACGAGCGGGCTCTGCGATTCCAGGGGATAACACCGGAAGATTTTGAGGCCCAGCAGCGAAAAGCGCTGAAAATTGAAAAACTCGAACGCCTTATCAAGGAATCGGTCAAGGTAGCCGAGTTCGAAACCTATGACTTTTACCGGGTTCAGAACCAGGCCCTGCAGATCGCCTACGTTGGTATCGACCCGCTCGATTTCGCGGATGAACCGTCTCCTTCCGACGAAGAACTTCGCGAGTACCTGCAGGAAAACGCCGAGCAGTTTCGAATTCCCCGGCAGGTGAAGCTCCGCTACATCCTGTTTCGCGCTTCGAGTTACGAAGATCCGTCATCCGTCACGGATGACATGATCGAAGACTTTTATTACGAAAACCGCGACGACTTTAAAAAACCCGGCGAGGATGATGAACCCGATACCTTTTTACCCATTACCGAGGTTCGCGACCGCATCGTGGCGAGGATCGCCGAAACCAGGGCGTTTGACGAAGCATACCGGGAGGCGAAAACGGCCCATGATTTTATCTATCAACACGAAAATTTTGAGGAATTCGCCAATGAGCATGACCTCGTCATCGACGAAACGGGCCTTTTCTCCCGGGACAACCTGCCGGATGAACTGGCGGCGGTTGAAAACCTGGATCAATGGGCCTTCGACCTCGCCGTAGAAGAAATGACCCCCGTCCTTTCCGATGACCGGGCCCATTATCTCTTTGTACTTGCCGAAGAGAAGCCGGAACGCCTGCCGGAACTGGACGAGACGAGGGTAACTGTCGAAGAAAGCTGGCGCTTTCAGGAATCGCTCAAGATGGCAAGCAAGAAAGCGGACGACACGCTTGAACAACTTCGAAACGGCGAAACAACCATCGAGGCCCTGGCGGAAAAAGAAAAGAACCTGAACGTCGGAACAACGGATTTCTTCGTCCCGGGCGACGAAATCCCTGAAATCGGATACTCTGACGAACTCGCCGAAGCGCTTTTTACGCTGTCCGAAAAAAACCCACTGGCCGACGACGTCTTCTTTGTAGACGGAAAATTTTATCTTGTCGCGCTGGAGGAACTGGAACCGATCGACGAAAATGACTGGGAGGAACAGAAAGACGCCGTCACGGCCGCTCTGCTGAATGCGAAAAAAGAACAGTTTTTCCAGTCCTGGCTCGCGGAAACCAAGACTTCGATGCTGGCATCCGAGCGGATAACGATAAGTATCGGGCTGGAAAACCTGTAAGAAAAAAACAGGCCGGCGGCCGCTCCGTCTATCTCATGAAACGGGATCAAGGGAAGACGCCGGGCGCCGGAACGCTCCGAAAAACTCCTGGACCGTTTTTATCACCGCCGCCTTTTCCTGCGGCTTCACATCCCCTTCAAAGATGAATTCCAAAAGATAGCCGATTTCGTATTCGACGGCCGACGTCCGGTACTCCCTGACCTCCGATACCTCTACGCTCTTCAGCTTCTGAAAGCCTGGTCCTGAAAACAATTCGCTTCCGCCGAGAGCAAGATTGACGGCCTCTTTCGCGTCATGTTCGTTCTCCAGGACGACTTCGATCCCTTCCATCCGGCGGATGGCCTGGACAATCTGATCCCGCTCCACACGTATTTTCATTGCTCTTCCTCTTTACCCTCTCCCGCGCGGAACGCGTCGTTCCCGCTCGTCCGGCGCCGGCGACATGATGAAAAGAAGCTGCTTCTTTCCGCGGCGAATTCCGCGGGAGGACAATGCTTCTCAATCCACCATCGCCATGACTTCCTTTACCAGCTGTTCGATACCCTCCGCCACCCGGGATATGGTCGGACCCACCATGTAGGCGGGCGTGGTGACGATTCTGTTCTTGCCGTCGACGACGGCGTCATCCACGCTGCATGTCACGTGGCGCGCGCCCATTTCCTCGATGGCAGACGCCACCGGCGAATCGCTTTCCCCGGTCGTCAAGTCCGGCGTGAACCTGCCGAGCACCCGCGCGGCGATGACCGGCGCGATGCACATGAAGGCCAGCGGCTTTTTTCGCCCGTGCATATCAAGAATAAGCCCTTCCACCTCCGGCAAAACGGTGCAACTGCTTCCCGCGACGGTGAAATCGCAGAGGTTTTTCGCCGCCCCGAAGCCCCCGGGGAAAACCAGGGCGTCCAGGTCGTCGGCCGTGACATCAGCCAGTCGACGTATTTCACCGCGGGCAAGCCGTGCCGATTCAACGAAAATATCACGGGATTCCGACATGGGCCGATCCGCCGCGTGATCAACCACGTCACGCTGATCCCCTTCGGGAGCCATGCAGACAACATCGGCGCCGGCGCGATCCAGAAAATAGAGAGTCATCGTTGCTTCATAGATTTCCGACCCGTCGAAGACGCCGCACCCCGACAACACAACTCCGACTTTCCTGGTCATATCGTGCCTCCTTCCCGGTACCGCGCCCAACCCGCCGGATGGCGCGGTACGTTTCCGTGATATTTTCTCAGCCGTGCCTGTCCGGCGTCGTTTCCGCCGGCAGGTTCGGGATCCCCGGTTCTATTCGATCCGGTAACGTTTCAGCTTTTCCACGTAGGTCGTTCGGTTGAGGTTAAGAAGCTTCGCAGCCTTGTTTTTAACCCCGCCAGATTTTCTCAGCGCCTTCAGGAGCAGGTCCCGCTCGAACTGGTCGATAAGGGAGGTTATATTCAAACCCTCGTCAGGAATATGAATGCTCGGCGGTGTCGATCCGTCGCGGAAATCTGCCTGGCGGATTTTCTCGGGCAGATCCTGTTCATCGATCACGCCCTCTCCCTTCATAACCACAAGCATTTCTATGATGTTCTGGAGCTCGCGCACGTTTCCGGGCCAGTGATAATGAAGCATCAGTTCAACGGCCCGGTCGCTTACTCCCTCGATGCGTTTTTTATTCGATTTCCTGAAAACATTGATGAAATGTTTGATTAATGGAGGTATGTCCTCCTTCCGTTCCCTCAGCGGCGGCAGGGTAATGGGAATAACGTTGATCCGGTAAAACAGGTCTTCCCGAAAACGCTTTTCTTTGACGGCCTTTTCCAGGTCCTGGTTCGTGGCGGTGATGATGCGTACATCGGCGTCGATCGTCTGCGTGCCGCCGATGCGCTCGAACTGTCTTTCCTGGATTACCCGAAGCAGCTTTACCTGCAGCGACGGGCTCATATCGCCTATTTCGTCGAGAAATATGGATCCACGCTGGGCGAGTTCGAACCTGCCCGTCCTGCTTCGAACGGCGCCGGTAAATGCCCCTTTTTCGTGGCCGAACATCTCACTCTCCAGCAATTCTTCCGGAATGGCTCCGCAATTAACGGTCACGAGCGGAAAAGACCGCCGTTCGCTGTTGAAATGGAGGGCCCGGGCCACAAGTTCCTTGCCCGTGCCGCTTTCACCATAGATGATGACGGTGCTGTCGGTTTCCGCGACTTTCCTGACGGCATCGAAAACCTGCCTCATGCCGCCGCTCAGGCCGATCATGCGGCCGAAATCATATTTGTCGTGCAGCTGGTCCTTCAGGGATTCATTTTCTTCCCGAAGGCGGGCGAAGGACAACGCCCTTTCCACGGACAGATGGACACGGTCGGGTTTGAGAGGCTTGGTAATGTAATCGTAGGCGCCCAGCTTCATGGCCTCGACAGCGCTGCTGACGGATGCGTAGCCGGTGACGACGATCACGACTATGCCGGAATCTTGTTCCTTGAGGCGTTTCAGAAGCTCCATGCCGTCGAGGCGCGGCATTTTCAGGTCGGTAATCACCAGGTCGTACATACCGTCCGAAAATACCCTCAGCGCCTCTTCCCCGTCGCCGGCCACGTCGACGCGACCGGCATCGGAAGAAAGCATTTCGAGGAGGTTCTCTCGATTGATCGCGTTATCATCGACGACAAGGATTCTGGGCTTTCTCATCAGCTCCACACGTACCGCATGCCGGCACAAAAAAGCGAAGGATGGAGGAACCGCGCCGGCGAGACCTTCCAGTGAGAGTGATGTAAACAAAATATTCACAATAGTCAACCGTAAAGAACCACCCGAAATCCGCGATTGATTCAGCCTGTTCACGGTACAGACACTTCAACATCCCGTTAATTCGGCGAGATATGTGCTGCCCGATGCACATTCAGACCGAACCATCACGGTTGCTG
>JAGYOR010000051.1 GCA_018399535.1 Deltaproteobacteria bacterium | reverse complement strand
AACGAGGTTCAATGCCAAGTCGACGCAGGAGTCGCACCGTGGCGACTCCCACCCGCGGCATCATAAAATCGACGGTGCAGGGAATAAAAAGAGAAACTGTGCCCATTGCATCTCCGGAACGGCAGGATGCTGAAAGAACGCGGCGGCCTTCCCGCCACGGAAGGTCTCAGTCTTTATACATGGCTTCGATCACATCGGCAAACTGTTCGTTTATGGCCTTTCGCTTCACCTTCATGGTAGGCGTCACTTCGCCGTCCTCGGTGTAGAGCTTTTTATCGAGGATCTTGAATTTCCTGATATTTTCAACCCGGGCGACCTGCCGATTCACTTTGTCCACTTCCTGCTGGATCAGCTCGATGACTTCCGGCGCCCTGGTCATACTGGCGAAGGTGGTGTACTGCACCTTGTGATCCTGGGCGAACTTGATCACATTCTCGTCGTCGATGACGATGATCGCCGTCAGGTATTTGCGGCCGTCGCCGATGACCACGGCGTCGTTGATATAGGGCGAAAATTTCAGTATGTTTTCTAAGTACTGCGGCGCAATGTTCTTACCGCCCGCCGTAATAATCAGGTCTTTTTTACGGTCCGTGAGCTTGAGAAATCCATCCTCGTCGATTTCGCCCACGTCGCCCGTATACATCCATCCGTCGCGCAGGACTTCCCGGGTCTGTTCCTCGTCTTTGTAGTAGCCCTTGAAAATTCCCTTGTGCTTGACGACAATCTCGCCGTCTTCGGAAATGCGCACCTCGGTACCGGGGAGTGGTTTGCCCACGCTGCCCACTTTGAAGGTTTTTTCATCGGAAATGTGCGTAACGCCCGTCGTCTCCGTCATGCCGTATCCTTCGCGGATGGGGATGCCGATACTGAGGAAAAATTTCAACACCTCCTGGGAAATGGGAGCCGCTCCCGAGGAGCCGAAACGTACGCGGTCGAAACCAAGACGCTTCTTGAGCTTTCTGAAAATGACGAAGTACGCCACCTTGTACTGCAGGGCCAGGAGCAGGGGCATTTTCTCCTTGGAGAGGGCCTTGTTGTTGTACCTGGTACCGATCTTGATGGCGATATTGAAAAGAGTTCGTTTCAGCCAGGTGGCGTCAGCCATTTTAAGGACGATGGCGGAATAATATTTTTCCCATATGCGGGGAACGGCATGAAAGACCGTGGGAGACACCTCGCGCATATCGGCCATGACCGTGTCGGTGTTCTCCGTGAAGTTGACGATATGACCCACGGAGAGGTGAAACATGATGTCGAATATCTGCTCGTAAACATGATTGAGGGGAAGGAAGGAGATGGTTTCATCATCTACCTTGGTATCCATGACGGACCGGGCCGCTTCTCCGACCCAGAGATAGCCCTCGTGGGCGAGCATGGCGCCCTTTGGTGGACCGGTTGTTCCCGACGTGTAGATAATGCCGGCGATGTCCTCGGGCTGTACCTGTCCGCAAAGCTGCCTGAAAAGTTCCGGGTTTTGGCGGTCCGTTTCCCTGCCCAGTTCAAGCAGCTTGTCGAAACTCATGAACATGGGGTCCTCGAAGTGTTTGAGTCCTTCCATGTCCCAGACGATGAGTTTTCGAAGCTTCGGCGTATTGTCCCGGAAAACGAGAGCCTTGTCGAACTGCTCCTCGTCCTCGCAGATGTAGATAACGGAATCGGAGTGACCCACCACGTATTCGCATTCCGCCGCCGGGTTGGTGGTGTAGATTCCCACCCAGGTGGCGCCGGCGCAGACGGCCCCGAGTGCCGAGTAAAGCCACTCCGGCCTGTTTTCGCCGATAATCGCCACGCGTTCCTGATATTTCACCCCCAGGGCATGCAGACCAAGGGCTACGTTTTTCACGTTTTCCAGGTACTCGGCCCAGGTGATATCGCGCCAGATGCCGAAATCCTTGTTTCTCATGGCGACACGGTCCGGCTGTCTTTCAGCGATATTAAGCAACGCCTTGGGCAACGTATTTATTGCCATTCTCTCCCCCTTCACTTCCCGGTCGAGACCGACGGAAACGGTTGTCGGAAGCGGTTCCTCGTCCGGGTTACCTGAACCGGACTTTTCTCCTGTACCGCTTGTATCCTTTCACCGACTGCTCGGTGGCGATTCCCAGGTAAAACTCCTTGATGTCCTCGTCTTCCCGGAGCACTTCCGGCTTGTCGGCCCTGACGATTCTGCCGTTTTCAAGAAGATAGGCAAAATGCGAATATTTGAGGGCCATGTTGACGTTCTGTTCAACCAGCAGGATGGTAACACCGTCTTTTTCGTTAATATTTTTCACGATAGTGAATATTTCCTGCGTCAGAATAGGCGACAGGCCCAGCGACGGTTCGTCAAGCATGAGCAGCTTGGGACGGCTCATGAGCGCCCGCCCGATGGCGAGCATCTGCTGTTCCCCACCGCTCATCAATCCCGCCTGCTGGTTCTTGCGGCTCTTGAGTATTGGAAAATGATAAAACACGTTTTCCAGGTCGCTCTTCACCCCCGCTTTGTCCCGCCTGGTGTAGGCGCCGATGGTGATGTTTTCCAGAACAGTGAGTTCGGGAAATACTTCCCGTCCTTCCGGCACATAGCCGATTCCCATTTTGACGATCTCGTCGGTGGCCTTCCGGTCGATGCGCTCGCCGAGAAACTCGATAGATCCCTTTTCAGGCTGCTCCTCTTTCAAATCGTAAAAGAGCCGCATGATTGTCTTCAGCGTCGTCGTCTTGCCCGCCCCGTTCGATCCCAGCAGGGCCACCACGTCGCCCTGGGTGATCGTGAAGGAAATACCATGCAGTGCCCGAATAAGATCATACCAGGTTTCGATGTTGTTCACCTTGAGCATCAGCTGATTACCTCCTCCCCGAGATAGGCCTTCACGACTTCGGGATGTTTCTGTACCTCCGCCGGCGTCCCCAGGGTGATTTTCTCCCCCTGGTTCATGGCGAACACGTGATCGGAAATTCCCATGATCATGTTCATGTCGTGCTCGATCAGGAGAATCGTCACGCCGTAGTCTTCCCGAATATCCCCGATCCAGATGGTAAGATCGTCCTTCTCCTCGGTGTTCATACCGGCGGACGGTTCATCCATGAGCATGACCTTCGGTTCCAGGGCCAGGGCGCGTCCCACCTCAACAAGTTTCCGCTTGCCGTAGGCAAGGCTGCCCACGAACTGGTCCCGCACCGATTGCAGCTCGAGAAAGTCGATGATCCGCTCGACCCTTTCCCGGTGTTTCACTTCTTCTCGGGCTGCAGGGGAACGCTTGCCGAACATGAAGGCGCCGCCGAATATCCCCGTTTTCATGTGAATATGCCGACCCAGCATGAGATTATCCATAACCGTGGCATTGGCGAAGAGCTCTATGTTCTGAAAGGTGCGGGCGATGCCCTTTCTGGCGACGCGATCGGGGCTCTTCCCCACCAGATTCTCGCCTTCCATGTGAATCGCCCCGGCGTCGGGATGGTAAATGCCGCTGATCAGGTTGAAAATGGTCGTTTTCCCCGACCCGTTCGGCCCGATGATGGAGAAGATTTCGTTCTTCTCAACGTTGAAGCTGATGTTATTCACCGCCTTCAAGCCGCCGAAGCTGATGCTCAGGTTCTCGATACTGAAATAGGCCATGAAATTCCAGTCCTTCTCTCTTGAATGCGCTTTTTACCTGTTTTACCAGGTTTCAAAACCTCCGGGACAGTCATCCGTCCGAGAGCGTCCCGCCTGCGCGGCGCCGGGAAATCCGGGCCCGCCGTTACCGGAAAGCGGTAACGGCGAACCCGGACCCATTCTTCTCCCAGTCCTCATGGACGGGGCAAGTCGTTTTCGATCCAGTCCTGCACCACGATCGTTTCCATGTTGGGACCGCATTGCCAGACCTGGAGCTTCCGGGGAGGCATGTGGTTGTCTTCCGTCCAGGTCAGTACCGGCCCCACACCCTGCCGATTCGTGACGGAATTGAGCGCGTCCCTCACCGCTTCCCTGCTCAGGTTCGGCCCCACTTCTTTCAGCGCCCACACGAGCGGCTCCGCGACAACCACGCCGGCAAGATAGAAAATGCCCCACCGCTCATCCGGCGCCAGTCTGGCCGCCGCCTCGCGGTACTTGTTCATGAGGGGAGTGTCCGCGTCAATAGGTGGCGTAAAGGCCGCCGTCATGACGCCTTCTTTGGCCCAGAGACCGTCGGTAATATGGCTCATCATGCCGAAATCACAGAGATTATAGGAATGGAGCCACTGTGGTTTAAACCCGAGGGAAACGGCGGTGCGCAATGCTATCGCGGCCTGGGTGGGCGCCATGATGCCGATAACCGCTTCAGCTCCGGTCGCCTGGAGACGTGAGACCTGCGACGACAGGTCGCGCTCTGTGGGCTCGACGGGAATGGCATCCAGCAGTTCCAGGTTGTTTTTCTTAAGCACAGCCTTGACGCCGTCCATCGCGTCTGCGCCCCAGTCATCATTCTGATACAGGTAGGCAATTTTTTTAAATCCCATGTTTTCGACGGCGTGCTTCGTCAGGATCGCGCCTTCATCAAAATAGTCCGGCCACATCTGCCACAGCCAGGGATTGTTCTGGAAATCGCGGGCCCCCGTACAAACACCGATCCAGATGATTTTATTCTGTCGCAGATAGTTCTGAACGGCAAGACCGCAGGCGGTCCCCACGCCGCCCACGAAGGCAAACACGTCCTGCCGGTCGACCAGGTCTCTCACGCCGGCCATGGTCTGAGAGGGATTGTACTGGTCATCTCTGATGAAGTACTTTATCTGGCGACCGTGAATGCCGCCTTCTTCATTGACCATGTCGAACAACAGTTCACTGCCGCGGGCCACGGCGCCCCATGCGGCGGCGGGACCGGACTGCGGTCCCCACTGACCGACCCGTATTTCCTTGTCGTCAAATCCGCGTTGCTTCTGGGCCGCACCGTCGACGGTGCTGAATACCAGGACCAAGAGTGGAACGAGCAGAACCATCAATACTTTTTTCACGTTCATGACATTCCTCCTTTTTCGGTTGCAGTCTCCTTCGGCACGGCGCCCCCGCCCCGGAGAAACACGTCGTGACAAACCATTTTCCACGCGATGCATCAGCTAACTCTTGTACCATGTACCGTTTTCTTTAAAAAAAACCAGGCCCATGTTGACCGTCGAACGTCGATTCGACGGTATATGCAACATCACCATATCTACTTCGACCTGGGCGAACTTTTCGACGCGGGGCCATTTCGCCCGGTCTTCGTTGTCGTGAATATAGGTGACTCTCACTATGGCATAGTCGACGATTCGGTCCTGCGCCGATCGCGCAGAGGCTGCATAGTCCTCGTAAGTGTGCTTCCGGACATAAGAAGAGGACGGGGCCAGGCAGGCATACACCGACTCGTAGTCCCTGCTTACCTCCGCATCAAGAAAGCTCCGTGCCGCCCGAAGAACGGCCGTTGTTTCCTGATCTTCCGCGGCTGATGCCGGGCACCAGGCGACAAGGATGAGCAGGAGAGCCGCCGGGAGCAATCGCCCGCATCTTCTCATTGTTGCGCTCACAGCCCGCATGACGTTACACCTTCTTTACATAATGCTTCGCGAACAGTCCGCTCGGCCGGACGCAAAGAACCAGGACGATGACGACAAAAGCCGTGATCGGCTTCCATGCCGGCATGGCGTATCCGAAAAAATTCTCGATCAGGCCCATGATACCGCCGCCGAGAAGAACGCCGGGCACACTCATGAGTCCGCCCAGCACCGCCGCCGCGAAGGCGCGAAGAAACGGCTCCATCATGAATTCCGGATCGAGAATGGTCCTCGACGAAATGAGCATGGCCGACGTGACGCCGATAACCGAACTGAAGGCCCAGGAGAAGGCGAAGATCCGGTCGGTTTTGATGCCCACGATTTTGGCGGCATGCTTGTTCTGCTGCGTCGCCCGCATGGCCGTTCCCAGTTTTGTATACTTGAAAAAGAAAAAAAGCAGCGTGACGATGACGGCGGCAATGACGAACACCGCGACGGCCCACTGGCTCATGAACACGCCCGGCAGAGGTTCGTAGATGACCTGGTACGAGAAGGGTATGGTGAACGCCTGCTGATCGGCCGTCCATTTCCAGCATACCAGCCCCCCGAACAAGAGCTGGACTCCGATGGTTATAACGATGAGCCCCAGAAGCGTGGGGTTCTTCGCGGGACGCAGAAAGAAAAATTCGACGAACATGCCGAGCAGGGCGGCGAAGATCAGCGCAAAGAGAAAGGCAAGCCAGAAGGGATGGCCGTAAAAGGTGATCATGTGAAAGGCGATGTACGTGGAAAACACGGCCATGGTTCCCGCGGCAAAGTTTATCACCTCCGATGTCCTGTAAATAATGACGACCGCCAGCCCGAAAAGACCGTAACAGGCGCCCATGGCCAAACCCTCGATCAACAACTGTCCGAACGGCATAACTCCTCCTTGCGATAGTCGGCTTCTCCTGCCCGGTAATCTTCCGAAGCGACCGGTCTTTCGTTATCCGGAAAGCTTAACATGGGCGCAATCTCCCGCCGCAGGCCGTCCCGTCAGAACGGCCATGTCTTCCAGTACTTCTTGACGCGAATCCAGGCCCCGAATATGCCGAGGGGTTCGAATATGATGATGCCTATCATCACCAGTCCCAGTCCGATCATGCTGAAATTATCCATGCCCGTCACCGTGAGCCACTGTTCGGACACCGCCACCATCAGGTCTCCCACGACGGGAATCTCGTCCACGTTTTTGAACAGGTCGTACATGAGATAGGTAATGAGTACGGCGCCCGTTATGGATCCCATGACCGAACCCAGTCCTCCTACAACCACCATGACGAGGAAAATGATCGAAAGAATCAGGTGAAAGGTGAAGGGGTCGAAAAATCCCAGCACAAAAGCGAAAAGCCCGCCGGCGACGCCCGCGTAAAAGGCGCTTACCGCGAAAGCGAGGGTTTTATAAATTGTCAGGTTGATGCCGATTACTTCCGCGGCGATATCACTGTCCCGGATCGCCACGAAGGCGCGTCCCGCCTTTGTCTTCAGGATGTTCACGGCGAACAGGGTCATGAGAATGGTAATACTCAGTATCAGGTAATATTTGCCTTTCTCCGAACATATTTCCCAATCCAGGCCGAGTTGCGGTATCCCGATGTTAAGCGCCGGCGCCATGAGGCCCTGCCGACCGCCGAAAAGCTCCACATGACCGATAATATGCATAATCGCCAGGCCGAAGGCGAGTGTGGCAATTGCCAGGTAGGGACCTTCCAGTCGAAGAGCCGGAAGCCCCAGGATGAAACCGAAAAAAGCGGCGATAAACGCCGCGATGATCAGTGCCGCGAAAAAGGGAATCGAAAGCTCGGTCATGAGCAGCACGGTCGCATAGGCCCCGATGGCGAAAAAACCCGCGTGGCCCAGGGCGATCTGCCCGGTTGATCCGACCAGGATGTTCAGTCCCACGGCAACAATGACATGCACCATAATGAGATTAAACAGGTAGGCATGATAATTTGACAAAATGAGGGGCGCCGCGAAGAGGGCGACCAGCAGGACCACCGTCCAGAACAGGATCGTTCCGCTGCTGAAGAGTTCAATATCCTCGTAGTAATCGCGCTTCATGTCCATAGGCCGCACCTCGCACGCGTCGGAAATGTGGGTTGTAAGTGATAACACTCAGGTAACGACCCCCCTGAGGGGGGAATCAAGTTGCCTGTGAAAGAACGTATATAACGAGTGATCCCGCCGGGAGGTCGACGGATGTCCGCATCCCCGACCGAATCACTGTATAAAAAGGGACCTCTCCTCAGCCCCTGTCAAACATAATCCAAATCAAATGTACTCGTGATAAAATGTGAATTTTTCCGGCCGCTTGCCCTTCAGGACTTCGCCGGCACCCCCGTTCGAAGCGTCCCGATCACCGCCTCGCTGTGAAAAGCCCTACCCAAAGAACGCCACTCTGTCAAGAAAATTTTTTTCTCTCACCGATTTTTTCTGTTATAAATTTATAGCATGTTTTCATCAAAAAGAACAAGTGAGACAACAGGACCTTCATGCATATCATCATCGACGGATATAACCTGATACGGCAGTCCGATGTCTTCCGCGCCGCTGAAAAGACCAGTCTCGAAACGGGACGCAATCGGCTGATTCACTCCCTCGCCTTGTATAACCATTCGAAATCACATAAAATAACCGTTGTTTTCGATGGATGGATCGAAGGTTCCCCGCAGGAGGAACGGTACCGTGAAAGGGGTATCGATGTCGTCTATTCCCGTCGGGGCGAACGGGCCGATGAGGTGATCAAGCGCATGGCGCGCCGGGATGGGTCCGATCTCCTGGTCGTCTCCTCCGACAGGGATATCGCCCTGTCGGTAACGAAGGCGGGAGGCGTGGCCCTGTCGTCACAACAGTTCGAAACAAAAATGAGGGACGACCACGGCGGCCAACCGGCGCCGGAGTACGTCCCCGGTGA
Organism: Deltaproteobacteria bacterium; assembly: GCA_018399535.1. Lineage (GTDB taxonomy): Bacteria > Desulfobacterota > Syntrophia > Syntrophales > UBA2210 > MLS-D. The sequence continues at coordinate 4,420 of JAGYOR010000051.1, read as the reverse complement.
CGGCGATGACGACGAACTACCGGAACGGGTTGTTTCGACGAAGAAGAAGGGCCCTGCGAGAAAGCGTTCGAAGCGTGAGCGAAAAACGCTGAAGGCACTGCGAAAGCTCTAGGAACCTGAACCGCCGGACCGCTGCACGGATTCGCCCGCTTTGCAGCTTTCGACGAGCAATCGCTCCATGAGCAGTTTCGGATCGCTTCCGCTCGACTTGAGAGCGACATCGGTTTCCACCAGCCTGTCCATGAAGCTGGCAAGTTCATCCCAGGAAAAATGTTCCGCGTGCCTTACCGTGTTGTAGATAACGTACGGATGCCGGTCAGGAAGGAATTCCGCGCCCTGCTTCGATCCGCCGGACAGGCCCCGCAGCTGCGGGGGAACTTTTTCCTGGAATTGACGGTACGACAGTGAGGATGCGTCGGCGGGAATCCGCCCCGCACTGATCAGCAGCTTCGCCTGCATGAGAAACCGAACCTCGCGGGCGATCAAGGCAAGCATCGCCAGGGGGTGAACGTCCCGCTCCATGAGCCTTGCAAGTGCCAGGAGTCCCCGCTCCAGGTCTTTCACGGCGACGGCGTTGGTCAGTTCGAACAGGGGTTCATCCCGGGTCCGCGCCGTCACCTTCTCAACATCGCTGCTGTCGATCCTCGACGCACCTTCTCCCAGATAAAGCAGGATTTTGTCGATTGCGGCGACGACGTCCCCGGCACCGTTTCCCGCCCTGTCCAGCAATAATTTAAGGGCCTGCCTGTCGGCTTCAACACCCCTGTCGGCAAGGTAGTGCCTCGCCTGCTCGAGAAGCTTCGACGCACGCAACGACTCGTTCGTTTCGGCGGCGAACTGAAGCACTTTTCCTTTTTCCGCGATTATTTTGTACAATTTTTTTCTTTTGTCGACAGCGCGGGCTGTGAGAATCAGCGTCACCTGCGGCGGAAATCCCGTCTCGAGCACCGAGGCAAGCCGCTCCACATTGCCGCCTGCCGCACTACGCTCTGACAGCCCGTCCAGCCGGCATTGTTCGAGCAGAACCGGAACCACATCGGCAGGTCCGGCCACGTCGGTCCCGGCAAAAAACCGGTCCCATTCATCGCCGGGTATTTTTTTCCAACCGTCCTCCTCCAGGTCTTTCAGGGACCATTCCAGGGCGCCGACCCTGCTGGTGAAGGAGCGGGCGGCGGCGGCCGGATCGTCCCGCAGGATGTTCGAAAAATTCTCAGGCAGAGGCGGCGGTTCCCTTCGGGATGCAAGCAGGTCCGTATCCTTGACAACCACCGCTTTTCGTCCCGCGATCAGGGGGGGCGTCAGTACGGCTTCCCGAATCGTTTCCACGTCGACGCGTTCTCCGTCCATTCTAAAACAGTTGAGATCGTCGGCTCCCCCGGGAAACAGCGCATCCAGGAGCATACGAAGCGAGTCGGCAACGAGAAAACGTTCCTCGCCGTAGATCAGGTAACAGGGCGCAATCGTCCCCTTTTCTATGGATTGAAGAATCTCCTCGATTCTCACGGCCATGGGCATTATTCCTTTCGGCCGATGGTTGTGACCCGGCTGATTTCGATCGGGGGGATTCCCCGACACAAGATACGGTGCTTCAGAAAATAAGATATTTTTTCAACCGGCTCACGATGTCCGCCGGTTCGTCGAAAATCTGAACAAGCTCCAGGTCTTCCTCGAGAATGTTTCCTTCGGCCAGCATGACTCCCTTGATCCAGTCGAGAAGGCCGCTCCAGTAATCGCTTCCCATGAGAAACACGGGGAAGCTCCTGATCCGTTTCGTCTGAATGAGCGTAAGGGCCTCGAAAAGTTCGTCCATGGTTCCGAAGCCGCCGGGAAGGATTACGTAAGCAATGGCGTACTTGACGAACATGACCTTGCGAATGAAAAAATACTTGAAATCCAGTTCGACATTCGAATAGGGGTTCGGCAGCTGTTCAAAGGGAAGATGAATATTCAGCCCGACCGAAGTCCCGCCGGCCTCGGCGGCGCCCTTGTTGGCGGCCTCCATGATGCCCGGCCCGCCTCCCGTTATGACGGAGAACCCGTTTTCCACGAGCATACCCGCCAGGCGTTCTGTCTTCCGGTAGTATTCATCCTGTGGCGTCGTCCTGGCGGAACCGAAAATACTGACAGCCTTCTCGACGTGGGACAGTTCCTCGATAGCATCGACGAACTCCGCCATGATGCGAAACAATCGCCAGGATTCTTCGATGCTGATAGCATCAACGACGTATTGCTTTTCTTTCATCACTCACCCGTGCGGACGACCATTCAGGCAAACCATGATCGCGGCGGTACGTACCTTCTTTTATCTGCCGCGTCTTCTCGCTGCCTTGACCATCCGCCTTCGGGCCTCAAGGGCCTTCCTCTTTTTCTTGACCGAAGGCTTTTCGTAGGCCCTTCTCAACTTGAGTTCCTTGAAGAATCCGTTTTTCGAAAGCTTGTTCTTCAGAACCTTCAACGCCTTTTCAACATCATTATCGATAACTTTAACTTCCAACGATACTCCTCCTTCGGTAGTCGTCATGAAATGCCCGCATCCGGCCGTTACCGGACCGGAAGCGTAAAAAGGACACAAAAAAGGGGCAGAACGACGCCTGCAACATGTACGCGCCGCTTATCCGCCCCTGTCCAGCCCTTTTGTATCACGCTCCTTACTGCGAGAACAGCGCTTCGAAACGCTGTTTCCTTCTTCCGCTTTCACCGTAGCGGAAGAGAACATAAAAATGATATCTTCTTTGCGAAAGAGAGTGTTTATACATTATTTTTTTTTGCGACACAATAAAAAATAATAGCACCCACCTTATAAACGCCCCCGTTCATTCCATCGGTGATTCCCGTATTTTTCAGTAATCAACCGCTCCGCAATCGCCTGCTCCCGCCCGGTCAAACCGCCCTTCACCAACCTGACGTTCAAAAGTTCTTCAAATCCGCTGCCGATGTACGGAGCCAGACGTTCGGCGGTGATCGGGACCGACGTCTCATGCGAGACGCATGTTACGGTTTCCTCGAGACCCCGTGCGGCTTCTTCCTCATCACGCCCGACTTTCCCCATAATCCGCAGACTTGTCACCGGATCAAAATCTATCAGGATCGATCCGTGCTGCAGAAAACAACCCCGTCCCCGGACCTGGGCGCTGCCGCATATTTTAGCCTCTTTCACCAGCAATTCATTGCGAAACGGTACGGCGAAGCACCCGGCTTCCTCACAACACCGTCCGGGAGCACGTCCCTCCTCGACAAGTTCCGCGTTGACACCTATTTTTTTCAAGCCGCGGATCAGGCACCGACCGATTACACGGTACGTGCCGAGTATATCGATGGAAAAAGGGGACCGATGCTGTGACGAGGCCAGCGAATAGGTGAGGTCCGTTGAATGATAGACCGCTTTTCCACCGGTAGGACGCCGAACGATGTCGATCCCGCGTTCTTGACAGAATGCGCAATTTACTTCCCGTTCCAGGTCCTGGGAATACCCGATTGTCACCGTCGGCCGAATCCACCCGTACAACCGAAGAGTCGGTTCACCACCCCGTTTTGCGGTTTCGCGAAATATCGCCTCATCCACGGCCATGTTTTCGGCGCCGCTGAGCCGTTGAAAGGAAAGCAACCTCCAGGTTTCCACCGGGGCTTATCTCCTCCCCTGAACCTGGTCGACATATTCCTCGTAGTCGTCAGGATCGAGCAGATCGTCAAGCTCGCCCACCCTGTCGATCGCCACGGCAATCATCCATCCCGCGTCGTACACATCGCATTCAAGCACGCCGACATCGTCGAAAAGATCTTCATTGACGGCAATAATGTCCCCGCTTACGGGAGCGATAAGCTCCACTGTCGCCTTGGACGATTCGATAAGACCGAAGGGTTCCCCCTGCTTCACTGCAGAATCAACAGTATACAGATCGACTGATATGATGTCGCCCAGATTTTCCTGAGCGAAATCCGTAATACCGATCGTGACGACAGTATCATCCACCCGGGCCCACGTGTGATCGCGGCTGTAGAGCAGGTCATCGGGATAGGTTGACATGGGGCACCTCCTTATCGCGGTCGCGCCGCCCGCAGTCGGCGATAATGTCGCCGACCGGGAGCCGGGTCGGCTGATCCCGCGTCACCGGTCGTTGCGGCCATTTTATTTTTATAACTCAACTAAATTTTTTGGAGTTTCCGATAACACCTCAAAACCGTCACCGGTTACCAGTATCATATCCTCAATTCTGACGCCGAACTGGTCCGGCAGGTAAATACCCGGCTCGATGGTGATGATCATGCCTTCTTCGAGCCGATCCTCGCTTCGTGGTGAAATCGTCGGAACCTCGTGAACATCCAGGCCTACGCCGTGACCGGTACCGTGCACAAAATGGGATCCGAATCCCGCCTGTTCAATATACGTCCTGGCAATACCGTCGAGCTCCCTGCATAACAC